>JAZBLP010000003.1:0-91458 GCA_037033305.1 Actinomycetota bacterium | reverse complement strand
GCACTTTGCAGATTTTCGGTCCGGAAATCTGCAAAGTGCGCGATTCGAACGCCCGGGGACGGAGTCAGTCGGCCGGAAGCGTGAAGGGGTTGTCGCCGGCGGCGGCGAGCAGGTACCACGCCGTCGCACCGGTGTGCAGGCTGGCGTAGTAGAGGTCGCCGAAGCCCGAGTCGAGCCCGTCGGTCGACGTCGCGACGATGCCCTTGCCGTCACCGTTCGCCGCGCCGCGCTGACCGAGGCGGATGCTGCCGAGCAGCGCCTCCGCGCGGTCGGCGTCTCCCGCCGCGCCCCTCAGCTTCAGAGCCAACGCCAGATGGCCGCCGCCCTCGAACCACACCTTGGAGGTGTCGACATGACTGATTGACGGGCCGGTGTACTGTCCGTCGGTGGCCATGAGGTTCGCGAGCGCCCAGTCGACGGCCGCACCGTACCGCGGATCTCCGGTGCCGAGCAGCGTCCAGGTCTGGGCGTCGAGCGGCACGGGATACGTGTTGACGGTCGAGCCGTCGAGCAGGGTGCCGGTGTCGACGTGGCCGTCGGCGCTCTGCATCGCGGCGACGAAGGCCGTGGCGACGGCGGCGCGATCGGCCCACACGGGGTCGCCGGTCAGCTGGGCGAGCTGGGTGAAGAAGCCGGCGATGTCGGTGTTGTGCTCGGTCGACTTCCATTCCAGCGACGAGCCGTCTTCGAGCTGGCCCCCGGTGTAGCCGAACGGCGCGCGCGCCATGTCGGCGGTGTTCGCCTGGATCCACTCCGCGATCCGGAGCGCTCCGTCGAGATACTTCTGCTCGCCGGTGGCGTGGAACAGCCGTGCGAGGGCCATGCCCGTCCAGGCCTGATTGCCGGTGAAGGTGCCGGGGCCGGTGATCTCGATCCGCCCCTGACGGATGCCGTGCGGCTCGTACGACGTGCGCACACGACCGTCGCCGATCGGATCGCCGGCCTGCACGAAGAGCAGCGTGTCGCCGATGGTCCGCGCCCGGCGGAGGTCGTCGGGCAAGCCGCGCGCCGTGTAGGCGATCACGACGAGGGCGTCGTCGTAGACGAACGAGGGGGTGAAGTCCCAGGTCGGCAGGTCGGTGAAGAAACCGCCCTGGTAGCTGCGGGGGAGGCAGTGGCCGGCGCCGTCGCAGAATTCATCGGTGCGCGCGTCGAGGAACTCGTAGGCCAGAGAGACCGAGAGGCTGGGGTCGGGTGCGGCGGTGGGATCTTCGCCGGGGCCGTCACCGGACGCCGCGGTCGTGGCGCCCGCGACGAGGGCGGCGGCGATGAGCGCGGCGGTGACCATCCAGGGCGCTGAACGGCGCGACCAACCCGACATCAAGACCCCCTCGGTCATAACCGCGGCGCGTGAGCGCGGCCCGCAGGCGACCAGGAGGTCACGACCAAAATGCTGGCATACCAGCAAGTCCACGCGGAAGGCCCGAAGGTCTACTCTTTCGGAGAATACGGCGTGTCGCACCCGGCGAGTAGCATGCGGACCATGCCCATCACCCTGGAGAACGTCGGCATCGCGGTGCGAGACCTCGAGGCGACCATCGCCTTCTTCACCGATCTCGGCCTCACCGTGCTCGGTCGCGACGAGGTCAGCGGCGAATGGGCCGACACCGCCGTCGGCCTCGACGGCAACCACGCGAAGATCGCCGTGCTGCAGACACCCGACGGCCACGGCCAGCTCGAGCTGTTCGAATACATCCATCCCGGCGCGATCGAGACCGAGCCGACGCTGCCCAACGAGATCGGGATGCACCGGGTGGCGTTCTCGGTCGACGACATCGATGAATCCCTGTCCATCGCCGCCCGGCACGGATATCACCCGCTGCGAGGAGTCGCGAACTACCAGGACGTGTATCGGCTCACGTACTTGCGCGGCCCGAGCGGCATCCTCGTCATGTTCGCGCAGGACCTCACGAAGGATGCCGCGGCGAGCTAGCCGAGCGCCGGCGGCCACACTCCGATGAGCACGGACATGACCACGATCGTGACCAGCTCGTGAGCGATGTTCATGGTGGTCAGGGCCGTCGGGCGCCCTTCGAAGGCGTCGTGCGTGATGAACCGGGCGGCCGTGAAGCCGGCCCAGAGCAGCACGCCGGTGACGACAGCGGCCCAGAAGAACGATCCGTCGTAGAAGTGCCAGGCGATCGCGGACGCTCCGGCCAGCACCCATGCCGTCGCGAAGCTCACGAACACGGTGGTGATGATCGCCATCGTCGCGCTCGAACCGGGGCGATCCATGTCGACGTTCGCGAGCTTCGACCAGCGCGTGCCGAACACCTTCGGCGCGTACCAGATCGAGCCGACGACCATGCTCGAGGCGGTCGCGAGCAGAACTGCCCAGTAGTTGATCTCGGGAACCATGACAGCCTCCAGTGGTCGGATGCCCGAAGCATACTCCCGGGCCTGCAAGCGACCGCGGACCGGCGCAGAATATCGCTGCCCCCGAATCGATTCGATGCTCGCTCTGGCAATCATGTAAGCGTTTGCACTAGCCTGTTGCCATGGCACAGCTTGAGCAGATCGCAGCCCCCGGTTCCGAGTGGTGGCGCAGTGCGGTCATCTACCAGATCTACCCCCGTTCGTTCGCCGACGCCTCTGGTGACGGCATCGGCGACCTGCCCGGCATCACCAGCCGGCTCGACTCGCTGAAGGAGCTCGGGGTCGACGCGATCTGGCTGAGCCCGTTCATGACGAGCCCTCAGCGCGACGCCGGCTACGACGTCGCCGACTACCGCGATGTCGACCCGCTGTTCGGCACCCTCGACGACTTCGACACGATGCTGAACGAGGCGCATGCTCGTGACATCCGCGTGGTCGTCGACCTGGTCCCGAACCACTCCTCCGCTCAGCACGCCTGGTTCCAGGAGGCGCTGAAGGCTGCCCCCGGCAGCCCCGAGCGCGCACGGTACATCTTCCGCGACGGCAAGGGCGAGAACGGCGAACTGCCCCCGAACAACTGGGAGTCCGTCTTCGGCGGCGGCATGTGGGAGCGCGTCACCGAGGCAGACGGCACGCCGGGCCAGTGGTACCTGCACATCTTCGACCCGACGCAGCCCGACTTCGACTGGAACAACGAAGAGGTGCGCGAGGAGTTCCGCTCGATCCTCCGCTTCTGGCTCGACCGCGGCGTCGACGGCTTCCGCGTCGACGTGGCGCACGGCATGATCAAGGCAGACGGCCTGCCCGACTACACGCCCCCGGCAGACGCCGACTCGATGGGCGGCGGCGAGGCGAACGTGCCCTACTGGGGTCAGGACGGCGTGCACGACATCTACCGCGACTGGCACAAGGTGCTCGCCGAGTACGACGGCGACCGCGCGCTGTGCGGCGAGGCCTGGATGCCGACGCTGAAGCAGACCGCCCTGTGGGTGCGCCCCGACGAGATGCACCAGACCTTCAACTTCCCCTACCTCATGACCGAGTGGGATGCGAAGGCACTGGGTGAGGTCATCCGCGAGTCACTCGACGCGTTCGGCGCCGTCGGCGCTCCGAGCACCTGGGTGCTGTCGAACCACGACGTCGTGCGCCACGCCTCGCGTCTCGCCCTCACCGCCGAGAACCCGCAGGGCGAGGGCATCGGCCCGAACACGCCGGACAAGCCCGACACCGCGATCGGACTCGCTCGCGCCCGCGCAGCGACGACCGTGATGCTCGCGCTCCCCGGTTCGGCATACCTGTACCAGGGCGAGGAGCTGGGTCTCCCCGAGGCCATGGAGATCCCCGACGCGTTCCGCCAGGACCCGACGTGGTTCCGCACCAACGGCGAGCGCTACGGCCGCGACGGATGCCGCGTGCCGCTGCCCTGGGAGGCCGAGGCTCCGGCGTTCGGCTTCAACGAGACCGGCGCATCGTGGCTCCCGCAGCCCGCCGACTGGGCCGCATACGCGCGCGATGTCGAAGAGGTCGACCCCTCCTCGACGCTCGCTCTGTACAAGCGCCTGCTCGCCGGCCGCCGGGAGTACGGTTTCGGCAGCGGATCGCTCGTCTGGGAGGACGCGGGAGCGGATGCAGTGGCCTTCCGCCGCGGCGACGTGCACGTGCTCGCGAACCTGGGCGCCGAGCCGATCCCGCTGCCCGAAAACGCGTTCGTGATCCTGCAGAGCCAGCTGTTCGACGGAGGCGCCGTGCCCGTCGACACGGCCGTCTGGTACACCACGGCGTAAGCCGCACACGGTGGGCCGCGGCATCCGATCCGGGTGTCGCGGCCTCTCCGGCTCAGAGAGGAATCCCATGGCGAGCATCGATGAGGTCGCCCGGCTCGCCGGCGTCTCGACCGCGACCGTCTCCCGCGCGCTGAGCGGGCGAGGCCATGTCTCGGAGTCCGCGCGCCTGCGCGTGCAGGAGGCGGCATCGGCGCTCGGCTACGTCGTGTCGTCTCGGGCGTCGAGTCTGGCATCCGGCCGAACCCGCAACATCGGCGTCGTGGTGCCCTTCCTCGACCGGTGGTTCTTCAGCACGGTGCTGTCGGGCGTATCCGCCGCGCTGATGCGAGAGGGATACGACATCACCCTCTACAACATCACCGCCGACAAGGACGTGCGCCGCCACGTGTTCGACACGTTCCTGCGACGGCAGCGGGTCGATGCCGTGATCGCGGTGTCGATCGAGCTCGACGACGACGAGACGCAGCATCTGCTCGACCTGGGTCTGCCGGTGATCGCGATCGGTGGGCCCAACCCGAAGCTCGACACCCTCACGGTCGACGATGTCGCCGTCGCCCAGCTGGCGACCGAGCACCTGATCGGTCTCGGCCACCACGACATCGCCCACATCGGTGCGAACCCCGAGTTCGACATCGACTTCCACATCCCGACGAACCGCCGCCTGGGCTTCGAGAAGGCGCTGGCCAAGGCCGGCATCCCACTGAATCCCGCCTTCCTCGAGCCCGCCGACTTCACAGTCGAGGGCGGATACCGCGCGGCGAAGCAGCTGCTCGGGCGGCCAGGCCCGAGGCCGACCGCCGTGTTCGCGGCATCCGACGAGATGGCGATCGGCGCGATCCTCGCCGCCCGCGACCTCGGTTTCGCGGTGCCGGACGACCTCTCGATCGTCGGCATCGACGGCCATGAGCTCGGCGAGTTCTTCCGACTCACCACCGTCGATCAATTCCCCCTCGGACAGGGCGAGCGTGCGGCGGATGCCGTGCTCGCCAAGCTCGCCGACGGCGATGCCGCCGGCATCCCGGCCGAGCTCCCCTATGAGCTGAACGTCCGCGGCACGACCGCGCGACTGGTCGGCTAACCCCGCACGGGCGAGTTTCTCGACCCTCGCGAACGCGCGGACGCTACGCTGACCCGCGTGACGGACATTCGCGACATGGTGCTGATCCCCGGCGGAACCTTTCGGATGGGGTCCGAAGACTTCTATCCCGACGAGCGCCCGGTGCACGAGCGCGAGGTCGCGTCGTTCGAGATCGACCGCTACGAGGTGACCAACGCGCAGTATGCCGAGTTCGTCGATGCTACGGGCTATGTCACGGTGGCCGAGCGACCGCTCGACCCGGCGGCCTTTCCCGACGCGGATCCGAAGGATCTCGTGCCCGGTTCCATGGTCTTCACGCCGACCACCGGCCCGACGGACCTGCGCAACTGGCGCAACTGGTGGCGGTGGCAGGCGGGCGCCTCGTGGCGGCATCCGTTCGGCCCCGATTCGTCGGTCGACGACCGACTGCAGCATCCGGTCGTGCATATCGCGTTCGAGGATGCCGTCGCCTACGCCGACTGGGTCGGGATGCGGCTGCCCACCGAAGCAGAGCACGAGTATGCCGCCCGTGGCGGGGTCGACGGGGCCGCGTTCGCGTGGGGCGAGGAGATCTACCCCGGCGGCGAGGCGCAGGCGAACTCCTGGCTGGGTCGCTTCCCCTACGACAACCAGGGCGTCGGCGGCACGGCCCCCATCGGGTCGTACGCCCCGAACGGCTACGGGCTCTATGACATGATCGCGAACGTCTGGGAGTGGACGAGCGACTTCTACACTCCCCGGCATCTGAAGCTCTCGGACAAACCGGTGGATCCCGGCAAACGCGCGAACCTGCTCGCCGCGGCAAGTGCTCAGGAGGGCTTCCCCAGCATCCCGCGCCGGGTGCTCAAGGGCGGATCGCACCTGTGCTCCCCCGACTACTGCCTGCGCTTCCGCCCTGCCGCGCGATCACCCCAGGCCGAGGACACCGGCATGTCGCACATCGGATTCCGCCTCACCCGCTCCGTGTGAGGCACCCCTGTCCCCCGGTCGGCACCCCTGGTTGGCTGAGCGGCACGGGCGTCTGCCCGGGTTCACCGCCGACCGAGGAGCGACAATGTCCGACAAGCCCAACATCCTCATCATCTGGGGCGACGACATCGGCATCGCCAATCTGAGCACCTACACCGACGGCCTGATGGGCTATCGGACTCCGAACATCGATCGGATCGCCGATGAGGGCGTGAAGTTCACCGACTACTACGGCGAGCAGAGCTGCACCGCCGGGCGGGCGGCGTTCATCACGGGACAGAATCCGTACCGCACCGGGCTCACCAAGGTCGGGATGCCGGGGGCGAAGCTCGGTCTCCAGCCCGAGGATCCGACGATTGCGGATGCGCTCAAGCACCACGGATACGCCACGGGCCAGTTCGGCAAGAACCACCTCGGCGACCGGGACGAGCACCTGCCGACGGCGCACGGTTTCGACGAGTTCTTCGGCAACCTCTATCACCTGAACGCCGAGGAGGAGCCGGAGCACCCCGACTACCCGACCGACGAGGAGTATCCGGGGTTCAGTGAGAGGTTCCGCCCGCGTGGCGTGATCCACTCCTGGGCGAACGACGACGGCACGCAGCGCATCGAAGACACCGGGGCGCTGACGAGGAAGCGCATGGAGACCGTCGACGAGGAGTTCCGCGATGCGGCGGCGGACTTCATCCGCGCTCAGACCGACGACGACACCCCGTTCTTCGTGTGGTTCAACTCGACGCACATGCACTTCCGCACCCACACCAAGGAGGAGAGCAAGGGCCGTGCCGGGCGCTGGCAGTCGGAGTATCACGACACGATGCTCGATCACGACGACGTGGTCGGCAGCCTGCTCGATCTGCTCGATGAGCTCGGCATCGCCGAGAACACGATCGTCATGTACTCGACCGACAACGGCCCGCACATGAACAGCTGGCCGGATGCCGGCATGACGCCGTTCCGAAACGAGAAGAACTCGAACTGGGAGGGCGCCTACCGGGTGCCGGCGATGGTGCGCTGGCCGGGGCACATCCCCGCGGGCACGACGCTGAACGGCATCGTGAGCCACAACGACTGGTTCGTGACGCTGCTTGCGGCCGCGGGCGATGCCGATATCGCCGACCGCCTGAAGACGGGAACCACGCTGCACGGCACGGAGTTCCGAGTGCATCTCGACGGGAACAACCAGCTCGACTACATCACGGGAGCGGTCCAGCACAGTCCGCGCCGCCACTTCTTCTACGTCTCGGACGACGGCGACCTCACGGCGCTGCGCTTCGAGAACTGGAAGTTCGTCTTCCTCGAGCAGCGCGCGGTCGGCACGCTGCAGGTGTGGCAGGAACCCTATGTCGAGCTGCGGTTCCCCAAGCTCTTCAATCTGCGCACGGATCCCTTCGAACGCGCGGATATCACCTCGAACACCTATTGGGACTGGGTGCTCGACCATGTCTTCCTGTTCATCCCGGCGCAGGCCTACGTCGCGACCATGCTGCAGTCCCTCGCCGAGTTCCCTGCGCGGCAGGAATCGGCATCCTTCACGATCACCCAGGTGATGGCGAAGCTGAAGTCCACGGTCGGGAGTTCCTGAGCCGCGCGCGTGCGCCGTGCCGGTCCGCGCTCGCTTAGCCTGGAGAGGTGACCACCGGCATCCCCTCCGTCCTCTTCGTGTGCGTGCACAACGCGGGACGCTCACAGATGGCCGCCGGCTTCCTGCGCGAGATCGCAGGAGATCGCATCGAGGTGCGCTCGGCCGGATCGATGCCTGCCGACCAGATCAATCCGGTAGCCGTGGAGGCGATGGGCGAGCTCGGCATCGACATCGCCTCCGAGGCGCCCAAGGTGCTGACGACAGAGGCCGTGCAGGCATCCGACGTCGTGATCACGATGGGATGCGGCGACGCCTGCCCTTTCTTCCCCGGCAAGCGCTATGAGGACTGGACGCTCGACGACCCGGCCGGGCAGGGGATCGAGTCCGTGCGCCCGATCCGTGACGACATCCGCCGTCGCATCGAGGCGCTGGCGGCTGAGCTGCTGGGTTGAGGCGGCCTCCCGCCCCGTTCGAATCGCGCACTTTGCAGTTTCACACGGTCGGAAAGTGCAAAGTGCGCGATTCGAAAGGCGACGCCCGGGGTGAGGTCAACGGGCGACGATGAGTCCCGCGGTCTTCTCCTGCACAGCCTGGAACCGGCGCTGCACGTCCGACCAGTTGACGAGCTCCCAGAACGCCTTGACGTAGTCGGCGCGCACGTTGAGGTAGTCGAGGTAGTAGGCGTGCTCCCAGACGTCGAGCTGCAGCAGCGGCGTCACGCCGAGAGGCGCGTTGCCCTGCTGGTCGAACAGCTGGAAGATGACCGGACGCGCGCCGACGCTGTCCCAGGCGAGCACGGCCCATCCGGAGCCCTGCACACCGAGCGCGGTCGCCGTGAAGTGCGCGCGGAAGGCGTCGATCGAGCCGAACGCGTCGGTCAGCGCCGCCTCCAGTTCACCCTCGGGGTTGCCGCCTCCGTCGGGCGACAGGTTCTCCCAGAACACCGAGTGGTTGATGTGGCCGCCGAGATTGAACGCGAGGTCCTTCTCGAGCTTGTTCACGGCGGCGAAGTCGCCGGACTCGCGGGCGGCAGCGAGCTGCTCGAGGGCCGTGTTCGCACCGGTCACGTAGGCCTGGTGGTGCTTGGAGTGGTGCAGCTCCATGATCTTGCCGGAGATGTGCGGGGCGAGCGCCGAGTAGTCGTACGGCAGCTCGGGAAGGGTGTACGCGGAGGTCATGCTGTTCCTTTCGTTCGGACTTCAGTTCTGGTCGTGCGGCAGCGAGTGGAATCGACGATCGAGGTAGACGAGCGGTCGGCCCGGCCGTCCCAGCAGCACCTCGTCGATCTCGGCGACCACGACGGTCGACGACCCGACCGCGACGGTCGACATGGTGTGACCGCGCATCGCGGCGCGCGCCTCTGCCAGGTAGGGCTCTCCGGTGGGCAGCGAGCTCCATCCCTGGTCGGGCGTGAAGCGGTCGGCGCCGCTCACCGCGAAGCTCTGGGCCAGCGCCGAGTGCTCGTCGTCGATCAGGTGCACGACGAACGACTCGGCGTTGAGGATCGATCCGGCGCTGCCGGTCGCCCTCGTCACCGAGAACACGATCGCTGCGGGGTCGACCGCGACGGATGCGACGCTGGATGCTGTGAGACCCACCGGCCCCTGAGGGGTCATCGCCGTGATGATGGCGACACCCGCCGGATGAGCGCGGAAGGCGGCCTTGAGCCCTTCACCGACCTCGGACGGAATCGGCGCGGCGGGGTGCTGCTCAGTGCTCATTCGGGTGCCTCCTGGGGCGCAAGGGCTGCGATGATCGGGTGGTCGTGCTCGATGATGCCGAGCTTCGCGGCACCGCCCGGCGAGCCGAGGTCGTCGAAGAACTCGACGTTGGCCTTGTAGTAGTCCTGCCACTCGTCGGGAAGGTCGTCTTCGTAGTAGATCGCCTCGACGGGGCAGACGGGCTCGCACGCGCCGCAGTCGACGCATTCGTCGGGGTGGATGTACAGCGAGCGTTCGCCCTCATAGATGCAGTCAACAGGGCACTCGTCGATGCACGCACGGTCCTTGACATCGACGCACGGGAGCGCGATCACGTAGGTCATGGGGTGGCGGTCTCCGTTCGGGTCACGGTTGCCACCGTATGACCTCAAGTACACTTGAGGTCAAATCGAGGGAGGTCGGCATGAGCTCGGATGCTGCCGCAGACCGCGCCGTCCACGGACCCGACGAGCCGCTGACGATCGGCGAGATGAGCCGGCGCACCGGCGTGGCCCCCTCGGCCCTGCACTTCTACGAGAGCCTCGGACTCATCGCCTCGACGCGGACCGCCGGAAATCAGCGTCGCTACGCCCGACATATGCTGCGGCGGGTCTCGCTCATCACCGTGGCGAAGCGCCTCGGCATCCCGCTCTCGGATGTGCAGGACGCGTTCGCCGACGTTCCGCTCACGCAGACCCCGAGCCACGACGACTGGCAGCGGGCGTCGCGCCGATGGAAGCGCGAACTCGAGAAGCGCCGCGAGGGCATCGAACGACTGGAGCGGGAGCTGACCGGATGCATCGGCTGCGGCTGCCTGTCGATGAAGGCGTGCGGTCTGCTCAACCCCGACGACGCCCTCGGAAGTCAGGGCGCCGGGCCGCAGCGCCTCCGCGACGAGGACGCCTGAGCGCCCTCGTCGCAGAGACTCACACCACGGTGAACGCAGCGCTCAGCAGTGCCTCATCGCGTGAACTCGGACCGACCAGCAGTTCGAATGCACCGGACTCGACGCGGCGGATGCCGGCCGCATCCACGATCGAGCACTCGCTCACCGGCACCTCGATGCGCACTCGCGCCGACTCCCCCGGCAGCACGTCGACCTGGCGGTAGGCCTTGAGCTCCTTGTCTGCCCAGCTCACGCTCGTGACGGAGTCGCGGACGTAGAACTGAACGGTCTCGCGCGCGGGGCGCGACCCGGTGTTGGTCACCGTCACCTCGGCGACGATCGTGTCGTCACGCCCGAGCCGATCAGATACGAGTGAGAGCTCGCCGTACGAGACCGTCGAGTACGACAGCCCCTCGCCGAACGCCCAGGCCGGAGACTGCGTGAGGTCTGCGTAGCGGTCGCCGTGCTGGCCGCGGATCTGGTTGTAGTACGTCGGCTGCTGGCCGACGTGACGCGCGAACGAGATCGGCAGACGCCCTGTCGGCTCGACAGCGCCCGAGATGATCTCGGCGAGAGCGCGCCCGCCCTGCATTCCCGGGTTCGCCGCCCAGATCACGGCGGCAGCCTTCGATGCGGATGCCGGCAGCACCAGCGGCTTCGAGGCCAGAAGCACCACGACGACGGGCTTCCCCGTCGCGATGAGCGCGTCGAGCATCGCGTTCTGCCCGCCGATCAGCTCGAGGGTGGCGGTCGAGCGGCCCTCGCCCACGAGCTCGATGCGGTCGCCCACCACCGCGACGACGACATCGGATGCCTCGGCGGCGGCAACGGCCCGCGCGATCATCGCGTCGTCTGGCGCGCTGGGCACCACGACCGAGGGGCGGGGCTGCCCGTCGGGGAACTTCGCCCCGCGGGGGTCGTCCTCGAGGCTGAGGATGTCGGCACCGCGGGCATGCGTGATCGACCACCCGTGGACGCCCGCGAGGCCGTCGAGCACGGTCGTGATCATCTCGCGCGGCTGACCGTCGAGCCATCCGGCCTGACCCGAGCCACCGGCCCAGTCGCCGAGCTGCGTCTGCGCATCGTCGGCGAGCGGCCCGACGACCGCCACCGCCAACGGGCGCGACGGGTCGAGCGGCAGCACGCCGTCGTTCTCGAGCAGGACGATCGAGCGACGGGCGGTCTCGAGGTTGAGCACGGCGTGGGCAGCGCTGCCGACCACGGCGTCGAGGTCGTCCTGCGGCAGCCGAGGGTCTTCGAACAGGCCCAGTTCGAACTTGAGCGTGAGGATGCGTGCGACGGCGTCGTCGAACGCGTCTTCCGCGAGCAGGCCGTTCGACACCGCCTCGAGCGCCCCGGCGAAGAACCCCGGGGTGTTCATCACCATGTCGTTGCCCGCGCTCACCGCAGCAGCCGAGGCGTGCGCGTAGTCGGGCTGCACGTGCTGTTCCCACACCATGCGGCCGACGTTGTCCCAGTCGGTGATGAGCGTGCCGGTGTAGCCCCACTCGCCGCGCAGCACATCGCTGAGCAGCCAGTCGTTGACCGTGATCGGCACGCCGTCGGTGGTCTGGTAGCCGAGCATGAACGTGCGGCATCCCTCGCGGGCGACGCGCTCGAACGGCGGCAGGAACCACGACCGCAGCTTGCGCCGCGAGATGTCGGCCTCGCTGGCATCCCGACCGCCCTGCGTCTCGGAGTATCCGGCGAAATGCTTGGCCGTCGCGAGGATCGCGGTCGGGTCGTCGAGCCCCTCACCCTGGTAACCGCGCACCATTGCCGAGGCGAGCTCGCCGATCAGGAACGGGTCTTCGCCGAACGTCTCGTCGATGCGGCCCCAGCGCAGGTCGCGGGCGATGCAGAGCACCGGCGAGAACGTCCAGTGGATGCCGGTCGCCGCGACCTCGACCGCGGTGGCCCTCGCCACCCTCTCGACCAGCTCGGCGTCCCAAGTGGCGGCCATGCCGAGCTGCGTCGGATAGATCGTCGCGCCCGGCCAGAAGGAGTGGCCGTGGATGCAGTCCTCGGCGACGAGCAGCGGGATGCGCAGTCGCGTCTGCGAGGTCAGCTCGTTCGCGCGGATGATGCGCTCGGGCGAGGTGTGCAGGATGGACCCCACATGCTTACCCAGCACGTGGTCGTCGAGGTCGTCGCGGGCGTCGAGCTGCAGCATCTGCCCGATCTTCTCTTCGACAGACATGCGGTCGAGGAGATCGGCGACGCGTGCGGCGATCGGCAGTTCGGGGTCGAGGTACGGCAGGGATTCGGTCAGGGTCTGAGAGGTCATCACTCGGCGTTCTGTGTCTTCTTGTCGGTCTTCGTATGGGTCGTCGTCGCTGTTGCCGCGCTCTGCACGGTACCCGAGTCGGTCTTCTGCACGCTGCGCACCGCCGTCACGGGATCGTTCACGTTGAGCCCCTTCTTCTTCATCGCTCGGGCTCGCTCGCCGGCCGACCGCAGCCTCGGATTGACGTACTCGTCGATCCCGAAGTTGATGAGCGAGAGGGCCACGCCGATGATCGCGATGCAGAGCCCTGCGGGCACGTACCACCACCACAGCCGCGGGAACGCGCCGTTCTGCTGCGCCCAGAACAGGATCGTCCCCCAGTTGAGGTTGCTCACCGGGATCACCCCGATGAAGGCGAGGGTCGTGAGGCCGAGGATGGCCGCGGTGACGGTCCCGACGAAGCTCGACGCGATCAGCGCCATGAGGTTCGGCAGCATCTCGACGGTGATGATGCGGTGCAGCGGTTCGCCGTTGGCCCTGGCCGCCTGGATGAAGTCGCGGTTGCGCAGCGACATCGTCTGCGCACGCAGCACACGCGCGCCCCACGCCCAGCCGGTCAATCCCAGCACCGCGGCGATCACGATGAGGGGCGGGTTCTCGAACTGCGAGGCGACGATGATGATCAGCGGGATGCCGGGGATCACGAGGAAGACGTTCGTGAGCGCCGACAGTGACTCGCTCTTCCAGCCGCGCACGTAGCCGGCGATCACACCGATCGTGATCGCGATGATCGTGGCGATGATCGCCGAGAGGAAACCGACGACCACCACGCCGCGCGTGCCGAAGATCAGCTGGCTGAGCACGTCCTCGCCCATGTGCGTGGTGCCGAGCCAGTGGTCGAGCGAGGGCGGCTGCCGCAGCGCGGTGCGGTCCTTCTGCGTCGCCCCATACGGCGCGAGCAGCGGCGCGAAGATCGCGATCAGCACGAACACCCCGAGGATGATCAGCCCGGCGATCGACTTGGGGTTGCGGAACATCGCGAACGACTGCGCGAGCTGCGACCAGAACGTCTTGCGCGCGGGCGTGACGTCGCCCGCAGTGCGGAACGTGGCCGTCTCCGGCATCCCGGTGGCGATCACGCTGCCGTCGGGCGCGGTGGTGTCGGTCGAGGTGGGAACGCTCATGTCAGGCCTCCGTCTGGCGCGTGCGCGGGTCGAGGTATGCGTAGACGATGTCGGCGAGGATGTTGGCCACCAGCACCGACAGCGTGATCACGAGGAAGACGCCCTGCATGAGCGCGAAGTCCTTCGCATTCGTGGCGTCGAGCAGCAGCTTGCCGACGCCGGGGTAGCTGAAGACCATCTCCATGACGATCGTGCCCCCGACGATGAACCCGATCGAGAGCGCGAAGCTCTGGATCTGCGGCAGCACCGCGTTGCGCGCGGCATACGCCCACAGCACGCGTCGATTCGGCATGCCCTTGGCCTGGGCGACGGTGATGTAGTCCTCGTCGAGCACCGTGAGCATCATGTTGCGCATGCCCAGCATCCATCCGCCGAGCGACGCGATGATGATCGTGACCGCCGGCAGGGTGCCGTGCACGACCACCTGCCCGATGAAGTCCAGGCTCCACTCGGGCGACTGCCCCTTGTCATAGGCGTGCGACGACGGGAACCACTTGAGCGTCGAGGAGAAGATCGCGATCGCGATGAGGCCGAGCCAGAAGTAGGGGATCGTGTTGAAGAACGTGGTGATGGGAATCAGGGCGTCGAGCCGGCTGCCGCGCCTCCAGCCGACGATCGCGCCGCCGACCGTTCCGAGGGCGAACGAGACGATCGTGGCGAGCCCGACGAGACCGAGTGTCCACGGAAGAGCGGATGCCAGCACCTCGCTCACCGGGCGAAGACCGTGCAGGGTCGAGATGCCGAGGTCGCCGCGGAACAGCATCGCCCAGTACTCGATGTACTGCTGCCACATCGACTTGTCGGTGTCGATGCCGAGCAGCGCTCGCAGCGAGTCCGCCGCCTCGGGGCTGATGTTGCGGTTGCGCGCCAGGTACGAACTGACCGCGTCTCCCTTCATGAACCGCGGCAGGAAGAAGTTGATCGTGATGGCCGCCCACAGGGTGAACAGGTAGAAGCCCGCGCGTCCGGCGAAGAACCGCCAGGGCACCACGGCTCGCCCCTTCTGCGCGACGGTCGCGGTGGTGCCGACCTCGAGCGCGTCACGGTTCTCGTCGTCGACGAGCGGGAGCTGGGGCGATGTCGTGGTCACAGTGCACCTCCGTGCGATCCGGTCGTCGCGAAGTGCTTGTCGGGGTCGGGAGACGCCGCCCGCAGCTCGCGCGTGTAGGGGTCCTGGGGGTTGAGGATGACGTCGTCGGCGTCGCCGTACTCGACGACCTTGCCCTGATTCAGCACCATGATCCTGTCGCTGAAGTGCCGCGCGGTCGCGAGGTCGTGGGTGATGTAGAGCACTCCGAGGCCCTCTTCTCGCTGCAGATCGGCGAGCAGGTTCAGCACTCCGAGGCGGATCGAGACGTCGAGCATCGACACCGGCTCGTCGGCGACGAGCAGCGAGGGCCGCGAGGCGAGCGCGCGGGCGATCGCGACGCGCTGGCGTTGGCCGCCGGACAGCTCGTGAGGGCGGCGGTCGATCACGGCATCCGCGTCGAGGCGCACGCGCTCGAGCAGCCGCCGCACCTCGGCCTCGGTGTCCTTCTTGGGCACGACGTCGTCGAGACGGATCGGACGCTCGAGGTGATAGCGGATCGAGTGATAGGGATTGAGCGAGGCGAACGGGTCCTGGAACACCATCCGCAGCTGCTGGCGATACTTCCGCAGTCCCCTGCCTCGTCGAGGGATGGGCTTGCCGTCGAGGCGCACCTCGCCGGACGTGGGGGTCTCGAGCTGGGTGAGGATCTTCGCGATGGTGGACTTGCCGCTGCCCGACTGGCCCACGAGACCGATGGTCTGGCCGGAGTTCAGGGTGAAGCTCACGTCGTCGAGCGCCTTGAGCTGGCCTGCTCCGCGGACGTTGTAGGTCTTGCTGACGTGGGAGAACTCGAGAGTGGTCATCGGGTCAGCACTCCTCTCGCACCGGTGAGA
This sequence comes from Actinomycetota bacterium, assembly GCA_037033305.1. GTDB lineage: Bacteria > Actinomycetota > Actinomycetes > Actinomycetales > Microbacteriaceae > Microbacterium. The sequence goes on along the minus strand of JAZBLP010000003.1, from coordinate 75,746 downwards.
CGGGGGAACGACGACAGCAGGGTCTTCGTGTAGTCGTTCTGCGGATCGGTCCAGATCTGTTCGGCCGAGGCCAGTTCGACGATCTCGCCCTCGCGCATGATGGCGATGCGGTCGCTGATCTCGAGCAGCAGGGGAAGGTCGTGGGTGATGAAGATCACCGAGAACCCGAATTCGTGCCTCAGCTGCGAGATCTGCTTGAGGATCTCTCGCTGCACGAGCACGTCGAGCGCCGTGGTGGGCTCGTCCATGACCATCAGCTGCGGGCGCAGAGCGAGGGCCATCGCGATCATGACGCGCTGACGCATGCCGCCGGACAGCTCGTGCGGGAATGACTGGGTGCGCTGACGACCGACCTTGACGATCTCGAGCAGCTCCTCGGCCTCTGCCCGGCGCTGGCGCCGCGTCATGCCAGGACGATGGATCTCGAACACGTCCTCGAGCTGAGAGCCGATCGTCGCGACCGGGTTGAGCGCGTTCATCGCGCCCTGGAACACCATCGAGACCTTGTCCCAGCGGAACTTCTGCATCGCCTCGACGTCGAGCGCGTTGATGTCGACGTCGACACCGGATGCGTCGTGGAAGATCACGCTGCCGCCCGCGATCACGGCGGGGGCCCGCAGCAGGCGCTGCAGGCCGTAGGCGAGCGTGGTCTTGCCGCATCCGCTCTCTCCGGCGAGACCGAGGATCTCGCCTCTCTGCAGTTCGAGCGTGACGTTCTTCACCGCCTCGACGGGAGGATCGACGTCGTACACGACGGAGAAGTCGCGCACGCTGAGCAGGGGTTCTGACATGAGGGGTCCTTCGTCGGTCGGGAGGTCGGCGGGAGGGGCGGATGCGGGCTGCACCCGCCCCTCCGGGACTGCTTACTCGGCCGGCTTCAGCTTCGTGAGGATCTGCACGATGTTCTGCTGCGTCGGGTCGCCCGAGGCGTACGGGTCCTCCTCCGAAGGCCACCCGACGTAGTTGCGGGTGTTGTACTCGCCGAGCAGCGGGTGCGCGCCCAGCGGGATCGCCGGAACCTGGTCGACGAAGATCTGCTCGAGCGTCGTGATCGCCGCGGTGCGCTCGTCATCCGACGAGGCGTTGGCGTAGGTGTTCAGCGCCTCGGTCGCAGCGGGGTCTTCGAAGCGTCCGAAGTTGAACCCTGCGATGCCCTCGGGCGAGATCCAGCGCGGGTCCATCGTCGAGGTGTACAGGCCGTATGCCGTGCCGCTGTCCTCGAGCCAGTGGATGATGGCCGAGAACGAGCCGTCGTCGCGGGGGCCTGCCCAGCCACCCCAGTCGGGCATGTCGATCTTGACCTCGGCGCCGATGGCCTCGGTGACATCCTCAGCGATGAGCTCCTGCGCGGTGTTCCAGTCGCTCCAGCCCGAGGGAACCGAGAGGGTGAACGAGACGGGCGTGCCGTCGGGGTCGATCAGCGCGTCGTCCTTCCAGGTGTATCCGGCGCTCTCGAGCAGGTCGCGTGCCTTCTCGGCGTCGACCGAGTACTCCTGGCCCTCGAACTCGGGCTGGATCTCGTCTTCGAGGATCGACGAGAGTCCGGTCACCGACCAGACCGGCTCGCTCGCACCCTCGCGGGCGATGTCGACGTAGGCGTCGCGGTCGATGACCCAGGCGAGCGCCTGGCGGAACGCCACGTCGTCGAACGGCTTCTGCTGCAGGTTCATGAACAGCGTCGCCGAGCCCGTGGTCGGCGCCACGAAGAACTTGTTGTGCTCGGGGTCGGCGTCGAGGAACTGCTCCTGGATCTGCGGGATGAACGCCTGGGCCCAGTCGGCCTCGCCCTGTGCGAGAGCCGTGGTCAGTGCGGTGTTGTCGCCGTATGACACGTAGTGCAGCTCGGGAACGGCGAGGTCGCCGCCCCAGTAGTCGTCGCGAGCCTCGAGCGTGACCGACTCGGTCGACCAGTTCGACAGCGCGTAGGGGCCGGTGCCGACCAGATCGTCGCCCTTGACGGGGTCGGTGGCGGGCTCGTCGAGGTTCTCCCAGATGTGCTTCGGCACGATCGGCACGTGCAGCACGCGCGCCTGGTTGACGTACTTCGACTCGCCGAAGTTCAGGGTGACTGCATCGCCCTCGACGGTCGCTCCCTCGAACTTCAGGCCGGCGGTGTCGAGTTCCGGGGTCGAGACGAGCTCGTAGGTGAACACGATGTCGTCGGCGGTGAAGGGCTCGCCGTCGCTCCAGGTGACGTCCTTGCGGGGCACGACGGTGACTGCCGTGTAGTCGTCGTTCCACTCGATGGTCTCGGCGAGCCAGGGGGTGACCTCGCGGTCGCCGGTCTGGTTGACGAGGCCGAGGGTCTCGAAGATGACCTTGCCGTAGCCGTACTTCGAGGCCGACGAGTCGCCGACGTAGGGGTTGTTCGACTCGGTGGTGATCGCACCGTCGGGCTTGGCGATCGTCAGTGCTGCGCCGCCGGATCCTGCATCACCGTCGTTCGATCCGCCGGCTGCGCAGCCGGCGAGGGCCGAGACGCCGAGGGCGGAGATCGCCGCGACGGCGATGAGGGACTTTCTGAGCTTCATTGCTTCTCCTTGGGCACGGGTCGTTGTGCTGTGTGACTGTCGGTGCTCGGGCATCCGACCGCATTTGCTTACTGGCGAGAAAGTAAGCTGGTGCGAGGTTACTCGTTGGTAAGTAGAGTTGGCAAGTACGATCCAGTGCAGGATTCCGTGCAGAAGAGGATGGACCATGTCGAAGGATGCTGTCGCCCACACGTCCGTCCGGCCTGCCACCCGCGAGAAGCGCGAGCAGATCCTCAAGGCGGCGGTGGAGATCTTCGGCAACAAGGGCTCGACCAACGGCACGCTCGCCGATGTCGCCGAGCAGGTCGGCATCACCCACGCCGGCGTGCTGCATCACTTCGGGTCGAAGCAGAAGCTGCTGCTCGAGGTGCTCGCCTACCGCGACCAGGCCGACGTGGCCGAGCTCGCCGAGAAGCACATCCCCGGTGGCCCCGAGCTCTTCCTGCACCTCGTGCGCACCGCGATCGCGAACGAACGGCGCCCCGGGATCGTGCAGGCCTACACCGTGCTGTCGTCGGAGTCCGTGACCGACAACCACCCCGGGCGCGAGTACTTCGAAGAGCGGTACACGACGCTGCGGCGAGAGGTGACGGAGGCGTTCCACGCCCTGTGCGCGCAGGAGGGAGTGACCGAGCCCTCGACGATCACGACCGCAGCGGCCAGCATCCTCGCCGTGATGGACGGCCTGCAGCTGCAGTGGCTGCTGCACCGCGACGTGTTCGACCTGGGCGAGGCGAGCGAGTTCGCGATCCGCTCGATCGTGAACGGCGTGCTGCACCCCGGACCGGCACTGGAGTCGTACCGCCACGACTAGGCTCGGGGCCATGACGATCGACCTCGAAGCGCTCTACACCGACCTGCACCAGCATCCCGAGCTCTCGTTCCAGGAGACGCGCACCGCCGGCATCGCCGCCGGTCACCTCCGGGATCTCGGCCTCGAGGTGCACGAGGGAATCGGCGTCACCGGCGTGGTCGGCATCCTGCGCAACGGCGACGGCCCGGTCGTCTGGGCGCGGGCCGACATGGATGCGCTGCCCGTCGGAGAGCAGACCGGGCTGGCGTACGCGAGCACCGCGACCGGCATCGACCCCTCCGGAAACACCGTGCCGGTCATGCACGCCTGCGGTCACGACATGCACGTCACCGCGATGATCGGCGCGGTCGAGAAGCTCGTCGCCGAGAAGGCCGACTGGACGGGAACCCTCGTCGTGCTGATCCAGCCGGCCGAGGAGTACGGCGCCGGCTCCCGGGCCATGCTCGACGCCGGACTCCGCGACCTCGTGCCCCACCCCGACATCGTGCTCGGCCAGCACGTCACTCCCCTGCCCGCCGGCACGATCGGCGTGCGCCCCGGCACGCAGATGGCGGCATCCGACGGCCTCACCGTGGTGATGCACGGCCGGGGTGGACACGGCTCGCGTCCCCATTCGACGATCGACCCGGTCGTCATGGCCGCGGCGACCGTCATGCGCCTGCAGACCATCACGTCGCGCGAGGTCGATCCGCGCGACGTCGCCGTGGTGACGGTCGGCTCGATCCACGCCGGACTGAAGAACAACATCATCCCGGCTGAGGCGAAGCTCGAACTCAGCCTGCGCTACCCGAACGACGAGATGCGCGACAGGGTGCTCGCGAGCGTCGAGCGCATCGTGCGCGCCGAGGCCGCGGCATCCGGAGCGGAGCGCGAGCCCGAGATCAGCACCGACCACACCCTGCCGCCGACCATCAACGACGTCGAGGCGACCGCTCGCGTCACGTCCGCACTGCAGCGCGCACTCGGAGAGGCGGCAGTCGTCGACCCCGGCATGTTCACCGGCAGCGAGGATGTCTCATGGTTCGCGCGCGACACCGGGGCGCCACTCGTGTTCTGGTTCTGGGGTGGCGTGGACGCCGCGAAGTTCGCCGCGTCAGCGGCGGCGGGCACCCTCGACAAGGACGTCCCGACGAACCACTCGCCGTTCTTCGCGCCTGAGATCCACCCGACGATCGAGGTCGGCGTCACGGCACTGTCAGCGGCTGCGCGGGAGTTCCTCGGCTGACGCTCAGCCGCCGATCGCGTTCATGCCGCGGGCGGGCTGCAGGAACGACGGGTCGTTGATGGCGTGCCCCGGCAGCTTGCCGTGCACGCACGAGCGCAGCATGGCTCCGATCGCGGCGGCGCGCTGTGCCGGGTCGGATGCCGCGTCTCCGCGCAGCGAGTCGATCAGGTCGTACTCGGCGTTCGAGAACAGGCAGTTGCGCAGCTGACCGTCGGCGGTCAGGCGCAGCCGGTCGCAGGCACCGCAGAAGGGGGCGGTGACCGAGGCGATCACGCCGACCTCGTGCGGGCCGCCGTCGATCCGCCACTTCTCGGCCGGGGCGCCGCCGCGGCCGGGAACGGGCTCCAGATCCCACCGCGCGCCGAGCTTCTCGAGGATCTCCTCACGGGTGACCATCGACGCGCGATCCCACGTGTGCCCGGCGTCGAGCGGCATCTGCTCGATGAAGCGCAGTTGCGCGCCGACCTCCATCGCGAACGCGACCAGGTCTGGCAGTTCGTCGTCGTTCACACCGCGCATCGCCACGGTGTTGAGCTTGAGCGGGCGGAGTTCGGATGCCGCCGCTGCCGCGATGCCCTCGAACACGTCGTCGATGCGATCCCGTCGCGTCAGGTCGGCGAAGCGCTGACGGTCGACCGTGTCGATGCTGATGTTCAGACGTGTGAGGCCGGCGTCGATCAACGCGGGCAGGTGCTTCGCGAGCGTGATGCCGTTGGTCGTCATGGCGACCTCGACGGGGCCGTCGTCGCCCTCGATCTGCGAGACACGACGCACCACGTCGACGATGTCAGCGCGCAGCAGCGGCTCACCGCCGGTCAGGCGGAAGGTGCGGATGCCGAGCGATGCGGCTACCTGGGCGACCTCGACGATCTCGTCGGTCGACAGGATGCTCGTACGAGCGAGCCATTCGTTGCCCTGCTCAGGCATGCAGTACGTGCAGCGCAGCGAGCAGCGGTCGGTCAGCGAGATGCGCAGATCGCGGTGCACTCGGCCGTGGGTGTCGACGAGTCCCTGCGACGCGGGCGCGGCGGCATCCAACGCTGCGGCGCTCGGCGCCCGCATCCCGATCACGACCGGCACGGCCGTCATCTCTGTCTCCCGATCCCCGACATGTTCCGAGACTACCCGCGTGCTCGGTGCCGAGGATCATGCGTGAAGGACGACCGGCATATTGCCAGGTCGCCGCGGAGCGTCAACGGTACTGACTTCTCTTGACGCCGCACCACCGGCGTCTCACATGGGCACCCACCGCCGGAATGCCTTGCGAACACCCCCTCTGCCCTAGCGCGCACTCCAAACGGGTAGAGCCCGCCAGTCCTCCGGGAATCCCATCTCCTTCGAGGAGCGCTCCTGGAGAAGGCCAAATAAGCTGTCCATCTCTCGGGCCACCTTCGCTGACCACGTGGCTCCTGGCGATGTGGTGTCGAGGATGCGAGCCAAAACTGAGAGGGCGCCGAAGACGACTTCGCTCTGCCCCTCTGGGAGACATTCAAGCCCACGCACCGTCCTCATGGCGCTGGTGGCGGCCGGGGCTAGTCTTCGATTCCACAGGCGTCCGTGATGGGCGGTTATGTTGCGCATGAGTGACAGCTGCTCAAGCCAGCGAGCAAGCGGATGGTTCTTGAGCGCCTTATCCCGCTGCGAGGAACGCAGCTGGCTGAGGTCGAACCGAATCCCGAGCCCCTCTGCTACCTGGAACTGATCCGCAACGCGCATTCCTTCAAACAAGATCGAGACATCCGCGAAGTCGAGAACGTCGACGAGAACCCAGATGGGGATGTCTCCGCCATAACGATCCGCGTGATGACTGATGAACGCGGAGCTGCGTGCATTTCGCGCTACTCGTCCTCTGGCCTTGTCGATCCACGTGGCATGGTCGAAGTCCGGGCGGAAGAAGCTCTGATTCTCATGAGCGAGAGGATCCTTGGCTCCCAACACGTAGCTGACCTGGCTGCGCAGTGCCACCTCGACGCGTTCGATACCGTCGTGGACGAGAGTGCGGAGCTTTCGATCGAACTCGTACAGCGCGGTGATTGTCGAGAACTTGGTGCCGCCGACGAAGTCGTCTGAGCGGACCAGCCGTCCGTCCTCCGTCGTCGGGGTCCGATAGATGTACCAGTACCCGCTCAGACGGTAGTAATTGACAGCAGCGAGCCATCGTTCGGGCTCTCCGTCGAGCTCCATGCCCCGACTTCTCAGCAACTCGACCTGTTCGTCGATCGTGAGGTAGCGCTTCAACGGTTCCGGCACACCAACGATCATGCCAGGCTCAAAGAAATCCAGCCCACACCGGAAGAATCCGGGCGGGCTGAACGATTGAGATCAATGTAGCACGCCCCCACTGACACTCGGCCATGTGCGCGCACTTCGGCCGTCATGCTCGCCCCGCGAGCTGAAAATCAGTTAGCGAAGACTCGTCGAAGCGCTCCACGCTCAAGAGTGGATCCACGCCCGCACCTCGAGCGCGCTTGCAGGCGCGGTACTCAGCGCCGATGTCCAGAGTTTGACGATGCCGACGACGCGGTAGTCACCATTCGGACTCATCGCCTCTCCTGCCAAGAGGAGATTGTTGTCCCGCTCCTCATTGGCGAGAATTTCGTCCGCGCGTCGGAGCATGGCCGGGGTGTTCTGCGAGTGGACAACGACTAGGTAAAGGCCCAGAAGCGGCCCCAGCTCAGACTCGACGCGATCGACATCAGTGGCCGCGACAACGACTGCGAAATGTTCGGCGTCGTCCACCACGACGAAATGCAATGCTGCTTCTTTCTCGACCAGCTCTCCAGCGACCGACAGAGCGAGGGAGAGATCGATCCCGGCCCGGCTGGCCGCAGCAGAGGGCAGATGGAGAAGAGCCTGCGTACCCAACGAAGCCGGAGGCGCGAGGACTGCGGCATCCTCAGTTATCGGAACGATGTCGCTGACCGCGACAGCCCTCTCGCTGGTCCAGACTCCTCGCACCTCGGCGTAGCCGTCGGTGAAGCAATCTAGACCTGAAGATGCTTCCAAACGAATCCTGGAATCGTCCACAGGAATGCGGTTCTCAGGGGACAGCGAGATCACCGGAATCAACCACGAGTCGTATTCGTCTTGCCGGACGAGTCCGCGGGCTGCAATGGTGTCCCCCACTGTCGCCTCTCTCGAAATGTCTGACATCGTCACCATCTCCTTTCCTCGCACCGACGCTGGTGCGAGACCCTCCCAAGGTCCCACCGCTGCCGTTCGGAGACGAGTTCTGGTCTTATTGACCACGCCCGAATGACACATTGACGGCAACGAGCCTTCATCCTCCACACCCACCGCGAGATCGTCTGTAGGCCATTTGGGGGACAGGAGTCTCGCGAGCCAGCCTTATCGGCTCGCGCGCCACTGAACACATCAGTACAGTCCCTCGATGGAGGCGAACCACCCGACGATGTATGCCGGTATGTAGCGCTGCTGGCAGAGATTTCGGTGCTCGAGCACGAGACTCAGCAGGTGCGTCGGGCTTCGGTTCCCCTCTTCCGAAACGAAGAATCGGACAGTCGTGCGGAGCACCTTTCAGCGCACGGCTGCAACTCAGGGCACCGCGACGAACCGCACCAGCGTCGGATCGACCCGCAGCCGGATCCGATCGCGGGCCGCCAGCCCTCCTACAGCAGCCAGCGACAGGTCGACCGCCCCCGCATCGGTGTGCACGCGTACGCCGACGAGGGTGGGCTCGATGCGCGTCACGAGAGCTGGCCACGACTCCGCGCCTTCCGAGGCGAGCCGCACGTCGCCCGGCCGGAACACGGCGGCGAGCGCGACACCATCCGTCGCAGCGAGAGCACGCGAGGCCGGATCGTCACTGGTCAGCAGCACCTCGCCGCTGCGCCACCCTCCCCCGCTCGCCACCCCCACCAGCCGATTGACCCCCGCGATCGAGGCGACGAAGCCGGATGCCGGAGCGGCGAGCACGTCGCGCACCGGCCCCTCCTGGGTGACGCCACCGCTCTCCACCACGATCAGCCGGTCGGCGAGCGCGACGGCATCCGCGGCGTCGTGCGTGACCGCGACGGTCGTCGTCGAGACGAGCTGGTCGCGCAGCATCCGCCTGATGTCGCCGGCCGTCTCGGGGTCGAGGGCGACGAGCGGTTCGTCGAGCAGCACGACGCGAGGGGATGCGGCGAGCGCGCGAGCGACGGCGACGCGCTGCTGCTCACCGCCGGACAGCTCGTGCGGCATCCGCTCTCCCGAGCCGGGAAGCCCGACCCGTGCCAGCCACTCGTCGGCGCCGACTCGCGCCGCACGTACGTCGACGCCGGCCGACCGCGGCCCGAACGCCACGTTCTCGCGCGCCGAGAGATGCGGGAACAGCCGTGGCTTCTGCCCGAGCAGCACGATGCCGCGGCGCATCGGCTCGGTCCGAACCCGAGGCTTCGCGACCCGATCGACGACTCGGCCTTCGACGGCGATCCCGCCCCCACGCAGCGGTTCGAGTCCCGCGAGCGCCTGCAGCAGCGTCGACTTGCCGGCGCCACTGGGCCCCATCACCGCGACCGTCTCGCCCGTCTCCACCTGCAGCGAGACGTCGACGGTGAAGTGTTCTCGCGGCACGACCACATGAGCGCGCAGGCCATCCCCCGCGGTCATCGCGCCGCCCCCGGCCGCCAGCCGCGCACGAGCAGCAGCACGAGGATCGCGGTGACGAGCAGCAGCAGCGCGAGCGCGACCGCGGCACCCTGAGTGACCCCGGCCCCGTTGAAGGCGGTGTAGATCGCGAGCGGCATGGTCTGCGTGACGCCGGGACGGTTGCCCGCGAACAGCGCGGTGGCCCCGAATTCGCCGATGGCCCGTGCGAAGCAGAGCACGACGCCCGCGACGATGCCGGGCGCCGCGAGCGGCAGGGTGACGCGCCGCAGGATCGTCCAGCGCCCCGCCCCCAGGGCAGCCGCCGTGCGCTCGTACTCGACCCCAGACGTGCGCACGGCACCCTCGACCGCCAGCACCAGGAACGGCAGCGCCACGAACGTCTGAGCGAGGATGACGGCCGGCGTGCTGAAGGAGAGCCCGAGTCCCCCGAACCACCCCGCCCTGCCGAACAGGTAGAGGAGTGCGACGCCGCCGACCATGGGCGGCAGCACCAGGGGAACCGTGACCGCCGCTCGCAGCACGGCCGCCAGGCGCGGACCGGAACGAGCGATCGTCAGTGCGAGGGGCACCCCGATCACGATGCACACCAGTGTGGCGACGAGGCCCGTGCCCAGCGACAGCAGCAGCGCCGAACGCGCGGCCTCTGACGTCACGTCGGCGATGAACGTCGACCACTCGACTCGGGCGACGAGCGCTGCGAGCGGGAGGATGAGGAAGGCGAGACCGATCAGCGCGGGGATCGCCAGGGCACGCGGCGCGTATCCGCGCGCTCCGGACGCACTCACGGCGCTCCGAACCCGAACTTCTCGAGAATGCCCTGGCCCTCATCAGACAGCACGAACGCGACGAACGCCGCGGCGGCCGCGGAGTTCGGAGCCTCCGCGAGCGCCGCGATCGGGTAGTGGTTCACGACGCCATCGGCCCCATCGGGGACGATCGCCTCGACATCGTCGCGACCGACGACGTCCGTCGCGTAGACGAGCCCGGCGTCGGCCTCACCCGCCGCGACCTTGGTGAGCACCGCGGTGACGTTCTGCTCGAGACTCGCCGGCTCGACCGCGATGCCGGCATCCGAGAGCAGAGTCGCGGATGCGGCGCCACACGGCACCTCTGGGGCGCACAGCACCGTGGTGACGCCGGCGAGGTCGTCGAGGGTCTCGACGCCGGCCGGGTTGCCTGCGGGAACGGCGATCACGAGTGTGTTGGACGCGAACAGGGCCGGGTCGACGGCGGCATCCTCGAGTTTGTCCATGTTCGCCTCGTCGGCCGAGGCGAACACGTCGGCGGGAGCACCCTCGAGCAGCTGGGTGACCAGGGTCGACGATCCGTCATAGACGCCGCTGACCTCTACGTCGGGATTCGCCTCGGTGAACGCCGCGCCGATCTCGTCGAACGCACCCGAAAGCGAGGCGGCCGCGTAGACCGTGAGCTCACCGCTCACGGCGCTCTCGGATGCCTCGCCGCCGGCCGCAGGCGTCGGCGACTCGGTGTCCGCGGCGCACCCCGTGAGGGCGAGAGCTGCGGCGGCCAGGACTGCTGTCACCGAGCGACGGAGAGTGCGATTCATGAGTCAGTCCTTCGGCACTTCGACAACGACGTTCGTCGCCTTGACGGATGCGGTGGCGAGCGAGCCCACCTCGAGGTGCAGTTCGCGGGCGGCCTCGGCCGACATCAGCGAGACGACACGGTGGGGGCCGGACTGCAGGTCCACCTGCGCCATGACGCCGTCGATCTGCACGCGCGTGACGATGCCGACGAAGCGGTTGCGGGCACTCGAGAGCGCATGATCCGACTCTTGCGCCTCCTCCGCCAGCTCGACTGCCCGCGCTGCGAGGGCATCGCCCGGAATCTCGGCGGGCACCGCATCGGTCGTCGGCAGCAGGCCGTGATCGACCCAGCGTCGCACGGTGTCGTCGCTCACGCCGAGCAACTGCGCGGCCCGGGCGATTCGAAAGGTCTGCATGGCGGCAGACTACCGTAGAAGCGGACGTCAATGCCCGAAAAAATCCGCATCTGCGGAACCACCCGGCGCGCGCAGCATCCGGTCGTCAGGAACTCCGGGGGATTCTCCGTCGACCAGCCGCATTCACTCACCCCGGGCATAGCCTGGTGCCATGCAGCCGCTCGTCGCTCCCGCGCCCGCCCTCGACCCGGCCGAACTCATCCGCACCGCCAGACACGCCGTGCTCGCGCGCATCGGAGAGGAGGGGCAGCGTCGCCTGGCGGCGGCCCACGTCACCGTGGTCGGCGCCGGTGGCCTCGGTTCCCCCGTGCTCCTCGCTCTGGCAGCCGCGGGCGTCGGCAGCATCACGGTGATCGATGACGACATCGTCGAGCTCACCAACCTGCAGCGCCAGCTCGCCCACCGCGTCGAAGACATCGGCAAGCCGAAGACCGCGTCGGCGGAGCGCGCGATCCTGGCGCTGTCGCCCGGGGCGGAGGTCGTGACGGCGTCCGAGCGACTCGGCTCCGAGAACGCCGAGCGTCTGTTCGCCGGAGCCCACATCGTGGTCGACACGAGCGACTCCTTCGCCACCCGCCGAGATGTCGCCGCCGCGACCGAAGCGCTCGGCATCCCTCTCGTCTGGGGCGCCGTGCAGGAGTGGCACGCTCAGGCCACCGTCTTCTGGTCGAATCCGCCCGAGGGCCATACGCCCGTCGTGCTGGCCGATCTCTTCCCACTCGGCACCGAGGGCGAGCCGCCCAGCTGCGCGCAGGTCGGCGTGCTCGGCGCGCTGTGCGTGCAGGTGGGAGGGATGCTGGCGGGCGAGGTCGTCAAGCTCATCACCGGCGCGGGCGAGCCGCTGCTCGGCCGGCTCGCGATGATCGACTCCCTCACGTCGAGACAGCACGAGATCTCGATCCGTCCGGCGGTGTCGGCATGAGCGCCGCGGGCGCGAACCGGCGGACGGTCGAGGATCAGCTCGCGCGAGTGCTCGATGCCGTGCGCACCCTGCCCGGCGAGACTCGAGCGATCCGGGATGCAGCGCAGCGCACCCTGGCCGCGCCGGCGACGGCAGCCCACGACATCCCCCTTTTCGACAACTCCGCGATGGACGGCTTCGCCGTGCGGGCGGCGGATGTCGCCTCGGCATCCGAAGAGAACCCCGTCGTGCTGCGCGTCGTCGCGGACCTGCCCGCGGGAGTGTCGGACGACCCGGCACTCGCCCAGGGCGAGGCGGCACGGATCATGACCGGCTCTCCCGCCCCGACTGCGGCGGATGCGATCGTGCCGTTCGAAGACACCGTGGGCGGTCTCGCCGACTCGCTCGGCGAGGTTCGCGTGCTGCGCGCACCGGCCTCGGCCGGAGCATTCATCCGCCGTCGCGGTGCCGACCTGCGCGCCGGTGACCCGGTGGTGCTCGCCGGAGAGCGTCTGGGAGCGTTCCAGCTGTCCGCCGCTGTCGCCGCCGGAGCCGAGAGCGTGTCGGTGACCCGCGCGCCCCGGGTGGCCGTCGTGTCGACCGGCAGTGAACTGCTCGAGCCGGGCGAGCCCGCGACGCGCGGCCGCATCCCCGATTCCAACGGTCCGCTGCTCGAGCTCCTCGTGGCGGATGCCGACGCCGAGGTCGTGCTCGTCGCCCGCGTCACGGATGACCCCGACGCCGTGCGTGCGGTCACGGCGACCGCGGTCGAGCGCGGCGCCGACGTGATCGTGTTCACCGGCGGCGTGAGCGCGGGAGCGTACGAGCCGGTGCGTGGCGCGTTCGACGGTCGTGGCGAGGTCGAGTTCGCGAGTGTCGCCATGCAGCCGGGCAAGCCGCAGGCGTTCGGTGTGCTCGACTCCGGCACCCTCGTGTTCGGGCTGCCCGGCAACCCCGTGAGCGTCGCGGTGTCGTTCGAGGTGTTCGTGCGCCCCGCGCTGCTGGCGCTGCAAGGCCGCTCCGACATCCACCGCCCGCGCGCATCCTTCACCGCGGATGCCGCGTGGACGACCCCTCCCGGCCGTCGCCAGTACCTGCCCGCCGTCGTCGATCTCGCGAACAGAACGGTGCGCCCGGCGACGACGGGCGGCTCGGGCTCGCACCTGGCCGGCGGACTCGCCCGCGCCCACGCGTTCGCCGTCGTGCCGGCAGAGGTCGAGGCCGTCGCCGTGGGCGACGCGATCGATGTCATGCTGGTCGGATGAGCTTCACGCACCTCGATTCGGCCGGCCATGCCCACATGGTCGATGTGACCGGCAAGCAGCCGACCGTCCGCTCCGCCACGGCACGCGGGTTCGTGCGCTGCAGCGCCGAGGTCATCGCCGCCCTGCGCGACGGCACCGCCCCCAAGGGCGACGTACTCGCGGTCGCCCGCATCGCCGGCATCCAGGCTGCGAAGTCGACACCCGCTCTGCTGCCCCTCGCCCATGTGATCGGCGTGCACCGCGCGTCGGTCGAGCTCGATATCGTCGACGACGGCGTGCACGTCGAGGCGACCGTCGGCACCGCCGACCGCACCGGCGTCGAGATGGAAGCGCTGACGGCCGTCTCAGTGAGCGCGCTCGCGATCGTCGACATGATCAAGGGGCTCGATCGCTCGGTCGTCATCGAAGACGTGCGCATCGTCGCCAAGTCGGGCGGGCGCTCGGGCGACTGGGTGCGCGAGGGAGAGTCGCGATGACCATGCGAGTACGGTATTTCGCGGCCGCCGCAGAGGCTGCAGGCACCGATTCCGAGGACCGCGGCGAGCGCTCGCTCGAGCAGCTGCGCGCCGCCGTGATCTCCGACCATCCGGCGCTCGCCGACATCCTTCCGCGGTGCGCCGTCATGGTCGACGGCGTCCGCAGCGACGACGATGTCCCACTCGACGACGCCCAGCTGATCGACGTGCTCCCCCCGTTCGCCGGGGGCTGAGCCGCGGGGCGATTCAGCCGCCGATGCCCTTCCACGACGTGGTGCCGTCTGACTCGACCTGACGCTTCCACACGGGCAACGAGGTCTTGATGTCTTCGATGACCGCGCGGCACACTGCAAAGGCCTCGGCGCGGTGCTCGGCAGCGACCGCGATGACCACGGCTGCATCTCCGACGTCGAGTCGACCGGTGCGGTGGCTCACGGCCACGACCACCCTGGCGTCGCCGACCGCATCCGCCGCCGCCTCTTCGGCGATGCGTCGCAGAGTCGCCTCGGCGTCGGGGTGAGAGCTGTATTCGAGTCCGACCACCGGGGTGGTCGCGTCGGGGTCGTTGTCGCGCACCCGTCCGATGAAGGTCGTGACGCCGCCCAGAGCCGGGTCATCGACCGCGGCGAGATGCGCGTCGACGTCGAGCTGCTGCTCCGAGATCGCGGCGATCCGCACCTCGTTCATGAGTGGTCACCGCCCTCGACCTGGTCGACCACGTGTCGGGCGACGGTGAGGACGACGGGCACTCCGGATGCCACGGCCCGCGGAGACCCCGGAAGGTTCACCACGAGCGATCCGGCGGGGTCGACGATCCCGGCCACGCCGCGAGAGAGCACCGACAGCGGGGTGTCGGCGAGACCACTGCGCCGTAGCTCCTCGGCGATGCCGGGAACCTCCCTGGTGATCACCCGACGCGTTCCCTCCGGCGTCTCGTCGCGCGGACTCACGCCGGTCCCCCCGGTCGTCACGATCAACCGCACTCCGCGCGCGACTGCCCGGCGCAGCGCATCGGCGACAGACGTGGCGCCGTCGGCGATGACCTCGGCATCCGGGCAGTGCCACCCGGCATCCCTCAGCAACCCGACCGCGATCGGTCCGCCTCTGTCTTCACGTTCACCCGCGAAGGATCGATCCGAGACAGTGATCACGCAGGCGGGGAGCGACGTCATGGCTCCCACACTAGGGCGAGACCCGTCGTGGTGCACCGGCATCAGGCGACGCGGATGAGCGATCGCTGCCAGCCCGACGAGCCGTTCGGCGCGATCGGCGCGCGCTCCTCGATCTGCGTGTCGCCGTTCTTGTTGATCGCTCGCACGGCCACGTAGTGCGTACCCGGAGTGGCATCCCACTCCATGAACCACTGCACCCAGGTGTTCTCGTTCACGGGGGCCGACAGCGTCGCCGGCATCCAGTCGCCCTCGTCGATGCGCACCTCGACGCGCTCGATGCCCACGGTCTGCGCCCATGCGACGCCCGCGATCGGGATGCGCCCGGCCTCCACCGCCTGACCGACCTTGGGGGTGTCGACGCGCGAGGCGAACTTGATCGGTGCCTCAGCGCTGTAGCCGCGGGGCGTCCAGTAGGCCTCGTCCTTCTCGAACGTCGTGACCTTCAGCTCGGTGAGCCACTTCGTCGCGGAGACGTAGCCGTAGAGCCCCGGCACGACCATGCGCACCGGGAAGCCGTGCTCGAGCGGCAGCGGCTCGCCGTTCATGCCGACCGCGAGGATCGCGTCGAGGTTGTCGTCGGTCAGCGCCGACAGCGGTGTACTCGCGGTGTATCCGTCGACGCTCTTCGACAGCACCATGTCGGCGCCGGACTTCACGCCCGCCTTCTTGAGCACATCGCGCAGCGGAACGCCGAGCCACTTCGCGTTGCCGACCAGGTCGCCGCCGACCTCGTTCGACACGCAGGTCAGGGTGATCGCGTACTCGTCGAGCCCCATGTCGAGGATGTCCTGGAAACTCATCTCGACCTTCTGATCGACCATGCCGTCGATCACGAGGCGCCAGGTGCTGGGGTCGATCGTGGGCACGGTCAGCGCGGTGTCGACGCGGTAGAAGTCCTTGTTCGGGGTGAACAGCTCGCTCAGGCCCGGAATGTCGAGCTCGGCGCCCTTCGGCACGGTGACGGTCGACTTCGGCGCGGGAAGCTTGAGCGCCTCGCGGATGTTCGCAACCGAGGCGACCGTCATGCTGACAGTGCGCGACGCGATGCCGACGACGACCGCCGAGACGCTCGCGATCCCCGCGAGGATGAAGAACTGCCGACGACCCAGCGCCTTCGGCGTCTGCTCGGCATCCTGGCCCACTGCCTCGCCGTCGGTCGTCTCGGCGGGCACCGCGGACGCCTTCCACGTCTTGAGGCGACGGATCAGGAGGACGATCAGGATCGACCCGGCGATGGTGCCGAGCACGGGGGGCAGAAAGGCGAGGGGTGTGACTCCCGCCCTGGTCACGATCGCCGCGGTGGAGAGCGCGCCCGCGACCACGAGGGCGATCACGCCGAGCGGGGGGCGGAGCAGCTGAAGGATTCCGGCGATCGCCGACGCGATCACCACCGCGAGACCCAGACCGACCAGCAGAGCGATCTTGTCGTACTCGCCGAAGGTCGCGATCGCGAACTCCTTGAACGGCTGCGGCACGATGTCGATCACGAACCCGCCGACCGCGAGGATCGGACTCGCCGACCGCGCGAAGATCAGCGCGAACAGCTCGGCGGTGGCCAGGAAGACGGCACCACTGATGACACCCGAGAGTGCTGCCCAGAGGATGAATCGTCTGCCCTTGCTGCGCTGTGGGGCTTTGCTGCGCTGTGCCATGGTCTGCTCCTTCGCACCGCCGACGGTGTGGTCAGCGGTTGTTCGGAGCGGCGGCGCGAACGGATGGTCGCAGACGCGGGCCTGTCAGAGGCGGCGCGCGGTGATCGTGTCGCGGTCCTGCAGCTGGCGCAGGGTGCGCAGGCATCGCGAGCACAGGATCTCGACGCGACGCGGGTGATTCTCGCCGCAGACGCAGTCGACCGAGACCCGCCACTTCGCCTTGCGGCCGCAGGCGGCATAGGCCTCGTCGTCACCGTGGTCGCATTCGCAGAGCTGGCGCCCGCGGTCGAGGCCGGGAACCTCGACGAGCATCCGTTCGAGGTCGGCTACCGGGGGCTGCTGCGTTTTCACCACCTGCCGATGTTCCCAGGGGTGAGTCACGCGCGCAACATCGTCGCCGGGTCAGACCTGCACGACGTGCGGCGGAGGCGGCGGAGCGAGCTGGCGCTGGGGCACCCCGTGGGCCTCGCGGTGCAGACGCTCCATCCGGCTGTCGAGCTCGGCGGCGGCCTCGGCCGCATCGGTCAGGCTGTCGACGAGGTGCGAGGGCACCTGGTTCGAGAACTTGTAGTAGATCTTGTGCTCGAGGCTGGCCCAGAAGTCCATCGCGATCGTCCGGAACTGCACCTCGACGGGCACTGCGAGCGCCCCGGTGGACAGGAAGACCGGCACCTCGATGATCGCGTGCAGGCTCTTGTAGCCGTTCTCCTTCGGAGTGGCGATGTAGTCCTTGACGGTGCGCACGGTCACGTCGTCCTGCGCCGTGAGCAGGTCGAACAGGCGGTACACGTCGGCGACGAAGCTGCAGGTCACGCGCACGCCGGCGATGTCGGTGATCTCGGAGCGGATGCGCTCGAAGTCCGGCTCGACGATGCCCTTGCGGGCGATCTTCTCGACGATGCTGTCGGGGGTCTTCAACCGGCTCTTGACGTGCTCGATCGGGTTGTACGCGTGGTGGTGGGTGAACTCGTCGCGAAGGATCGAGATCTTCGTCTCGACCTCTCGCATCCCGAACTCGTACTCGCGCAGGAAGCGCTGGAACTCATCGCGGAGCTCCCGAGTCTGCTGGATGGCATCATCGGTGAGCTGAAGGGAGGTCATGCATCCGACGTTACGCGTTCGTGATCGGCGCAGGCTGTGCATCGCCGATGAGAATCTCCCCCCGGCGCGGTCTTGACGATGTCGGAGGCCGGGTCTAGAACGGACGACATGGCTACCCCAGGCGAGAAGTGGACAGAGGCATACGTCGAGGCATGGCGATCGAACGATCCGCAGCAGATCGCCGCGCTCTTCAGCGAAGACGCGATCTACCTCACCAGTCCCGACGCCGAGCCGCGGGTCGGTCGGGCCGACATCGTCGCCGGATGGCTCGAAGACCTCGACGATCCGGACACGTGGTCGTTCGAGTGGTGGATCGTCCGTGAGGACGACGACTTCGTGGCGATCGAAGGTCGCACCAAGTACCCTGCGGAGCGCGATTACGTGAACCTCTGGATCGTCCGTCTGGATGCCGAGGGCCGGGCGACCGCATTCACCGAGTGGTACATGCCGCGGCCCCACGAGGAGTGACGGAAGGCGGCTACCCGGCACCCGTGAGGATTCCGTTAGGGAGCCGCATCCGGCCGTAGGGATTCCGTGAGGAACGCGTGAGGAAGCCGTTGGCGGGCGTAATGTCGCCCGACGTGTCAGATGAAACCCGGGACAACCTCGACGCTCCTCCTCGCGTGAAGCGCATCCTCATCGGAGACCCGCTGACGAGCGCACAGGTCGACGATCAGCTGCTCCCGAAGAAGATGGCGCTGCCGATCTTCGCGTCGGATGCACTCAGCTCGGTGGCCTACGCGCCTCAGGAGCTCGTGATGATCCTGCTGATCGGCGGGCTCACCTTCCTCTCGTTCACTCCGCTCGTCGCTGTCGCGGTCGTGGTGCTGCTGATCGTGGTGGTGCTCAGCTACCGGCAGCTCATCAAGGCCTACCCGTCAGGCGGCGGCGACTACGAGGTCACATCGAAGAACCTCGGCGAGATCCCCGGCGTCATCGTCGCGGCCGCCCTGCTCGTCGACTACGTGCTGACGGTCGCCGTGTCGGTGGCGTCCGGAGTCGACAACATCATCTCGGCCGTGCCGGGACTCGATCCGCTGCGGGTCGAGCTGGCGGTGGGGTTCGTGATCCTCATCATCATCGTGAACCTGCGCGGCGTGCGCGAGGCGTCGCTCGTCTTCGCCATCCCGACCTACGTGTTCATCGGTTCGGTCGGCTTCATGATCGTCACCGGGCTCTTCCGCACATTCCTCGGCGATGCGCCGGTCGCCTCGAGCGCCGAGTTCGCCGTGCACTCCGAAGACCTGGGCCAGGCCGCGGTGATCCTGCTCATCCTGCGGGCGTTCTCGAGCGGATGCTCGGCTCTCACCGGCGTCGAGGCCGTGTCGAACGGCGTGCCCGCTTTCCGCACTCCGAAGGTCCGCAACGCCCAGACCACGCTGGTGCTCATGGGATCCATCGCCGCGTGCCTGTTCGCCGGCCTCACGGCCCTGGCCCTGATCACCGGAGTGCACTACGCCGAGAACCCGTGCGACCTGATCGGCTTCGACTGCTCGAACCCGCAGCCCAGCCTCATGGCGCAGATCGCGTCGGCGACGTTCGGCGGCGGCAGCATCCTGTTCTTCATCATCCAGGCGGCGACCGCCTGCGTGCTGCTGCTCGCGGCCAACACCGCCTTCAACGGGTTCCCCCTGCTGGGATCGGTACTCGCCCGCGACGGGTATGCACCGAAATCGCTGAACACCCGCGGCGACCGCCTGGTGTTCTCGAACGGCATGATCGTGCTCGGCATCGCCGCGATCGCCGTGCTCGTGGTGTTCCAGGCGAAGCTCACCACGCTGATCCAGCTCTACATCATCGGCGTCTTCGTGTCGTTCTCGCTGGGGCAGATCGGCATGGTCCGGCACTGGCGCCGCGTGCTGCGGGGGCCTGCAGAGGACACGGCGGGGGCGGGGATCGACGGCGCCTCGGCATCCGACCGCCGCTCGGCGAAGATCGGCCTGGTCATCAACTCGGTGGGCGCTGCGATGACCGTCGCCGTGCTGCTGATCGTGACGATCACGAAGTTCACGCACGGCGCCTACCTGGTGTTCTTCGCGATCCCGGTGCTGGCGTTCTTGATGATGGGTGTGAAGCGGTACTACCGCGACGTCGAGCACGAGATCGCGATCGACGACACGACCAAGTTCGGCGCGACGGGCGACCTGGCGATCGTGCTCGTCAACCGCCTGCAGAAGCCGGTCGTCAAGGCCATCGACTATGCGATCGCCGCCAAGCACGGCAAGACGCTGGCGGTGCACGTCGCCGTCGCATCCGACGATGCCGCGCAGCTGCAGAAGGACTGGGCAGACCACCTCGTGCCGGTTCCGCTGGTGATCGTCGAGTCGCCCTTCCGGTCGTTCGCGCAGCCGGTGACGCAGTTCATCAAGCAGTACCGCGAGAAGCACGGCTCGTCGGTGGTCACGGTCTATCTGCCGCAGTACATCGTGGGGCACTGGTGGGAGACGTTCCTGCACAACCGGCGTTCGCGCCGCCTGGCCAACCAGCTGATGCTGGTGCACGGGGTGTCGATCACACTCGTGCCGTGGCTGCTCGACTCGTCCGAGCTGATCTACGGCCGGCGCTCGCGCCCGCTGCCCGGCCAGGAGCGCGCAGGTCGCCCGGTCGTCGTGAACGGCCGCCGTGCGCACCGGCCCGAGGGCCCGCCCGAGAACTGACGTCGGTCAGGATGCCGCGAGCACACCTCCCAGGATCTCCGCCGCCTCGGGAAACCGCGTCGGGTCGGCGTTCGCGTAGTTGAGACGCACATAGGCGCCGGAGGGCTCGGCGGGGAACCATTCGGATCCGGGAGAGATGATGAGGCCCCGGGCCTCGCATCCTCGGACCACGCCCAGGACATCGGTGCCCTCCGGAAGCCGCGCCCACAGGTTGAGGCCACCCGCCGGCACCGTCTCGACGATCGCGGTCGGCGCATGCTCGGCGAGGCTCGAGAGCAGCAGATCGCGTCGCGCCCTCAGCTGCTCGCGAAAGCCGCGCAGGTGACTCCGCCACGCCGGCTGGGTCACGACGTCGAGCGCCGCCGCCTGGAGCAGCCCGCTCACGTACATCGACTCGGCGGCACGGTCGGCGAGGATGCGTTCGCGCGCCGGGCCGCGCACGATGACCGCGGCGATGCGCAGTGCGGGCGAGACGCTCTTCGTCAGCGAACGGAGATAGACGACGTGGCCGTCGTCGTCCATCGCGGCGATCGGCCGGGAGTCGCCGTCGATCGCGAGATCGTGCGCCCAGTCGTCCTCGATGAGGAAGGCCCCGTGCCGGCGCACGATCTCGAGCACGGCCAGGCCGGTCGACGCGGGCCATCTGGCGCCGGTCGGGTTCGCGAACGTGGGTTGCGCGTAGAACGCCCGAGCCCCGGTCTCGACGAAGGCCCGCTCGACGGCATCCGGGTCGGGTCCGTCCGGACCCGAGGGGATGGGGACCAGCACCACCCCCGCCTGCTCGGCGGCGAGCAGAGCGCCCCAGTAGGTGGGCGACTCGATCAGCAGCGGCTGCCCGGCTCCGACCACGGCGCGGAAGATCGAGCTCAGCCCGCTCTGGCTGCCCGCGATCACGAGCGCGTCCCTCGCGGATGCCGGAGTCACGTCCGCCGGGGAGGATGCCGCGAGCTCAGCGGCGAACCAGGCCTGCAGCTCTGGCATCCCGGCGGCGGGAGACCGGGTGAGCGCCGACGGGGTGCGCGCCGCACGGGTGATCGCCTGGCGGACCAGCCGTTCGGGTAGCAGCTCGACCGCCGGATACCCCGAATGCATGCCGATCGCGTCAGGTGCGACCGTGCGCTGAGTCGAGGTGAGTCCGGCGAGACGGGCGGGAGGAGCCCCGAGCGCGGCCGTCTGCCAGCCGTAGTCGGCGGGGCGCGGCGGCCGCTGCGCGCGCACGAACGTCCCCGCGCCGGGCCGGGACTCGATCAGACCGAGTCGGGCGAGGCGTCCCATCGCCTTCTGCACCGTCACCGGGCTCGCCCCGAACTCCGCGACCAGAGCGCGATTGGAGGGCACGCGAGCCCCGGGCGCCGCGGACTCGATCCATCGGCGCAGTTCTGCCACGATCCGGTCGCTGCTATCCTGACTCATGAAAGAACAGAGTAGCGTTACCGTCCCGATTCGCACAGCGCTATCCCGTGCGGGCGTCTGGTGGGGGCTTCTCGGGGTCGCCGCCTTCTCGTTCACTCTCCCGTTCACGCGCATCGCGGTCGGCGGGCTTTCGCCTCTGTTCATCGGATCCGGCCGGGCCGTCGTCGCCGCAGCGCTCGCTGCTGCTGCCCTCGCGGTGACGCGACAGCATCCACCCACATCGAGGCAATGGTGGCGTCTCGCGATCGTCGCCGGCGGCGTCGTCGCCGGCTTTCCGTTGCTGACTTCGTTCGCCATGGCGTCCGCGCCCGCGCCCGCGAGCCACGGTGCGGTGGTGATCGGCCTGCTGCCCGCAGCGACGGCGGCGATGGTCGTGCTCCGCACGCGTGAGCGGCCCGGAAAGCCGTTCTGGTGGTTCGCCGCCCTCGGTGCTGCCGCGGCCGTCGTCTTCGCGTCGCTGCAGAACGGCGGTCTCGGTCACCTGCACTGGGCCGATCTGCTGCTGTTCGCCGCCGTGCTCGCTGCGGCCGTCGGCTATGCGGAGGGCGGCCTGCTGGCTCGCGAACTCGGAGCGTGGCAGACGGTGTCGTGGGCGCTCGTGCTCGCAGCGCCGCTCATGCTCTCATTGACCCTCGCCTCGGCGTTCGCCGCCCCGCCGACGGCATCGACGGTGCAGTGGCTCGCGTTCGGCTACCTCGCCGTGGTCAGCATGTTCCTCGGGTTCTTCGCCTGGTACCGCGGTCTCTCGATCGGCCCCATGGCCCAGGTCAGCCAGATCCAACTCGTCCAGCCCGTGATGAGCATCGCCTGGGCCGCCCTGCTTCTTCACGAGCAGATCGGATGGCCCACCGCGCTCGGGGGCGTGGCCGTCATCCTGTGCGCCGCGCTCGCCGTGCGCACCCGCCTCATCAACCCCCGACCCACCGCCCGACCCCTGAATGAGGAGTTCTGATGCGACACACACCCCGCTACCTGATGACCGACCCGCTCGAGGTGAAGCGCCTCATCCGCGCAAACCCCTGGGCGACGTTCGTGTCGCCGGCGACGACCGGGCTGGTCGCGTCGCACTATCCCGCGCTGCTGATCGACGACGAGCACGAGATCGTGATCGCGAGCCACTTCGGTCGCCCCGACGAGCAGCTGCACGAGCTGGGGCGCCATGAGGTTCTTGTGATCATCCAGGGCCCGCACGACTACGTGTCGCCCAGCCTCTATGCGCCCGGCGACCTCGTGCCGACCTGGAACCATGTGACGGCTCATCTCTACGGCACGCCCGAGATCCTCAGCGAGGAGGAGAACTACGCCATGCTCTCGCAGCTGACCGACCATTTCGAGAGCGGCAGGCCACACGGGCGCAGCCTGTCGGAGGACGAGGCCGGCACCCGGCGAGCGGCGAAGGGAACCGTCGGGCTCAGGATGCGCGTCGATCGATTCGATGCGCGGGCCAAGCTGAGCCAGAACAAGTCGCCCGAGGTGCGAGACACCATCACCGCGCGCTTCGACGAGGCCAACGGCCCGCTCGCGGCCGAGATGCGTCGCGTGCCCGGCCACGCGCCTCAATAGGCTGGGTCGATGACCGATTCGCCGCACGCCGACGTCTGGCCCCTCCGCACCGAGCGACTGCTGATCCGGCCGATGACCGAGGTCGATGTCGACGCGATGTGGGAGTGGCGGCGCCTGCCCGAGGTGAACCGGTGGCTCGGACTCGCACCGGCCACGATCGAGGAGTTCCGCGAGCGGTACCTCGACCCGGCGCGGCTCACGTCGATGCACATCGTCGAGCTGATCGCTGAGGACGGCGAGACCACCCCGATCGGCGACGTCATGATCAGGCTCGGCGACGGATGGGCGCAGCTCGAGGTCGCCGATCAGGCGAAGGGCGTCGAGGCCGAGCTCGGCTGGGTGCTCGACCCCGCGCACACGGGGCGCGGTTATGCGACCGAGGCGATCCGCGCAGTGATCGACGCCTGCTTCGGCCCGTTGGGGCTTCGCCGCGTGCACGCCGGGTGCTTCGCCGACAACGAGCCCTCCTGGCGCCTGATGGAGCGGATCGGCATGCGCCGCGAGGAGTTCAGCCGCAAGACCGCTCTGCATCGGTCGGGCGAATGGCTCGACGGCATGAACTACGGCATCCTCGCCGAGGAGTGGGCATCGGGCGGCCTCGGCTCCGTGACGCCGTCGACCACGAAGGTGTAGAGGTCTCGCACCAGATCCGTCGCTTCCAGACGGTCGCGATCGCGCGCCGCGGCGACCAGCGCGTCGACCACCGAACGCAGCATGGCCGGGTTGCGGGGCCGGCTGAGCGAGCGGATGCCGAGCATCAGCGCGGCGCGCTTCGACGCGTGCAGGGCGCTGAGGTAGCGGTTGTGCGAGAACTCGGCGAGCATGTCGAGCAGCTGCCAGAGACCCTCCGATCCGACGACCTGGTCGCTGTCATCGGACGCCCAGAGCTCGCGAATCGCCGCCGCCCGCTCGGCGAGCTCGTCGACCTGCGCCTCGGTCGCCTCCGCGATGCCGAGGTCGGCGGCGGCGATCGACAGGCCGGAGCACTCGGCCGCGACCGCGACGAACCACGCCGGGGTCGGTGTCACCACCACTGATGCCCGGTGCAGCCGGTGCTCGATCAGGTGCATCGCTTCGAGCGTTCCGAGAGCTGATCGCACGGTGCCGGCGGCGACGTTGAGCCGCTGCGCGAGGGCGGTGACGGAGAGGGGATCGCCGGGCGCCAGTTCACCCGACACGATCGATCGCGTGAGCGAGTCGACGACGGCATCCGACCGGGAGCTGATGACGGGGAGAGGCTGTTCCGCCCCTCGCAGCAATCGCGTGGAGTTCAGCCTGTCGATCCGCCGGTCGGGCATGTCAGTCCTCGGGTGGTCGGCTGGCGGGTGTCGACCCGCCGGAGTCCGAGACGGATGCTGCGAGCGCCGCCGCGCGCAGCGGTTCGATCGTCGACCTCAGGAACAGCGGTTCGATGAGGTCTCGCACGCCCACGCCGTCGCGTCGGTCGAGCAGCGTCCGCAGCTGCTCGAGAGCCGTGCGCATGTAGTCGATCAGCTCGTCGGGCACCGGTTGCGCGGGCACGGTCCTGGTGAGGTGCAGCACCAGCTGCCCGTCGAGGATGTCGATCATCGTCTGGTTGTGGGCGTTGAGCACGAACTCGCCCCACAACGCGTACCAGAGGCTCAACCCCTCGCGACTCGAGGTTCCTGCGAGATCGGCGGCGAGCAGTCCGTCGATTCGCGCGTGCAGAGAGGCGACCCGCTCGTCGGTGTAGGTCGGCACCGCTTTGATCGCGGAGTATCCGATCATCGCGACGGCGGTCTCTACGCGGTCGGCCTGGGCCTCGAGGTCGACCGGGGCGACGCGCGTGAACCTGTTGGTGCTGACCTCGATGAGTCCGAGGTCGGCGAGGCGGTTGAGAGCCTCACGGATGGGCGTGCGGGAGACACCGTATTCGGCCTGCAGATCCTGGTCGCGGATCTCTTCGAGGGGCTGCATGCGTCCCGAGATGATCTCTTCGGCGAGCGTCGCGAAGACCTGGTCGCGGATCAGCTGCCGCGGCCGGATCGGCAGAGATGCGCTGCTGTCGCCCACGGGCACACACTATGCCGGTGTCGTGCTGCGGCACCATACATCAGGCACTGAAGTTTCACCGGATCGCACGAGGTGTGCGTAGCGTTGGGGGCGTAGGGCAGCGACCCTCACCCGGCACCCACTCCCCATGACGTGCCGCGGACCTCCCCCAGATCCCGTGACCTGAGTCGCTGCCCTTTTCCTTACCCTGCGGCCGGCGCGGGCGGTTCTCAGCCGCCGACGACCGCCAGCACGAGCGTCGCGACGAGCACCGTCGGCACCGCGACGATCGCACCCCAGAGCATCAGGCTCCCCCAGCGGATCTCGACACCCAGCGACACCACCCTGTGATGCCACAACAGCGTGGCGAGCGACGCCCATGGCGTGATCAGCGGGCCGAGATTCACCCCGATCAGCAACGCCATGAGGGCGACCGGATCGCCGGCGGCAGGCTCGAGGATCAGGTAGGCGGGCAGGTTGTTCACGCCGTTCGCCGCGAGCGCGCCGGCCGCCGAGAGACGCAGCAGCTCTGCGGGCGAGTTGCCGCTCGTCGCGAGGACCGAGAGGTAGTCGAGGAGACCGTTCGCGTGCGCCGTCTCGACCACGACGAAGAGCGCTGCGGCCAGGCCGATCGCCTGCCACGGCACGAGCGACAGGCGCAGCACGTGAGGGCGACGGATGCCGAAGAACACGACGAGAGCGAGTGCCGCGATCGTCGCGGGAATCCAGACGTCGTGGGTCAGGGCGAGCAGGGGCATGAGCACCAGCAGGATGCCGGAGGCCGCCCAGAACAGCACCCGGTCGGATGGGTCACCGCCGGTCGGCGTTCGGTAGTCGCCGAAGAGCGTGCGTCTGTGTCGCAGCGTGAGGATCACGACGGGCACGAGAACTCCGACGAGTGTCGGCGCCCAGCTCAGCGCGAGGAACGCGAGGGGATCGTCGCCGATCGACGGTGCCGCGAGCAGATTCGTGAGGTTCGACACGGGAAGAGCGAGGGATGCCGTGTTAGCCAGCCACACGGTGACCAGCGCGAACGGCAGCGGAGGGATGCCGACGCGCTGCGCCAGCACGACCACCACCGGCGTCACGATCACCGCCGTGGTGTCGAGCGACAGGAACACCGTGCTGACGACGGCGAGCACCACGACCGACAGCCAGAGCAGGATGACCCGACCGCGCCCCCAACGCGCCAGGCGCTGCGCGACGACATCGAACACCGCGGCATCCCGCGCAAGCTCCGCGACGATCGTGATCGCGACGACGAATCCGAGCACGGGCGCGATGCGGGCGCCGAGCGCCTCGGCATCCGAGGCCGGCAGAATGCCCGTGACGATGCAGACCAGGGCCACGGCGATGAGCGCCAGGACGATGATCGTCCCTGCTCCCAGCCGCCGTCGCGTCGCACTCACTCGCTGAGTGTAGAGCGGCGAGGGTGTGGTTCGGTGAAAGTCCGGGACCGCCGCGCCCCATCAGCTGATGCTTGCGGCGCACTGGGCGAAGGATCTGATCGCACTCCGAAAGGCGTCCACCGCGATTTCTCACTTGCGTCTGCTCCTACGCTAGTGGGGGTTCATCTCGAGCGCTTCCCTCATGAGCCGAGCGAGGAGAACGACGTTGCGGCTACGCCCGACGGTGACGGGCAGAGGCACCCGTCGACCTGTCACGCGCTCCACCTCGATCATGCGCAGGGAACCGATGAACGGGAGCCATCCGACGCCATCGCCACCCGCACCGTAGTAGCGAGTCACATCGAAAGCCGAGACCTGCCCGCGAGTGAAGGAGTAGCGGCGAAACCACGACACCACGACACCACGACTACTTCGCCAGGCCCAGCCCACACGCCAAGGAAGAACGACCGAAGGAGTGCGGCCACGGCGACGCCGTACACCGGCACTCCAATCCACCAGTACTCCGAGCCCGAGCTGACCACGACGAACAGGCCACTAGCCGCCGCACCCCAGAGCAAACAGCCCAGCCGGGCACCTCGACCGGAACCTCTCACCTTCCCCACGAGCGCCCCATCGCCCTATAAGGCTTGCCCCAGTTGACAGTCCACACCGCAGCCACTGGCTTGGCTGCGTAGCTCGCCGAGCCGACCATAACGTTTGCCACCCCGTTTCCGAGCCATCGGTTGTTCGACCGCACCTGCTGAGTCACTGCGCGGATCGTTGCGCGATTCGGCCGTGCAGCCGACACTTCCACGTGCAGCGTTCGATTTGCAATGGCGCCTGCCGAGGCTGCGTTCAGGGCCCGAATGGCCGCACCCCTCCGACAGAGCTTGCCACCATTGCCACGGCCGATACGGCGGCTTCGCCGAGGCGCCCTTGCATAACGTAGGCAGCTGTCTCAATCGCACCACACGCCATGCCAACAGCGCCCGGGATGAATCCGCATGCGAACATCAACGCGTTGCCCGCTGGACTATCCGTAGTCCACTTTGCCGGGTCATCCCACCAAGTTCTCCCGCCGGATCGTGCATGTTGATGGGGTCGGTGGGCCACGCGTAATCGTTAGCTCCACCTCTCTCAACGGGGTCGACCTGCAGGAACCGGCCCAGCGCGGGCACATACAACCGGACACCCGTCTCGACCACGAGCGTCGATCCCACCGACTCCGCCGGCTTCAACGCGCCCTGATGCCACAACGTATTGCCGGCTACCTGAGCGGTGTCGTCGGATGCCGTAGTGCCGACCGCGAACGTCACCGGGTCCACGGGCTGCCCGAACGGATCCCACAGCAGCAACGCCCCATTCGTCCCACCCGAGATTCGGAAACGACCACGTCACCGTGCCCGCCTGACTCGTCCACGACACCCCACCTGGCAACCCGACACTCCGAGTCAACGCCGTGCCCACCTTCTGGCCCCACGCCGCATCCCCCGACGCCGCGAACAGATACCGCGTCACTACCGCACGGCTACTTCCTCACATGTCCGTTGTAGTAGAAATCGACAAACTCATCGATTTTCAAGGAACTCCGACGACTGCTGCCGGTCATCGCGACGCCAACCATCGGTCGCGCGGCGCCATCCTGCCAGATTCGAACACGCTCATCGAGAACCTCTCCGTTGCGGAGCTGCACCTCCAAGAAATCAGTAACCTCCTGCCTCGCAAGCTCGAAGGACGCGGCCATCAAACAGCCCGCCAGTTCGCGAACTCCACCGCACCCATCTATTGCGTACGCGATAAAAGATGTGAAATGAACGCGACGAAGGAGGAGGTCGGCACCCCAATCTTCACGGGGAGCGAGCACGCGGGTCGAGAATGCGCTGATGCTGGGGAGTCTCTCCCACGGGCGATCAGCCTGCTCGACGTTAGGCCACAATTTCGAGTTGCGACCTGTCTCGACTTCTATGTCTATTGGACCCAGCTCGTGAAGGGAGGCACTGTCCGCAACCCATAGGAGTGCTTCACCGCTCGCCCCATCGTCACCACGAGCCAGCTGGGGATTTTCGAGAGCATTGCGGTAGGACTCCTCACCTCGCGCGATGATCTCACAACGGTAGTAGAGCGATGCATCATAATTGATCACCACCCCTTCATCGCCCTCGGTTCGGACAGTGGTGATCGGATGATCGAGGTCGTGAAGCTTTCGCCAAAGGGCGTCTCGAAACTTAACAATCTCGAGAAACCGAAGCTCACTCAGTGCGACCGTTATGCGCTCAACCCCGGCGTCATCGATGACACCTCCCATCTTGGCGATGATTTCCCAAAACTGGGAGTCGGACATCTCCGCGCGTTCGGGGTCAGTCGTTCTCAGATCCGGGATCAATCCGGAGGTAACGGCATCAATCCAGGCGAGCGGGTCATCAAGATCCGTGGAGACCATTCGGTCGACTAGCAGAGTGGGACCCGTCTCTGGCGCGGAAATGCGTTCGCTCGAAACAACTCGATACTCTCCACCGGGAGGAGCTTCAACGCCTTCCCAGAGCTCCGCATCTGTCTGGTAGAGAACGAAGTCGTCATATCGACGACCCCGGCGAAAGACAACTCGCACTGCAAATCCAGCTGTCATGAATTGCGCACCCCGCGTTCGAATCCCATCGTCCCAACAATTAGTCGTCATATCCTACTTTTCGGTCCAACCCCAGGAGCACTGGTCGCCGAATAGCCTTCGCCGACCCTCCCCGTCGTCACGAGGTTCGGTACCTGAGCGGCGCTCAGTTCCAGCTCAAATCCGACACCTATGCCGTCTCCTTCAGTCCTCGTCCCAGGGGAGCTTCACCACGGGCAGGATGTACACCCGGCCGTAGACCGCCGTCGGATGCTTCGCCATGAAGGCGGCTGCCTCGTCGATCGATTCCGCGGTGACGATGTCGTAGCCCGCGAACCACTCCTTGAACTCGGGGAACGGGCCGTCGGTGACGAGCACCTTACCGTCTCGCACGGCCACCGACTTCGCCTCCTCCGGTCCTGCGACGGGGGCACCGTCGCCGAGCCTGCCCGCCGCATCACCCTCCTGGGCCCAGTCGTCGAGCAGACGCCGATCCTCTCCCTGCGGAAGGCTGCCGCCGTTCGGATCGGTCATGTGGATCACGAGGTACTTGTTGCTCATCTGCTCTCTCCGTTCGTTGTGGTCCCGGTGATTCCGGGCGCCGGTGGCGCCGCGATCTCGTCGCGGCGCCGGGTCAGGTGCACGATCTCGGCATCGTTGCTCGCCAGGGCGATCGCCCGGTCGTAGGAGTCGACGGCATCCGATGCTCTCCCCGCCGCGCGCAGCAGCTCGGCACGTGTCGCGTGGAAGCTGTGGAAGTCCGCCAGTGCATCGCTCAGCGACTCGACCACCCGCAGCGCCTGCTCGGGCGAGTCCCGCTCGGCTATCGCCACGGCCTTGCCGAGGGTGACGACGGGACTCGGGTCGATGCGCTCGATCTGCTCATACAGCTCGACGATTCGCGGCCAGTCGGTCTCGCCCGCATCCGCCGCTCGCGCATGCGCCGCGTTGATCGTGGCGAGAAGCGTGTAGCGGCCTGTCGTCGATCCGGGTGGTCGGTCGAGAAGCGCGAGGCCCTCGTCGATCAACTCGTGATCCCAGAGCCCGCGGTCCTGCTCGTCCAGTCGAACGAGCTCACCTTCCGGCGAGAGCCGGGCCGGAGAACGGGCGTCGCTGAGAAGCATGAGCGCCAGGAGCCCCGCGACCTCGTCGTCGTCGGGAAGCAGCTCACGAACGAGACGCCCGAGACGGATCGCCTCGACCGTCAGCTCGCCGCGCAGCGCCGGGACGTTCGGACCCGATGCGAAGTACCCTTCGTTGAAGACGAGATAGAGCACAGCGAGAACCCCGTCGATCCGCGCCGTCAGGTCTTCGGCCGCGGGCACCTGATACGGGATGCGAGCCGTCTTGATCTTCGCCTTCGCCCGCGTGATGCGCTGCCGGACGGCCGACTCCTGCATGAGGAACGCCCGGGCGATCTCCTCGACGGTGAGGCCGCCCACGATCCGCAGAGTCAGGGCGACGCGCGCCTCGAGCGACAGTGCGGGGTGGCAGCAGGTGAACAGCAAACGGAGCCGATCGTCGTCGATGACGCCCGGCTCCGGCGGTTCGGGATCGTGCAGCATGAGTGCCTCCCGCTGCTTGGCATGGCGGAACGACTCGCGACGCAGTCGATCGATGGCCTTGCGGTAGGCCGTGGTGGTGATCCAGCCGGCCGGGTTCGGCGGCACGCCCTCGCCGGGCCACCGCTCGACCGCGGAGGCGAACGCTTCGGCCGCCATCTCCTCTGCGAGCCCGATATCCCCACAGCGTCGAGCGAGGCCCGCGACGATCCGCGTCCATTCCTCGCGGTACACCTGCGAGACCCGGGCGTCGACAACGGCTCGGCGCATCCGCGCGGCATCCGGACTCATCGCACTGTGCCGCGCGGGGATCCCCCGCAGCCCTCGAATGGCTCCATCCGTGCCGTACCCCTCCGCTCGCACCGACGGGATCCGCAGTGACCCTGCCGTCACCACGATCATGCTCTCTCGACGTCTGCGCGCGCGGAGCCGCGCCACCAGACGCGGCGAGCGCGGGCCCAGATCGAGGGCCGACTGATCCGGCCCGGATGCGCGAGAGCGAGGCGTCGCCGTGTGAGGCTCTGCTCGGCCTCCTCCGCCTCGAGCCGGTACAGCACCGTCGCCATCATCGGATCGTTGTACACGTCATCACCGCCGCTCCTCTTTCTGGAGCGACCGATTCCGCCGCCCTCTACCTGCACCACGAACGGCGCCGACCGAATGCGACAACAGGTGGGGAAGACGTGAGCAACTCGCATGCATCCCGCACGCCCCCGTAGGCAAAGCGTGAGGATCGCCATATGCCGGTCGGCACGGGAGTTGTATCGAGTCTCGTGCTCGACATCATCTACATCGCGCTGACTCTCGCGCTGTTCGCCCTCGTCTCTCTCGTCGCAAAGGGGGTGGAGCGACTGTGATCGTCTTCGAGATCATCGCCGCCGCACTCGCCGTGGCCGCCGTCGTCTACCTCGTGGTGGCTCTCGTCGCCCCGGAGAAGTTCTGATGGGCGCCGGTTCTTCGGCCAGCGCCGACCTCTGGTTCGGCGTCCTCCAGGCCGCCGTGCTCGTCGTCGCCCTCGTGCTGCTGTACCGGCCGGTGGGCGACTACATGGCCCACGTCTTCAGCACGCCCCGAGACGCGAAGGCCGAGCGGGGAATCTACCGACTGATCGGGGTCGACCCGGCATCCGAGCAGACCTGGCGCGCCTACGCCCGCAGCGTGCTCGCGTTCTCGGTCGTCGGCCTGCTGCTCGTCTACGGGCTGCAGCGATTGCAGGGCTTCCTGCCCGAGTCGCTCGGGCTCCCCGCGGTTCCGGAAGGGCTGGCGTTCAACACCGCCGCATCGTTCGTCGCGAACACCAACTGGCAGTCGTACTCACCCGAGCAGACCATGGGCTACACCGTGCAGCTCGCCGGCCTCACCGTGCAGAACTTCGTCTCCGCAGCCGTCGGCCTCGCCGTGGCGGTCGCTCTGATCCGTGGCTTCGCCCGCCGGGGCTCGACCACCATCGGCAACTTCTGGGTCGACCTGATCCGCGGACTCGGACGCATCCTGCTGCCCATCGCCCTGCTCGGCGCCATCGCCCTGATCGCGGGCGGTGTCGTGCAGAACTTCGCGGGCTTCACCGATGTGACAACCATCTCGGGCGGCACTCAGAGCATCCCCGGCGGACCGGTCGCCTCGCAGGAGGCGATCAAGCTGCTCGGCACCAACGGCGGCGGCTTCTTCAACGCCAACTCGGCGCACCCGTTCGAGAACCCGACCGGCTGGACCAACCTGCTGCAGATCCTGCTGCTCCTCGTGATCCCCTTCTCGCTGCCCCGCACGTTCGGCCGCATGATCGACGACAACCGTCAGGGCTACGCCATCGCCGCCGTCATGGGCACGATCTTCCTGGTCTCGACGTTCGCCCTCTCGGCCCTCGAACTCGCCGGCCGCGGCAGCGCTCCCGAGCTCGCGGGTGCGGCGATGGAAGGCAAGGAGGTGCGCTTCGGCATCCTCGGGTCCGCGCTCTTCGGCAGCGCCAGCACGCTGACCTCGACCGGTGCCGTCAACTCGATGCACGACTCGTACACCGCACTCGGCGGCATGATGCCGATGCTCAACATGATGCTCGGCGAGGTCGCCCCCGGCGGCGTCGGCACCGGTCTCTACGGCATGCTCGTGCTCGCGATCATCGCCGTGTTCGTCGGAGGGTTGCTCGTGGGCCGCACCCCCGAGTACCTCGGCAAGCGCATCGGCCCGAAGGAGATCAAGCTCGCGAGCCTCTACATCCTCGTGACGCCGACCCTGGTGCTCGCCGGCACGGCGTTGAGCTTCGCGATCCCCGGCATCCGATCGGATGTCGAATCGACCAGCATCCTGAACCCGGGCGTCCACGGCATGAGCGAGGTGCTCTATGCCTTCACCTCGGCGGCGAACAACAACGGCTCGGCCTTCGCCGGACTCACCGCCAACACCCCCTGGTTCAACACCGCGCTGGGTGTCGCGATGCTGCTCGGCCGGTTCATCCCGATCGTGCTCGTGCTCGCCCTGGCAGGGTCGTTCGCCTCGCAGCAGCGCGTGCCCGAGAACACCGGAACCCTGCCCACGCACCGACCGCAGTTCGTCGGTCTCCTCACCGCCGTCGCGGTCATCATCACGGCACTCACCTACTTCCCCGTGCTCGCACTGGGACCCCTCGCTGAAGGACTCGTCTGACATGACCCTCATCACCACGCCCTCAGAATCACCCTCGGAACAGCAGGATGCTGCGCCATCCGGTTCCGAGCCCGCAGCCCCGGCCCGCTCGTTCGGCTGGGCCCAGTTGACGCAGGCCCTGCCCGGGGCGTTGCGCAAGCTCAACCCGGCGTCGCTCGTGCGCAACCCCGTGATGCTGCTCGTCTGGGTCGGCGCCGCATTCACGACCGTGCTCGCGATCGCCGAGCCGTTCCTCGGCGGCCCCGCCGACTCGGGCGGAACGCCGGTTCCTGCACCGTTCACCTGGGGCATCGCGATCTGGCTGTGGCTGACCGTGCTGTTCGCCAACGTCGCGGAGTCGGTGGCCGAGGGGCACGGCAAGGCCCAGGCCGCGAGCCTGCGCAAGACCCGCACCAGCACGATGGCGCGCCGGGTCGTTCGCTACGACGCAAGCGCGGATGTCACGGCCGAGCGCACCGAGACGGTCGAGGTCTCGTCGGCAGAGCTGCAGCGCGACGACATCGTGATCGTGACCGCGGGCGAGCTGATCCCGGGCGACGGCGACATCGTGGCGGGCATCGCGACCGTCGACGAATCGGCAATCACCGGCGAGAGCGCCCCGGTCATCCGCGAGTCCGGCGGCGACCGCAGCGCCGTCACCGGAGGCACCCGCGTGCTGTCGGACCGCATCGTCGTGCGCATCACCTCGAAGCCCGGCGAGACGTTCGTCGATCGCATGATCGCACTCGTCGAGGGCGCCAGCCGTCAGCGCACCCCCAACGAGATCGCACTCAACATCCTGCTCGCGAGCCTGTCGATCGTGTTCGTCGTGGTGGTGCTCGCCCTCAACCCGATCGCGTCGTATGCCGCCTCGCCCGTCAGCATCCCGGTACTGATCGCCCTGCTCGTGTGCCTGATCCCGACCACGATCGGCGCCCTGCTCTCGGCCATCGGCATCGCAGGCATGGACCGTCTCGTGCAGCGCAACGTGCTCGCGATGTCGGGCCGCGCGGTCGAGGCCGCGGGAGACGTCACGACCCTGCTGCTCGACAAGACCGGCACCATCACCTACGGCAACCGCCAGGCTCACGAGGTGCTGCCGCTGGCCGGGGTCGACCCCGAGGAGCTGCTGTTCCTCGCCGCGCAGTCGTCGCTCGCAGACCCGACCCCCGAGGGCGCCTCGATCGTCGCACTCGCCCGATCGCGCGGCGTCCAGGTCGACGAGCCCACTGGCGCCACGATCGTGCCGTTCACCGCCCAGACCCGCATGTCGGGACTCGATCTGCTCGGCGGGACGCAGATCCGCAAGGGAGCAGGCTCGGCGATCAGCGCCTGGCTCGGACGCGAGTCGGATGCCGAGCTGACCGCGCTCGTCGACGGCGTCGCGTCGAGCGGCGGCACTCCCCTCGTCGTCGCCGTGAAGCACGACACCTCCTCCTCCGCCGAGATGGCTGGCGGGGTCACGGATGGCTGGACGGATCCCGGCGATTCGTCGGCCGACCGGGGACCCACCAGCCGAACGAGCAGATCGGGAGCCGACAGCGGCGGCGGCCGCGTGCTCGGCGTCGTGCACCTCAAGGACATCGTGAAAGACGGCCTGCGGGAGCGGTTCGACGAGCTGCGCAGCATGGGCATCCGCACGGTCATGATCACGGGCGACAACCCGCTGACCGCCGCCGCGATCGCGAAAGAGGCGGGCGTCGACGACTTCCTCGCCGAGGCCACTCCCGAGCAGAAGCTCGAGCTGATCAAGCGCGAGCAGCAGGGCGGCCGACTCGTCGCCATGACCGGCGACGGCACGAACGATGCTCCGGCACTGGCCCAGGCCGACGTCGGGGTGGCGATGAACACGGGCACGTCGGCCGCGAAGGAGGCCGGCAACATGGTCGACCTCGACTCCGACCCGACCAAGCTCATCGACATCGTGCGCATCGGCAAGCAGCTGCTCATCACCCGCGGCGCCCTCACCACGTTCTCGCTCGCGAACGACATCGCCAAGTACTTCGCCATCATCCCGGCGATGTTCATGGGGGTCTTCCCGGGGCTCGCCGCGCTGAACATCATGCAGCTGCACTCACCGGCATCCGCAGTGACGAGCGCCATCATCTTCAACGCGATCGTGATCGTGTTCCTCATCCCGCTCGCACTGCGCGGAGTGACGTACCGGCCGGCGAGCGCGTCGCAGATCCTGCAGCGCAACCTCCTCGTCTACGGCCTCGGCGGTGTGATCGCGCCGTTCATCGGCATCAAGCTGATCGACCTCGTCATCACCCTCATCCCCGGCTTCTGACCTCGCATCGAAAGGCACCCCATGTCCTCCTCCCGCACCGTCGCCCGCACCACCGGCGTCGCGATCCGCGCGATGCTCGTGCTCACCCTCGTTCTCGGCGTCGGCTACACGCTCGTCGTCACAGGCATCGGTCAGCTGCTGCTGCCGTTCCAGGCGAACGGCTCTCCGCTGGCAGACGACAGAGGCAGCTCGCTGATCGGGCAGTCTTTCACGGATGCCGACGGCGAGGCGCTGCCCGAGTACTTCCAATCGCGTCCGTCGGCCGCCGGTGACGGCTACGACGGAGCCGCATCCAGCGGCAGCAACCTGGGCCCCGAGAACCCCGACCTCGTCGCGGCGATCGGCGATCGTCGGGCGGCCATCGCCGATCGCGAAGGCGTGAGCGCGGACGCGGTCCCGGCCGACGCCGTCACGGCATCCGGATCCGGCCTCGACCCGCACATCAGCGTCGCCTACGCCCTGCTGCAGGTGCCGCGGGTGGCGGCCGAGCGGGGCCTCGACGAGCAGCAGGTGCGCGACCTCGTCGAGTCTAGAATTCAAGGGCGGGATCTGGGATTCCTCGGCGAAGAGCGCATCAACGTCGCCGAACTCAACCTCGCGCTCGATGAGCAGGAGGGCTGATGACGGCAGAGCGGATGCCGCGGCGCGGCCGACTGCGCGTGCTGCTCGGAGCAGCCCCCGGGGTCGGCAAGACCTTCGAGATGCTCGTCGAAGGACGACGGATGCTCGACGAGGGCCGCGATGTGGTGATCGCGATCGTCGAGACGCATGAGCGTGCGGCGACCGCGGCGCAGACCATCGGCATCCCCGTGGTTCCCCGTCGCACCGATCTTCACCGGGGCGTGCCGCTGAGCGAGATGGACCTGGATGCGGTCCTCGCCCGCCGACCCGATATCGCGCTGGTCGACGAGCTCGCGCATACGAACACCCCCGGCTCACAGAACCCGAAACGCTGGCAGGACGTCAGCGCGCTGCTCGATGCGGGCATCGACGTCGTCACGACCGTCAACGTGCAGCACATCGAGTCGCTGAACGCGGTCGTCGAGAAGATCACCGGCATCGCGCAGCAGGAGACCATCCCGGATGCCGTGGTGCGCGCGGCCGACGAGATCGAGGTCGTCGACCTGGCGCCGCAGTCGCTGCGCGACCGCCTGTCGGCCGGACTCGTCTACCCGGCGGAGCGGATCGACGCCGCCCTGTCCAATTACTTCCGCCTCGGCAACCTCACGGCTCTGCGCGAACTCGCCCTGCTGTGGCTCGCCGACGAGGTCGACAGCGCGCTGCGCAGCTATCGCGCCGATCACGGCATCGAGGGCACCTGGCAGGCGCGCGAGCGCGTGGTCGTCGCGCTCACCGGCGGCCCCGAGGGCGAGACGCTGCTGCGCCGAGGCGCCCGCATCGCCGCACGCTCGGCAGGCGGTGAGCTGCTCGCCGTGCACGTGGCCGCGCAGGACGGGCTGCGCGACGAGACGCCCGGCGCCCTCGCTGCGCAGCGGTCGCTCGTCGAGTCGCTCGGCGGCAGCTTCCATCAGATCATCGGCGACGACATCCCCGAGACTCTCGTCGAGTTCGCGCAGGTAGCCGATGCCACACAGCTCGTGATCGGCGTCAGCCGGCGTGGGCGTCTCGCCGCGGCATTGACCGGACCCGGTATCGGGTCAGAGGTCATCCGCCGCTCGGGCGACATCGACGTGCACATCGTGACGCATGCCCATGCGGGCGGACGCGTCGTTCTCCCCCGCATCACCGGCGGGGCGCTGGGCTGGCGGCGTCAGCTGCTCGGGTTCGCGGTGGCACTCATCTTCGGGCCGTTGCTCTCGTGGGCGATGTTCGCGTTCCGCAGCCCCGAGTCGATCACGGTCGAGGTGCTGGCCTTCCAGCTGCTGGTGGTGATCGTGGCGCTCGTCGGAGGAGTGCGCCCGGCCGTCTTCGCGGCGGTGCTGTCGGGAATCACGCTCGACTTCCTGTTCGTCGCGCCGCTGTTCACCATCACGATCGCGCACCCGCTCCATGTGCTCGCCCTCGCCCTGTACGTGACGATCGCCATCCTCGTCAGCATCATCGTCGATCAGGCCGCCCGCCGCGCCCGCACCGCCCAGCGCGCAGCCGCCGAGGCCGAACTGCTCGCGGCCGTCGCGGGCAATGTCCTGCGCGGCGACAACGCCGTGCTCGCCCTGGTCAGCCGCACGCGCGAGGCGTTCGGGCTGACCGGCGTGCGACTGCTCAGCGCCGACGGCGAGGTGCTGGCGAGCGACGGCGAGCCGGTGCCCGACGGACGCGCCACGACGATCGCTGTCGGCTCGGGCCCTGCGCCCGCCGTTCTCGAGCTCCACGGCGAACCCCTCGACACGCCGGCACGACGGCTGCTCGATGCGATCGTCGCCCAGCTGGCGGCGGCGATCGAGCACACCGACCTGCGGGCCACGGCGCGCGAGGCGGCCGCCCTCGCCGAGACCGATCAGGTGCGCAGCGCGCTGCTCTCGGCCGTCAGCCATGACCTGCGCCGCCCGCTGGCCTCGGCCGTCGCCGCGATCGGCGGACTCCGCGGCGCGCACCGCCTGTCGGCATCCGATCGGGAAGAACTGCTCGCGACCGCCGATGAGAGTCTCGCGACCCTGTCGTCGCTCGTGACCGACCTGCTCGACGTCAGTCGAGTGCAGGCGGGGGTGCTCGCCGTCTCGAGCATGCGGCTCGATGTCGCGGGTCCCGTTCTCGCCGCCGTCGACGAGCTCGGTCTCGGGCCGTCGGATGTCGAACTGGCGCTCGATGCGCGGCTGCCCGCTGTGTCGGCCGATCCAGTACTGCTGCAGCGGGTTCTCGTCAACGTCATCGCGAATGCCCACCGCCACGCGCCCGTCGACAGCCGCGTGATCGTGTCGACGAGCACGATCGGCGACCACGCCGAGATCCGGATCATCGACCGCGGTTCGGGCGTTCCTGCCGAGAAGCGCGACGAGATCTTCCAGCCGTTCCAGCGCCTCGGCGACACCGACAACACCACCGGCCTCGGCCTGGGCCTCGCGCTGTCGCGCGGATTCGCCGAGGGCATGGGCGGTACTCTGACACCTGAGGACACCCCCGGCGGTGGACTCACCATGGTCATCTCTCTGCCGCTCGCCGCAGAGTCCGATCTCATGCAGGAGGAGACGGAGTGAAGCTCCTCATCGCCGACGACGACCCGCAGATGGTGCGCGCGCTGCGCATCACGCTCGCCGCCCACGGGTACGACGTGGTCGTGGCACCGGACGGCGCAGCCGCAGTTGCTGCCGCCGCACAGACACACCCCGACCTCATCATGCTCGACCTCGGGATGCCGCGGCTCGACGGCATCGAAGTCATCCAGGCGCTGCGGGGATGGACGACCGTGCCGATCATCGTCGTCTCGGGCCGCACCGGGTCGGCCGACAAGGTCGAGGCACTGGATGCCGGAGCCGACGACTTCGTGACCAAGCCGTTCCAGGTCGACGAGCTGCTCGCCCGGCTGCGGGCGCTGTCGCGTCGGGCGGTGCCCGCGGGCGGAGAGTCGACCGTCGGGTTCGGCGATGTGGTGGTCGACCTCTCGACGAAGACCGTCACGCGGGCGGGCTCGCGCGTGCACCTGACGCCGACGGAATGGCGCATGCTCGAGCACCTCGCCCGGCATCCCGGAGCCCTGGTCACCCGGCAGGATCTGCTCAAGGAGATCTGGGGCAGCGAGCAGGTGTCCGACTCGGGCTACCTGCGGCTGTACATGTCGCAGCTGCGCAAGAAGCTCGAGGCCGAGCCGAGCGCCCCGGTGCACCTGCTCACCGAATCGGGCATGGGCTACCGGCTCGTGCTCTGAGCCCCGCCGACTCGGGCTGTCACAGGGCGATGTCGGCGCGGGGCCGACGTAGCACTCCCCACACGCCGGCAGCGACGAGCGCGACAGCCACGATGATCGCCGCAACGGCCGTGACCGTGCTCTCGGGCTCTCCGGTGAGGCGTCCCACGGCCAGCCAGCCCAGACCCCACGCGGTCGCGAGGGCGGGAGCGATGCGGCGGGTGACGAGTGCGGTGGCGACGCCGATCACCAACACGACCACAAGCACGCCGACCGCCCAGAGCTCGGCCTGATCGGCCCAGCTCTCAGGAGCGATCTGGGTCAGCCAGGCCGTCGCGTTCGCCACGGTCGCGATCGTGACCCAACCGAAGTGCAGCCCGTTCGCGCCGTCGACGACGATGCGCTCGGGCCACGTGCGGGCCCGGCTGCGTCCGAGGATCACGATCACTCGCGCGAGGGTCGCGAGCAGCACGGCGATCACGAGCACGGTGAGAGGCAGCGACAGGAACTGCGCCGTCACGAGCCAGAGTCCGTTGAGGATCATCGACGCGGCTATCCAGCCACCGACGGCGCGCTGGCGTTCATCCGCCCGCTGCGACGGGAGCGCCTGCCACACCGTGTAGGCGATGAGACCGAGGTAGATCAGCGACCAGATCGAGAATGCGGGACCGGCGGGCGCGAGGTACGACCCCTGCGCCGACAGTGCTCCATCCTGGAGTTCGCTGACCGAGGTGCCGCCGAATGCGCCGGATCCGACGGCCGCTGCGATCAGCATGAAGACGGCCGAGGCGATGATGATCGTCTGGCGGATGATGTCCTGCGTCCGGGAGTCCATGCTCGCAACCTACGCGCGCGCGGGACTCCTGCACAGGGTCTTGACTCTCCCCAGGCGAACAGCTAGCCAGGCTAGCAATATGACGCCGGGGCCGGCGGAGTCGGGATCAGGCGGCGACAGCGACGTCGATCAAGACCTCGGCGGCGTTGCGCGCCTGTACGGCGACCTGCGGGTCAGCCGCGATCGCCGCGGTGCTCTGCGCCCCCTCGGCGAGGATCGACAGCTGAGCAGCCAAGGATGCCGGTGCTCCGGCATCCACCACGAGGCCCGCCATGTACGCCTGGAACGACGCCTTGTGCTCCCGCACGATCTCGGCGACCTCGGGGTTCGTGCCGCCGAGCTCTCCGAAGGCGTTGATGAACGCGCATCCGCGGAAGTCGTCGGTGCAGAACCAGTCCTCGAGGTATCCGTAGACGGCAAGCAGCCGAGCGCGCGGATCGCTGCCGGCATCCGCCACCGCCCCCGTCAGCCCCGACTCCCACTCCGCATGCTTGCGCGCGAGCACCGCCGTGACGATGTCGGTCTTCGACGGGAACAGGGCGTACAGCTTGCGCAGCGACACACCGGCCGCAGCCCGCAGCTCGTCCATGCCCACGGCCGCGTAGCCCTTGCGGTAGTAGAGCTCGTCGGCCGCCGCGAGGATCTGTTCACGCGCTGTGTCGTCGGTCATCTTTCCAGTGTACTTGACATGAGAACGAGCGTTCTCTACAGTGGGGAACATCACCGAGAACGACCGTTCTCGCCAGACCGAAAAGGATCAGGATCATGGGTTACATCACCGTCGGAAACGAGAACAGCGCCCCGATCGAGCTCTACTACGAAGACCAGGGATCGGGTCAGCCCGTGGTCCTGATCCACGGCTATCCCCTCGACGGACACAGCTGGGAGCGCCAGACCCGTGAGCTGCTCGCTCAGGGCTACCGCGTCATCACCTACGACCGCCGCGGCTTCGGCCAGTCGTCCAAGGTCAACGTCGGCTATGACTACGACACCTTCGCCGCCGATCTGAACACCGTGCTCGAGACGCTCGACCTGCGCGACGTCGTGCTCGTCGGATTCTCGATGGGCACCGGAGAGCTCGCCCGCTACGTCGCGAAGTACGGCCACGACCGGGTCGCCAAGCTCGCGTTCCTCGCGTCGCTCGAGCCCTTCCTCGTGCAGCGCGACGACAACCCCGAGGGCGTGCCGCAGGATGTCTTCGACGGCATCGAGGCCGCTGCCAAGGGCGACCGCTTCGCCTGGTTCACCGACTTCTACAAGAATTTCTACAACCTCGACGAGAACCTCGGATCGCGCATCAGCCAGGAGGCCGTCACCGGCAGCTGGAACGTCGCGATCGGCAGCGCCCCCGTCGCCGCCTACGCGGTGGTCCCGTCGTGGATCGAGGACTTCCGTGGTGACGTCGACGCCGTGCGCG
Organism: Actinomycetota bacterium; assembly: GCA_037033305.1. Classification (GTDB taxonomy): domain Bacteria; phylum Actinomycetota; class Actinomycetes; order Actinomycetales; family Microbacteriaceae; genus Microbacterium. The sequence continues at coordinate 33,871 of JAZBLP010000003.1, read as the reverse complement.
ACGCCGCGAAGCCGACCCTCATCCTGCACGGCACGAAGGACAACATCCTCCCGATCGACGCCACGGCCCGCCGCTTCCACCAGGCTGTGCCGGCTGCGACCTACGTCGAGGTCGAGGGCGCCCCTCACGGCCTGCTCTGGACCCACGCCGATGAGGTCAACGCCGCGCTGAAGGACTTCCTCAGCAAGTAACTCAGTGCGACTGCCGCGGCATCCGGACCCGAACCGGATGCCGCGGCATCCGCATCCGCATCGAAAGAGAGCCCGGCCCCGGAAGCCGTCAGCGCTTCACCTTGACCGTGAGCGTCTTGCTCTCGCTGCTTCCCGCGGCGTTCACGAACTCGACGCGGTAGGCGTGCGTGCCGACAGATCGCCCGTCGACCGCCACCACGACCCGCTGCGCCGCAGGGCTGTTCGCCGCCACCGCTCCCTCCCGCAGCAGCACGCCGTCTTCATACAGGCGGTATGACGTCGCGTTCGTGCCCCACCACATGTCGGCGGTCAGTGTGTATGACCCGTCGCCGTCCCAGTTATCGGCCGAGAGCACGGGCGTGCCCGGTGCGGCATCCTTGACCTTCACGGTCACGGGCTGCACCGCGGTCACGCCGCGGGAGTTCACGAGCTCGCCGGTGTAGACGTACGACCCGTTCTTCTTGCCGGTCACGGCGACGCGGGCGACCTGCGCCGACGTGCCCCCGAACGTCAACGGCACCGTCTCGATCAGCACGCCGTTCTCGAACACCCGCAGTTTGGTGGCGTTCTGCCCCCACCACAGGTTCATCGTGACCGTGTAGTGGCCGTCGAGCAGCCCCGTGTCGTGGCCGTTGTCGTGCGACAGCACGCCGCGAGCGGGCGCGGCCGTCGCCGAATCCTTCAGCACGAGGGCGTCGACCGCGGCGTTCAGCGCGTCGATCGCACCGGCGACAGCGGACGCGCTCGGGCTCGCCGCGGCCAGCACGATGTCAGCGCGATCGATGGCACCGGGCAGCGCGGCCGTCGACGACTCGACGTACGCTGCGAGGTCGAGTGCTGCAGCAGCATCCCGTCGGTCGCGCAACGCCGATGTGTCGGCACCCGGAACCGGTTCGCGCACGAGCTCCAGGTCGTCGATCGTGCCCCACGCGCCCGCCGGCAGAGCTGCGGAGACCCGCACCACGGCCGTGCCGTCGGCACCGACCTGCAGCGCCTGAGTCGTCGGCGTCGACCACACCCGCCAGCCGTCGAGACCGAAGGGCGCGGGCGATCCGGAGACGGCAGAAGAAGACAGCGACAGCGATGCACGGCCGTCGGCGCCCTCGCCGTCGCCCTGCAGCGACGCCCGTGCGACATACGACCCCGCCGGCAGTCCGGTCACGGTCTGCGACAACTCGAACGAGTACGCGGATGCCGAATAGAAGTGCGCCGAGTGCGTGCCGCTGCGGGGGTCGTCCCACGCACGCAGAGACAGACCCGACCCGGCGACCGTCCACATACTCGTGTCGGCATCTTCGAACCCGGGGTTGCGCAGGAAGTTGCGCGCCGAGACCGTCACAACGGCCAACGCCGCGAGGCCCGCATCCGTCACTCCCGCGATCGCGTACTCGCCGACTCCCTCGATGAAGTCGACGGCCGACGACCACGTGACCGACTGCTGCTCCGACGACCCGTCGTTGTAGAGCACGGTCACCTCGCCCGGCAGCTCGACCGCGTCGCCCTCGGCCACCGGGAGCGCGACCGGCTGCACCGACTCGACCGCTCGCGGAGCCTGAGCGCCGGTGCGCACGTACGAGAAGATGTTCAGCGCGTCGGATGCCGTGCCGTCGACGTCGAACAGCGCCTGGTTGTCCCACGCGGATCCGCCGAACCAGTGCCCGGCGTCCTCGGGCTCGTACTCGCCGGCGAAGCTCGACGCCCACCCCGATCCGTCGCGCTCCCACAGCACCTTGTTCTGCTCGAGCTGTGCCGGCGGGCCGACGGGCAGCCAGGCAGGCTCCCAGTAGTAGACGCCGAGTCCGGCCTCGCCCACATCCGCCACGGCCTGGACGACCGCTCCCACGGCATCCGCCTGTCCCTGGCGGCTCACCGGATACTGCGTCGCCTCGGACGGCAGGTCGATCACGTTGCCGTGCCCGTCTCCGTCGTCGAGCGTGAACGCCCACGAGGCCTCGGCGACCATGACCTTCTTGCCGTAGGTCTCGGCCACGTGCGAGAGCACGGACGTGAGGTTCTGGGGTGTTCCATGCCAGAACGGGTAGTACGACGACGCGAACACGTCGTAGTCGACATCGCGACGGTCGAGCTGGGCGGCGACATCGGCATAGAAGCCCGCGCGCTCGGGGTTCGTGAAGTGCAGCGCGACGAGCGTGTCGGGCGATTCGGCGCGCACTGCGGCGGAACCGGCCGAGAACACCTTCGCCATGTCGTCCCAGCCGCGCACTCCGGCGACTCCGCCGTTGGTCTCGTTGCCGACCTGCACCATGCGCAGGTCGACGCCGGCATCGACCAGACGCCGCACCGCATCGCGGGTGAAGACGCCCACCTCGGCGGCGACCTGATCGGCCGTCATTCCCTCCCATGCCTTGGGAGCCTGCTGCTTCGCGGGGTCGGCCCAGAAGTCGGAGTAGTGGAAGTCGACGAGCACACCGAGTCCGGCATCCGTCGCGCGCTGCGAGATCTCGATCGCCCGATCGACGTCGACATCGCCGCCGCCGTAGCCGTTGCCGTTCGCGTCGAACGGGTCGTTCCAGACACGCACGCGCACGTCGGTGACCCCGGCATCGGCGAGGATCTCGAACAGGTCGCCGGGTGCGCCCTGGGTGTCGCGGAAGACGACACCGGATGCTTCGAGTGACAGCACCGACGAGACGTCGACGCCGCCGATGAAGTCGTCGGGCAGGTTCTCGACGCGGGGCACGGTGATGGTGGCATCGACCGGCCCGGCGGCCCCGGCGACAGCCGCAGGTGCGGATGCCGATGCGGCCGAGGCCGGCAGACCCACCCCGATGAGGGCGACGGCGGTGACCGTGGCGAGGGCGGTGGAGAGAAGGGAACGCGTGCGACGGTGCATGACGGCCTTTCGAGCGGTGGAAGTGAGGATCAGCCCTTGACGGATCCCTGGGTGAGCCCGCCGACGATGTACTTCTGCAGCGAGAAGAACAGCGCGAGCACGGGCACGGCGGCGACCACGACACCGGCGGCGAAGAGCCCCCAGCGCGAGGTCAGCTGGTTGGAGACCCACTGGTACATGCCGACGGCGAGGGTCCAGTTGTCCTCAGAGGTGAGGATGATCTTCGACAGGATGAAGTCGCCGAAGGCCGCGAGGAATGCGAGCAGCGCGACGACCGCGAGGATCGGCACGACCAGCGGCATGATGAGCCGCCAGAAGATCTGCGCGTGGGTGGCTCCGTCGATCTTCGCCGACTCGTCGATCTCGACCGGGATCGTGTTGAAGAAGCCGTACATCAGGAAGGTGTTCGCCCCGAGGGCACCGCCGAGATACACGCAGATCAGGGCGATCTTCGAGTTGATGCCGAGCGCCGGCACGACCTCGCCGATCGTCTGCAGCATCAGGAAGATCGCGATGAACGCGAGCGCCTGGGGGAACATCTGCAGCACCAGCAGCGTGGTGAGGCTGGCCCGTCGCCCACTGAAGCGGAACCGTGAGAACGCATATGCGCCGCAGGCGCCCATCAGCACCGATCCGACCGCGGTCACGCCGCCGATCAGCAGGGTGTTGCCGAACCACACCCAGTAGCGCGATTCGCCGAGGGCGATGTAGTTCGCGGGGTCGAACGCGCTGAACAGGGCGCTGGATGCCGCGAGGCTGCCGTTCGGGTTGAGCGACGCCGACAGCACGTAGACGAGGGGGAACGCGGCGAAGAAGAGCACGACCGCGGCGAGGATGTACTTCCAGCCGACCTCGCTCCACCACCGGCGCCGACGAGCACCCGCACGGGCGGCCTGCGCATCCTTCGATGAACCGGTCACGATGACCCTGGTCTCACTCATCACTGGTACTCCTCGAGCTTGCGGGTCTGTCGGAAGCTCAGCGCTGAGATGAGACCGACCACGATGAAGGCGACGATCGACAGCGCACTCGCGAGACCGTAGTCGGCCGCGCCGCCCGAGACGCCCGAGACGTCGTAGATGGCCGAGACGAGGATGTCGGTCGATCCGAGCGCATACGGTGCTCCCGCGATCGCGGGCCCGCCGTTGTTGAACGTGTAGATCACGGTGAAGTTGTTGAAGGCGACCGCGAACGACGCGATCAGCAGCGGCGCGGTGGAGACGAGCAGCAGGGGCAGCACGATCGCGCGGAAGCGCTGCAGCTTGTTCGCGCCGTCGATCTCGGCCGCCTCGAGCGTCTCGCCCGGGAGCGACTGCAGCGCACCGGTGCACACGAGGAACCAGTACGGGTAGCTCAGCCACACGTTCACGAAGATCACGGCGGCACGGGTGAGCCACGGATCCCCGAGCCAGTTGATGCTCGACCCGAAGAAGAACAGGTCGTTGATCACGCCGAACTCGGCGTTGAACATGCCGCGGAAGAGCAGCGCGGCCATGAACGCGGGGAACGCATACGGGAGGATGAACAGCGCTCGCAGGAACCGGCGACCCTTGACGCGGGGGTCGTTGTAGACGATCGCGAGTCCGAGTCCGACGGCGAAGCTGAGGACGACCGAGAGGATCGCGAACGCGAAGGTCCAGACGGTCACGCTCAGCAGGGTGCCCGCGAGGTTCGCATCCGTGAACAGCTTCACGAAGTTGGCGAAGCCGACGTTCACCGACCACCCCGTCGGCAGCGCCGTGCCGTCCTCGGCGACGAACGCGCCCAGCTCGGTGGCGGTGTAGACCGTGCCCGACTGCGTGTCGGTGATGGTCTGCGCGTCGGCATCCCACACCAGCGTCGGTTCGTAGACCGACCCGGTCGACCCCTCGCGGGTGCGGATCGAGCCGTCGTTCGGGTCGTCCGAGACCGGAACGCGGAGGTCCTTGATCGTGGCGCCGAGCGCCGGATCGGTCAGCACCGTCGCCCGCGGAATGACGTCCCAGCCGGGCACCTCGCTCGGAGCGCCGGTCGTGCCGACCTCTGCGTCGGATGCGGTGGCCAGCGGCTCGGTCGCGGATCCGACCTGCACGTCGCCGTCGTCGTCGACGATCGCGAAGCCGAGCTCGCCGCCGCGCTGCACGACCGACAACGGGTAGTCGGACGAGCCCTCGACGCGGCGCTCGCCCTGGATGAGCGCGGCCTCGACCGCCTGCTCCTGCGTGCCGACGTGACCGGTGCCGTAGTTCGTGAAGGCGATGTAGGCGGTGTATCCGAAGATGAAGACCTGGAAGACGAGCAGGAAGACCAGCCCCGGCAGCAGGTATTTCAGGGGCAGCGCCTTGCGAGTGAAGTACACCCAGTCGGCGATGACCACGAGCAGCACGACGACGCCGAGGACGATCCACGACTCGGCGCTCCAGGCCGAGATCGCCGTCATGATGCCGAAGGCGTTGACCAGCGCCATGAGCGCGAGCTTGATGAGGAATCCCCAGCCGAGACCGCGGAAGCGGCGGGCGTGGGACTCACGCGAGGGCGTCACCACGGGGGTGGGGGCCTCGGTGGGCGGTGCCTGGATCGTCATGTGTGCGTCCTGTCTGCGGATCGCGGGGCGGGGAGGCGTTCGGGCGCCTCCCCGCCCTGCAGGGTCAGCCGGCGAGAGTCGTCTCGAGGTCGGCGACCATGGTGTTCCACGTCGACACGGGGTCGGCGCCGTTGATGATCTGCACCTGTGCGGCGTTCCACAGGTCCCAGACCGAGCCCATCTCGGGGATCGACGGCATCGGCACGCCGCCCTGGGCCGAAGCGACGAAGCCGGCCGTGATCGGGTCGGACGAGACCTCGTCGGCGAGCGTCGACCACGCGGGGATGCGGGGATCGGCCTCGTACAGCGCGCGCTGCGCGTCTTCGGTTCCGAGGTAGTTCACGAGGAACTCCTGGGCGAGAAGGGCGTTCTTGCTCTTGCTCGACAGGTAGAAGCCCTGCACGCCCACGAACGGCGCCGCAGCCTCGCCACCGGCCGAGGGGATCGGGTTCACGGCGACGTTGACGCCGTCGAACGCGCTGATCGCCCACGGACCCTGGATCGTGTACGGAGCCTTGCCCGACGCGAACAGCTCGTTGTTGATGTCGTAGTCGATCGTGGTCGAGATGTAGCCGGTGCCCGTCGAGCCGTTAGCCCCGAGCCAGGTCGCGAAGGCCTCGCCGGGCGCTCCGCCCATGCCGACCTCGGTCGTGTACGAGCCGGTGTCGTCCTGCACGAAGACGGGTGCGCCGAACGACGTCTGCAGTCCGTACATCGTGTAGCCGTCGCCGGTCTCCCCGGCGGTGTTGATGACGAACGGACGCTCGGTGCCTGCGGCGACGCCCTTGGCGATCATGTCGTCCCAGGTCGCGGGAGCCTCTTCGCCGACGAGGTCGGTGTTCTGGATCAGAGCGATGGTCTCGAGCGAGTACGGCATCGCGTACAGCTGGCCGTCGTACGTCATGGCGTCGAGGGCGACCTGCTCGAACTCCGACGCCTTGTCGCCGAGGTCGATCGTGTCGACGACACCCGCGGCGACGAGCGCTCCGAGCCAGTCGTGGGCGCCGACGGTGATGTCGGGGCCCTCGCCCGTCGGAACCTGCGCGATGAAGTCGTTGCGGAGGTCCTCGAAGTTCTTCTGCACGAGGGTGACCTTGGCTCCGGTCTCCTCCTCGAACGCCTCGGCGGCGGCCGTGATCGCGGCTTCGCGCTCAGCATCCGTCCAGATCACGAGTTCGGCGCCGTCTCCGGATGCCGCGTCGTCGCCGCCGTCCTGGGCGCCGGCGGAGCAGCCCGCGAGGACCACGGCCGCGGCCAGAGCGAGTGCGCCGACTCCGATGTGCTTGCGCATGCGTTTTCCTATCTGTCGTGGCCGACGATGCGCTGCGCGTCATCGCGACCGGGGTGGGGTGGTGCAGTTGTTCGGGTGGTGCGGGGTGAAGCTGGTGGTGCGGGGTGAAGCTGGTCGCGCTGTCAGTGAGAGGTGCGGACGACGGCGACGCCGCCCGCCGCGATCGTCAGGGCGCCCGCGATCTCGGCACCGCTGAGAAGCTCGACGCCTGCGGCTTCGAGCTCGACGTCGTCGTCGCGATGGTTCACGGCGATGCGGTAGACCGCGTCGGCTCCGTGACGGGTGATGACCTCGAGGCCTTCGGCGACTCCCGACGGTGTGATGTCGGCATCCGCGTAGACCTCGTGCAGGAGTGCGCGCATTCCCGCCGCATCCAGTCGGGTTCCGACGTACCAGCCGGTGCCCGAGCCGTGGCGGTGCCGCGTGATGGCGGGCTCGCCCTCGCCGGGGCCGCCCGAGAAGTTCGCGACGACCTCGGCGCCTTCGAGCGCGATGTCCTCCTGCCAGACATCGGCGACGACGCCCTCGTGGTCGGCCCAGTCGAGGCCGTGGCTCTCGCCCTCGCGCAGCGGCAGGAACTCCTCGACCGTGAGGCCGAGTGCCTCGCGCAGCGGAGCGACGAAGCCGCCCGCGTGCACGGCGTCGTTCTCGTCGACGATCGCCGAGAAGAACGACACCAGCAGAGTGCCGCCGTCGTTCACGTAGTCGGTGAGGTTCGCGGCATCCGCGGCGCTCAGCATGTACTGCGCCGGGGCGACGACCAGACGATAGCCCGAGAGGTCCTGACCGGGCAGGGCGAAGTCGACCGTGATGCCGTCGCGCCACAGTTGCTCATAGAAGCGTCGCACCTGGGCCGCATGCGTGACGTCTTCAGACGGACGCCACTCGAGGTCCTGCGCCCAGAACGACTCGAAGTCCCAGAGGATCGCGACGTCGGCCTTCACGACACTGCCCTGCACCTCGTCGAGGCGGGCCAGCGCGGCGCCGAGGTCGACGACCTCGCGGAACACGCGCGACTCGGTGCCGGCGTGCGGCAGCATCGCCGAGTGGAACTTCTCGGCGCCGGATCGGCCCGCACGCCACTGGAAGAACAGGATGCCGTCGGCCCCGCGACCGAGGTGCGTGAGCGAGTTGCGCTTCATCTCACCACGACGCTTCGCGATGTTGCGCGGCTGCCAGTTCACCGCAGAGGTGGAGTGCTCCATGAGGATCCACGGCTTGCCACCGCCGACCGAGCGGCTGAGGTCGGCCGCGATGGCCAGCCCGATGTGCGCGTCCTCGTCGGCGGCCCACAGGTAGTGGTCGTCCGAGACGATATCGACCTCGCGGCCCCAGGCCCAGAGGTCGGTCGTCCAGCTCTGGTTCGCCATGAAGTTCGTCGTGACGGGCTGCGTGGCGTGCGCGCGGATCGCATCGCGCTCGTCGACGAAGCACGCGCGCAGCTGGTGATCCGTGAAGCGTGCGAAGTCGAGGCGCTGGGCCGGGTTCACGACGCTCGGGGCGATGGCCGGGGCACCGACGTGCTCCCAGGCCGAGTAGTGCTGGCCCCAGAAGGCGGTGCCCCATGCACTGTTCAGCGCTTCGAGCGAGCCGTACTTCTCCTGAAGCCAGAGTCGGAAGGCGGCGACCGCGTTCGGCGAGTAGTCCTCGCCGACGGGAACGCCGTACTCGTTGTGCACGTGCCACAGCACGACGGCCGGATGCTGCGCATAGCGCGCCGCGAGAGCATCCGCGATCCGCACGATCGCCTCGCGATAGGCCGGCGACGAGTGCGAGGCCATGCCGCGCGAGCCGAAGCCCATCGTGCGGCCCTCGCGGTCGATGACGTGCGCGTCGGGATGGTTCGCGAAGAACCAGGCGGGCGGCGAGGCGGTCGGTGTGCCGAGGTCGACCGCGATGCCGTTCTCGTGCAGCAGGTCGAGCAGCTCGTCGAGCCAGGCGAAGTCGAACTCGGCCTCGCCCACTTCGATGAGCGCCCACGAGAAGATGCCGACGCTGACCAGGTTCACTCCGGCTTCGCGCATCAGGATGACGTCGTCGCGCCACGTCTCAGGAGACCACTGCTCGGGGTTGTAGTCGCCGCCATAGGCGATTCCACTCAGAGCGGGCCAGGCGTGGGGGGAGGTCATCGGCACTCCATCGGGTCGGTGCGGGCGTGGTGCGTGTCCCGACGTGCTGTCGCTCATTCGACTGGGACCGGTCTCAGGTTGTCACGGAGACATGACTGGGACCGGTCTCAGTTCTACCTCAGGTCCACTGCCGACCACAACCGCCGTTACCGAACTGAGACCGGTCCCAGGTTGGACTACCGCTGGACGGGATGCTGTGGGTAGAGTCACAGGCGATGAGTGATGTCAGCGCGAAGCGCAAGCCGACGATCCGCCAGATCGCGGCGCAGGCGGGGGTATCCCGCAGCACGGTCTCGCGAGTGATCAACGGCGGGCACTGGGTGTCCCCCGACGCCAGGCAGGCCGTCGAAGAGGCGATCCTCGCCACCGGCTACACCGCCAATCACCACGCACGCAGCCTCGCGACCGGTCGCGCCGGGTCACTCGCCTTCCTCCTGACCGAGCCGCAGCAGCTGCTGTTCGACGACCCGACGTTCGCGCTTCTGCTGCGCGGCGCCGCGGAAGCACTCGCCCAGCGCGCCATGACCCTGGTGCTGCTCGTCGCCGGAACCCCCGCCGAGCGCGAGAGCGTCGCGCAGTTCCTCAGCGCCGGGCACGTCGACGGCGTCATCTTGATCTCGTCGCACGAGTCCGATCCGCTGCTCGACCAGCTGATCGAGGTCGGCATCCCCACGGTGTGCTGCGGCGTGCCCCTCGGGCACGAACGAGAGCTGTCGACCATCTCGGTCGACGAGGTCGCCTCCGCTCGCACGATGGCCGCACACCTCGTGGCGCAGGGGCACCGCCGCATCGGAATGATCGCCGGCCCCGACGACACCCCCGGCGGCCGCTATCGCCTGGTCGGCTTCCGCGACGAGCTCGGCGAGCTGTTCGACGAGACCCTGGTCGAGCGCGGCGACTACTCGTACGAGTCGGGACTCGCCGCCATGACCCGGATGCTCGAGCACGATGTGGACGCCGTGTTCGCGGCATCCGACCGCATGGCCGCCGGCGCGATCGCCGCCGCCCGTCGAGCTGGGCGCCGCGTGCCCGAGGACATCGCGATCGCAGGATTCGACGACTCCGGCCTCGCGGCCACGCACGAGCCGCCCATCACGACCATGCGCCAGCCGTGGGATCAGATCAGCGCGCAGATGGTCGCCGTGCTGCTCGAGGTCATCGCCGGGGCATCCCCCCGCTCGGTCATCCTCGACACCGAGCTCGTGGTGCGCGAGACGGCGTAGCGCCTTCTGCGTGCCGCCGCGCCCCGCTCCGGTCGCACTTCGTGCCGCCGCGCGCCCCTCCACGCAGCACGAACTGCGACCTGAGCATCCGCAGCTGGTCCGGGATGCCGTCATCGTGGCCTACGGCCCGTCGAGCACCTCGCGCAGCTTCGAGGCGAACGCCTCGGGCTGACCGGCGTAGCCGAACTCGCCGCCCATGAATCCGCCGTGATGACTGGGGAAGACCGTTGCCTGCTGGCCGAGCGCCTCGGCCAGTGCGATCGAGGTGCGACCGGTGTACACCTTCAGGGATTCCTCCCCGACGGCGACGACGATCCGGGTGGGCGCCGCCGTCAGCGCCGCGAGGTCCGGCTCATAGAGCGGCACCGCCCACGAGAGCTCCGACAGAAGTGGGTCGTCGCGCGTGCCGTCGTCGTCCGACGGCATCCCGAACGCCGCGGGGTCGGGGGCCGGCTGAGCGAGGAACGTCTCGGTGACCTCGCCCTCCCACGAGGTCATCGCGACGAACGCCGCCATTCCGGCACCCCAGCCCCTGTCCTGGTACGCCCGGGTGTAGGCCGCCCGGGCGCGATGCACTTCTTCGGCATCCGGCAGCACACTGTCGACCGGCGGCTCATGAGCGACCAGGGTGGCGACGTCGTGCGGGTGAGCGGTGACCAGGGCGAGCGCGGTCACCGCCCCGCCGCTGCTCGCGAACATGTCGACAGGTCCTGCACCGAGTGCCTCGATGATCGCATGGACATCCTCGGCCTGGACGTCGGGCTCGTTCGTGGCCTCGCCGTCCTTGCGGACGCTCCGGCCCAGGCCGCGAGGGTCGTAGGTCACGACGGTGCGGTCGTCGAACAGCGCCACCTGGGCCTGGAAGCCACTCGCGTCCATCGGCTGGCCGATCATCATCAGCGGCGGGCGACCATCCGCCGTCGGCAGAGGCCCATGCACGTCGTAGACCAGGTCGACCTCCGGGAGCTCGAGCGTGTGCTGCGTCATCGGGTGGCCTCCTCATCGTCGAACGATTCCACTGGGATGCTACGGCGCAGCATCGACGGGCGCCACCCGTTTCTGGCTGATCGCACGCCGTTTCACCCGAACGGAACGACGGCCAGATCGATCAGGGGCAGACTGTCGCGCGACACGACGACGGTGCACACCACGTTGTCATCGACGCGGAAGCCGAGCCCGTAGACGAACGGATCGGTGTCGATCTGCACACCAGCACGATCCTGACCCTCGACCGTGACGACGGCATCCCTCACCGCCGACGGCTTCGTCATCCATCCTCCGTCGTCCTCACCGGGACCCTCGGGCAGACCCAGTTCCTCGCGGAAGCTGTTCTGGAGGATGTGGTTGGTGTGGTCGACGAGCTGCTGCCCGAGGGAGTGCCGCTCGAGGTCCGGAGACTCCTGCCAGCTCGTGCGCACCGCCTCCCAGAGCATCGGATACCGGAACATCTGCGCACGCTCGATCAGCCAGTCCGGGCGTCCCCACGGCGGCTCCTCGTCGAGCGAGCGGCGCGTCTCGGCGTCCAGCTCGATCTCGTTGCGGGGATCGGAATGATCATCGGGATGCCGCCAGAGCGTGTACGTGAACGACACCGACGACTCGGTCACCCTCGACCCGAACCCCCTCGCCGACTGAGCCGTCTCCATGAAGCCGGCACCCGGCATGCGCGTCAGCGACGGCTGCTCCTGCAACTGGAACACCGGAAAGGTGAGCGCGCGCACACGGGACTCGGAACCGGCGCTCGGGTCGGGAGCGTCCATCGGCACTGCTCCGGCATACTCCATGCGCCCAGTGTGGCCTCTAGCGTCACAGAACTCCATGGGGGCAGGGAGCGAGTGCCAGCAGCCCTCAGCCGCGCATCGCGACGCCGTGGCGCCAATAGCCCATGAAGGCGACCTGTCCGCGGTCGATGCCGAGGTCCTTCACGAGGTGGCGGCGCAGTGTCGTGACGACGCCGCTCTCGCCGGCGATCCAGAAGTAGCGCTCCGCGGAAGCATCCGTCGCTGCGATGTCCTCGCCCAGACCCGAGTAGTCGGGCGTCTCCCAGAGCAGATCCTCGGACTCGATGTCCTCCACGGCGATCTCCTCGCCGGCATCCGCGTCACCGAGATACTCGAGCACCGCGGGGATCAGGCGCACCCCGTGCGACTCTCCGACCTCGCGGGGCAGCCAGTGCACCTCGACCCCGGCCGGAGCGTCGATGGGGAGGACGTCGGCGGGCACCGGCACCTCGATGAAGGCGCAGCCGCGCAGGTCACGCGGCGCGTCTTCGAGGATGCGTGCGATCGCCGGCGCCGCGGTCTCATCGCCGGCCAGCACGACCGAGGCCGCAGAACCGGGCTCGTACTCGGCACCGTGATGATCGGCAGCCGACACGCCACGCCGCGGCCCGACGATGAACAGCTCCTGCCCGGCAGCCGCAGCATCCGCCCAGCGCGAGGCCGGGCCGCTCAGCCCTGGTGCCAGGTGGAGCACGAAGTCGACGTCGAGCTCGGTGCCCTGCTCGGTCACCCGCAGGTCGCGCACCGAGTACGTGCGCATGGAGCCGCGGTCAGCCTCGGGCACGGCGAGGTACGAGCCCCACCAGTCGTCGGTATCGCGGTCGAGGTCGGGGAGGATGCCGGATGCCGGCGGGAACACGATCTTGATCCGAGAGTCGAAGGTGTCGCCCGCGGTGCCGAACCCGTCGAGCTCGGAGCCGCCGAACGTGACCCGCACGAAGTTCGGCGACACCCGTTCGACCGCGCGCACCTCGGCGCGGGCGAGCACGTAGGTGGGGCGTTCGGTCGTGGTCTCAGCGGACATGATGCCTTCCGATCGGGGTGACCATCGGCTTGCCCGAGACGGGGTCGATGGTGATCTGGTTCGCGAGGTCGAAGACCTCTTCGACGAGCTGGGCGGTCACGACGTCCTGCGGAGCGCCGGTGGCGTGCACCCTGCCCTCCTTCATCGCGACGAGCTCGTCGGAATACCGCGCGGCGAGGTTGAGATCGTGCAGCACCATGACGATCGTGGTGCCGCGCGAGACGCTCAGGTCGGTGAGCAGGTCGAGCACCTCGACCTGGTGGGCGACGTCGAGGAACGTGGTGGGCTCGTCGAGCAGCAGGATGTCTGTCTCCTGCGCGAGCGCCATGGCGATCCACACGCGCTGACGCTGACCGCCCGACAGCTCGTCGACGCTGCGGTCGGCGAGCTCGGTGGTGCCGGTCGCGGCCAGAGCATCCGCCACGACCTCGTAGTCGTGGGCGCTCCAGCGGGCCAGCACCTTCTGATGCGGATGCCGTCCTCGGCCGACCAGATCGGCGACCGCGATCCCCTCCGGCGCCACCGGCGACTGCGGCAGCAGGCCGAGGATGCGTGCGACTTCCTTGGTGGGGCGCGCGTGCACGGACTTGCCGTCGAGCACGATCTGACCGGCGGTCGGCGAGAGCAGGCGAGCGAGCGAGCGCAGCAGCGTCGACTTGCCGCATCCGTTCGCTCCGACGATCGTCGTGATCTTGCCCGGCGCGATCGCCAGGTCGAGGCCGTCGATGATCGTCCGGTCGCCGTAGGCGAGGGTGACGGACTCGGCCGTCAGAGTGTGCGCCTCGGTCACAGGGAGCCTCCCGAGCGGTTCGTGCGGATGAGCAGGTAGATGAGATACGGGGCGCCCAGCACGCCGGTGATCACGCCGACCGGGTAGCGCTCGCCGAACGCGAACTGACCGATCAGGTCGCCTCCGAGCACGAGCACCGCGCCGATGAACGCGCTGGGGACGAGCAGGTTCGCTCCGGGCCCCGTGATGCGGGCCGCGATCGGACCCGCCATGAACGCCACGAACGCGATGGGGCCGGTGGCGGCGGTGGCGAAAGCCAGAAGTGCGACCGCACCGAGGATGAACAGCAGGCGGGTCGTGTTGACCCGCACCCCGAGACCGGATGCCGAGTCGTCACCGAGCTGCATCGCCCCGAGCGCGCGTCCCTGCAGGAGCAGGAGCGGCACGATGACGACCGCGGCGATCGCGAGCGGCATCACGCGTTCCCAGGAGGCGTTGTTCAGGCTCCCGGTGAGCCACTGCATCGCCGTCTGGATGTCCCAGTTCGCCGCCCTCGACAGCATGTACGAGATGATGCTCTGCAGCATCGCCGCGACACCGATGCCGATCAGGATCAGTCGGGTGCCCGCGAAGCCGTTCTTGATCGACAGCAGGTAGATGACGCCGGCTGTGACTATCGCGCCGGCGAGCGCGAACAGCGAGACGATCGGTCCGTTCAGCGACAGCACGATGATGCCGAACACCGCCGCGGCGCCGGCGCCGTTCGAGATGCCGATGATGTCGGGCGAGGCGAGCGGGTTGCGCAGCAGCGTCTGGAACGAGACTCCGGCGATGCCGAACGCGATGCCCGTGAGGATGGCGAGCACCGCGCGAGGCAGGCGCAGCTCGCCGACGGTGAACGACGCTCCCGGCACCGTCTCGCCGAGGATCACGCGGATCACCTCGTCGAGCGGATAGAACGTGTTGCCGATCATCAGCGCCACGGCGAACAGCACGAGCAGCAGCGCGCCGAGCACGATCGTCGCCACGGCGTGCCGGCGGTGGCGCGAACGGCGGCCCGCGATGAGGGCGGCGACGTCACTGGCGCGGTCGGACGCCGAGGGGGTCTGGGCGGCAGCGCGGTCGATGGTGCTCACAGTTCGCGCACCTTCTGACGGCGGACGATCCAGATGAAGAACGGGGCGCCGATGATGGCGGTGATGATGCCGACCTGGATCTCCTCGGACGTCGGCGCGATGACACGTCCGACGATGTCGCTCGCCAGCAGCAGCGCGGCGCCGGCCATGGCCGAGAACGGCAGCAGCCAGCGGTGGTCGGTGCCGATCAGCATCCGGCACACGTGCGGGATGACGAGTCCGACGAAGCCGATGGGTCCGGCGATCGCGGTGGCTGCTCCCGCGAGGATCACAGCGCCGAGCGCCGACATGAGGCGGGTGCGGAAGACGTGCTCGCCGAGACCCTTCGCCATGTCATCACCGAGCGCGAGGGAGTTCATTCCTCGCGCGCTGGCGAAGCAGATCAGTGCACCGAGCGCGAGCACCGGGGCGGTGATCGCGATGCGCGGCCATTCGGCGCCTCCCACTCCGCCGATCTGCCACGACTGGAAGGCCTGCAGCAGGTCGACGCGCGGCAGCATGACAGCGCTGATGAGCGAGGCGAAGGCGGCCGAGGTGGCGGCACCGGCGAGCGCCAGCTTGAGGGGCGTGGCGCCGCCGCGACCGAGCGATCCGACGGTGTAGACGAAGGCCGCGGCGAGAGCGGCGCCGATGATCGCGAGCGCCATCTGGCTGTAGGCGTCGGTGAGGCCGAGGAAGGCGAGGCCGAAGACGACGGCGAGCGAGGCGCCGCTCGAGACGCCGAGGATGCCGGGGTCGGCGATCGGGTTGCGGGTAACCGCCTGCATCGTCGCCCCGGAGAGTGCGAGGGCTGCACCGACGAGGATCGCGAGCACCGTGCGCGGGAGGCGCTTGATGATCGCGGCCTGTGCGAGCGTGTCGTCCTGCCCGCTCAGCGCGGCGAAGATGTCGTCGATGCTCACGGAGCGCACGCCGAAGGAGATCGACAGGATGCAGAGCACGAACAGCACGCCCACACCGACGAGAAGCCAGAGCGTGCGCGCCCAGACCGGGCGTCGCAGATCTGCGACGCCCGGCAAGGGAACGGAGACAGCGGTCACGGGAATTCAGTGTGCGGAAGTGACGCCGAGGGTCACTTCGCGGCGAGCGGTGCTGCCAGCAGGCCGAGGTAGTCGGACAGGCCCCACTGGATCGACAGCGGCGACGGGTTCGCCGATGCCGCGATCGGGGTGGAGTCGGGCAGGATCACGATGTTGCCTGCGGCGATCGCCGGGATCTTCGACAGCAGCGGGTCGGCCTGCAGGGTGGCGATGAGCGAGTCGTCGCCGTACGTGACGAACACGTCGACATCGTCGAAGGCGTCTGCCTCTTCGGAGCTGACCGAGAGGTAGAACTGATCGCTGTCGGCGTTCTCCTCGACGATCGACGGGAGCGGCAGGCCCAGGTCGTCGTGCAGGTAGCCGGGGCGCGTGTCGATCGCCGTGTAGTACCCGACCTGGCTCAGGTCGCTCGGGTCGATGTAGGCGAACAGCACCTTCTTGTCCTTGAGCGCGCTGTTCTCCTCGAGGGCGGCCTCGGCGTCGGCGTGCAGCTCTTCGATGAGGGCATCGCCCTCTTCTTCGAGACCCAGCGCCTTCGAGTTCAGCTCGATCATCTCGTCGACGGGGGTGCCCCACGCGACCTCGGGGTAGGCCACGACCGGTGCGATCTTCGAGAGCTGGTCGTACTCCTCCTGCGTCAGACCCGAGTATGCGGCGAGGATGACGTCGGGCTGCGTGTCGGCGACGGCCTCGTAGTCGATGCCGTCGGACTCGTCGAACAGCACGGGCTCTTCGCCCCCGAGCTCGTCGAGCTTGTCCTCGACCCAGGGCAGGATGCCGTTGTCGTCGTCGTCGCCCCACGAGGCCTTGCTCATGCCGACCGGAACGATGCCGAGAGCGAGAGGAACCTCGTGGTTCGCCCACGCGATCGTCGCGACGCGCTCGGGCTTCTCCTCGATCGTGGTCTCGCCGAACACGTGCTCGACCGTGACGGGGAAGGCGCCGTCATCGGCGGGGTTGCCGCCGGCTGAGTCGGAGTTCGAGTCGGTCGACGACGTCGCGCAGGCCGTGAGGCCGACGGCCAGTGCGGCGGCGACACCGGCGGCGATGAGACGAGAGGTGCGCACGGGCGGTCCCTTCGGGTTGGGAGGAGGGGGTACGACGCGGAGGAGCGCCACGGCTTTGGTAAGCCTCGCCTAATCTAACAGAAAGTTAGGCGACCCTCATCTCGGCAACCGCCGACCCTTCTTGCCCCCACCCCGCGTCGGTGGTCGAAAACACACCGCAACCGGGCTCTTCGCATGCGATTTCGACCACCCACCGGCATTCGCCCGGGCATGAGAAAAGCCGGCCGGATCCGTGAGGATCCGACCGGCTTCAGGAAGCCTATGCGCGCTCAGAGAGCGCGGATGTTCGCAGCCTGCATGCCCTTGGGGCCACGCTCAGCGTCGAATTCGACCTTCTGGTTCTCACGAAGCTCCTTGAAACCGGAGCCGGTGATAGCCGAGTAGTGGGCGAAGAGGTCGTCCGTGCCGTCATCGGGAGCGATGAAGCCGAAGCCCTTTTCCGCGTTGAACCATTTCACAGTGCCAGTGGCCATGTGTTTTCTACTTTCTGTTGAAACGGCCGCTCTCACGGCCTGCGCCATACCGGAAGATCCGATACACACGCTCTGTCACGCTACCACGGCAGGCTGACTGTTGGTCGAGACAATTCCGGAACGATGCAGGACGGCCGCCTCCGTGCGGGTTCCGACCTCCAACTTGCGCAGCACCGCCGACACGTGGACGCTCACGGTCTTCGCGCTGATGAACAGCCGCTCGCCGATCTGCCGGTTGCTCAGACCCTCGGCGATCAGTTCGAGCACCTGACGCTCCCGCGCCGTCAGAGGGTCGGATGCCGACGGCGAGTCGGCCGAGGAGTCGGATGCCAGGAGACCCGCCGCCGACGCGAACTCCCGCACCACCCGCCGCAACGGAACGTGTCCAAGCCGACCGGCGAGCTCACCAGCCTGTTCGAGCAGCGCGGCCGCCTCGACGCGGTCACTCTCCCGCACCCGCAGCCGCGCGAGCTCGAGCCGTGTCGTGACCCGGAACGTCACGGGCACGTCCTCGCCGTCCGCGAGGTCGACGGCGTGCCGCAGCTTCTCCGCCGATGGCGAGAGGAACGCGTCGAGGATCGACCACCATGCGCCTCCGAGCAGCTGCTCGGGCTGGGCGAGCCAGGCCGAGCGCACGGCGTGCGTCACCGCCTCGACATCGGCCCCGGCAGCCCTCCGCTCGGCGATCAGCCATCCGGCCTCGAGGAGCAGTCGGCGCTGATGCAGCTGCACAGGGCCGTCGTCGCGCAGCATCGCGAGGACCTCCTCGAGCGCCGCGGCGAGATCTCCCCTGCTCTCGGCCACCGAGACCCGCATCATCACCTCGTCGTACCAGATCTGCCGTTCCACGAGCCCGACCTCGAGGAACGACGGATGCCAGGTCTCGACGATCTCCGCAGCCTCTTCGTGGCGTCCCCTCCACGAGAGCACCCGCACCCGGGTCATGGTTGAGTACATGTGGAAGATCCGGAGGGTCTCGCGCGCCAGTTCGCGCTCGAGCATCCCCTCGACCCGCTCGATCTCGCCCAGCTCCAGCAACGGGACGGCCGTGTTCTGCGTCATCATCGCCCCGGTGGTGCGCTCAACGCCGAACGCCCGCGCCCGCGCCATCCCCGCTTCGGCGACCTCGACCGCGTCTCGGTAGCGCCCGAGCAGCGTGAGGAGGTCGGAGTAGTTGACGCGGTACCTCAGCTCGGCGTTCGTGCTCGCCGCCCGACTCAGCGCCAGCGCGTAGTCGGCGAGGCCCTCGGCGACGTCTCCGCGATGAGCGCGCGCGCCGCCGAGGACGTTCGCCGAGATCGACGCCTCCTCCTCGGATCCGGCACGCGCGGCGCAGTCGGATGCCGCGGTGGCGAGCTCGATCGCCTCGTCGAGGTCACCGGCGATCATGCGCCTGCTGGCGAGCTGATTGAGCACGGAGGCGCGCAGGCGATCGTCATTGACGCGCCCGTCGTCGAGCACCGCGAGCGACTCCTGGAGCAGCGGGATCGACCCCTGACGACCGGCGTTCATCGTGTAGTACGCCTTGTCGCGGAGCAGGCGTGCGTGAAGGCGCGGATCGACGGTCGCCGGGTCGAGCTCGTCGAGCGCGAGGTTCACCACCGCGAGGGCGCGCTCCCCGTCGCCCGCGTTGCGGAGGACGGAGCCCAGAGTGCGCAGCAGCTCGAGACGCTCGATGCCGACGACCGCCTGCGCGTCGGGCACCTGGATCCAGAGGTCGAGGGCCAGCTCGCCGAACCGTGCCGCGCTCGCGAAGGCGAACCGCGACTTCGCGTCGAGCATCGCGGTCACGGCTGCGGCGAGCGCACGGCGATCATCCTGGGCGAGCTGCCAGTGATACGCGAGCGCCGCAGGGTCGCCGCTGTCGGCCGCGTCGCAGTCGGCCTCGAGCAGCTCGGCGTAGGAGCGGTGCAGCCGTGCACGCTCACCGGGCAGCAGGTCGTCGTGCACCGCCTCGCGCAGCAGAGCGTGGCGGAAGCGGTAGTCGTCGTCGACCACGACGAGGATGCCGCTGAGCGTCGCCTCGCGGATGGCCTCATCGAGACGCTGCTCGCCGAGACCGGCCAATCGGGTGACGAGAGGATGCGTGAGCGGCCGCTCGGCGCCGGACACCACCCGCACGACCCGCCGGGCGTCGTCGCTGAGCCGATCGAACCGGGCCAGGAGCAGGTCGCGCAGACTCGCGGGGAGCGGACCCGTCGAGCACGAGGCGATCTCTTCGACGAAGAACGGCACGCCCTCGGCCCGCACCTGGATGCGCTCAAGCGCCGCGTCGCTGAGCGCACGACCGGTGATCGCCTCGGCCAGCTCGCGCACCGCGTCGGTCTCGAGGCGCTCGACCGTGACGCGCTCGAGGAGTCGCGCCCTCGTCGCCTCGCCGATGAACCGGCTCACCGCGTCACCGCGACGCACGTCGTCGGTGCGGCAGGTGAGGAGAAGAAGGATGCGCCCGCTGTCGAGCGTGCGCAGCAGGAAGGAGAGCAGGGCGAGCGTGGAGTCGTCGGCCCAGTGCAGGTCTTCCACGATCAGCACCTGCGGTGCCCGTTCCGCCGCCGCCTCGATGAGCGCGGCGATCGCGTCACGCAGACGATCGGGGCTCGTCTGCTCGCGCGCCGTGGGGCTCAACTCGGGCATCAGCATGCCGAGCGCCGTGACGCCGACGCCGAGCTGGTCGCGCACGCGGTCGGCGCCCAGGGTCGCGACGATGGATCGCAGGATGCCGGTGATCGGCCCGAACGGCGTGCGCGATGCCCCGAGGTCGAGGCACCAGCCGCCGTGCACATCGGCGCGGTTCGCGACCTCGGCGCCGAACTCGCGGAGCAGGCGCGACTTGCCGATGCCCGCCTCGCCCTCGATCAGGAGCGCGGCCGGCTCCCCCGCGACCGCCCGGTCGAACCGCGCGCGGACCATCGCGAGCTCGGCATCTCGGCCGACCATCGCGGCGCTGGGAGCGGACGGGGGCATGGATTCATCGTCCCACTCCCCTCCGACATGCGTGCGCCCGATCCCGCTCGTCACCGCGCCGAACGGCGTCAACGAACAGCGAGGGGCTCGCAGGGCAGTGCACGCTCGACCGGCACTGCACGCTCTGCCGGCACCGCACTCGCGCGCGCGACGCCGCGATGCAGCATCCGCTCCAGCATCCGCCGCACCGGTCCGGCCGGGCGGGGCACGATCTGATCGGAACGCTCGGCGATGATCCGTCGGCGCTCCAGTGCGCGCTCCATCTGCTCCTGGTCGAACTCGCTGGTGCGGTACGCGAGGTAGGGGTGCTCGTACATGACATCTCCTCTGGTGGCGATGTCCTCAGACTCCGCTCTGAGGTGCCCCTCCGGCATCCGACGTCTTCCCTATCTTTCGGACGCCCCCACCTCAGAAGAAGGAGGAAGCAGACAGACGAAGGGCCCGGGAGGCGGCTGCTGCCGGCCTCCCGGGCCCTTCGGAGATGCGTGTGTCAGGCGTCCACGTCGCCGCGCCATGCGCCGGTCTCGGCGCCGCGCTTCTCGATGAACTCCTTGAAGTTCTTCAGGTCCTTCTTCACAGCGTGCGAACCGACGCCGACGAGGGATCCGACCTTCTCGAGGAGGCCTTCGGGCTCCCAGTCGATCTGCACCGTCACGCGGGTCGTCAGCTCCTCGAGCTTGTGGAACGTCACGACACCGGCGTGCTCCGTCTCGCCGCCGACGCTCTTCCACGCGACGCGCTCGTCCGGGTGCTGCTCGGTGATCTCGGTGTCGAACTCGCGGGTCGCACCGCCGACGTTGACCTTCCAGCGGTTGTGCGTGTCGTCGATCTGCGTGATCGACTCCACCTCATCGAGGAACTGCGGGAAGCTCTCGAACTGCGTCCACTGGTTGTAGGCGATGTCGACGGGAACGTGCACGTCGATGGTCTCGATGATCTGCACCATGTGATGCTCCTCACTGTTCGTCTTCGTGTGGCCCCATTCACCCGCGCCGGCCGGGAAAAGGCGACGGGGTTGACATGCACGGCGGCGCCCCTCAGGATGCCCCGAGCGCCACGCGGGTAGCGTTGACGTCATGCGCATCCCCGCCGCGATCCGCGCCTCCAAGCGCTCGCCGCTGCTGCAGGTCGTGAAGTCCGCAGCCGCGACGATCGCCGCCTGGCTGCTCGCGGGCTGGGTGGTGCCGGGCCAGCTGCCCGTCTTCGCCGCGATCGCCGCCCTGCTCGTGGTGCAGCCGAGCGTGAACCAGTCGCTGTCGAAGGCGCTCGAGCGCAGCATCGGCGTGATCGTGGGCGTCGTCATCGCGGTGACGCTCGGCCTGCTCCTCGGCTCGCCGAGCTGGATCGTGCTGTTGGCGATCGTGGTCGCCATGCTCGTGGCCTGGGTGTTCCGGGCGACACCCGGCACGGGCAATCAGGTGGCGATCTCGGCCATGCTCGTGCTCGCGCTCGGCTCGACGCCCGACTACGCGCTCGCGCGCATCGGAGAGACCCTGATCGGGGTCGTGATCGGCATCGTCGTGAACACGCTGATCGTGCCGCCTGTCCTCGTCGCCCCCGCACGCCGGGATCTCGGAATGCTCGGCAGCGAGCTCGCCGCGAGCCTGGACCGGCTCGCCGACGCCCTCCCCGAGCCGCAGACGCCCGCGCGCCTGCAGGAGCTCATGCTCGAGGCGCGGCTGCTCCGCCCCATGAAGGATGCCGCGGAGGCTGCGATCGAGGCCGGCGAGGAGTCGCTCACCCTCAACCCGCGCCGCTCGACCCACCGGCAGGACCTGGTCGAGATGCGTGCGCTGCTCGAGCGCCTCTCACCGATCGTCACGCAGACGATCGGGATGACGCGGGCGTACTTCGATCACTACGACGACACGATCGGACAGGAGCCGGCGGTCGCGGCGATCGCCGATCAGCTGCGCCGGGCGGGGCACGACGTGCGCCTCGCGGTGCAGATCGCCGATGTGTCGCCCGAACCCGACGCGCTCACATCGGCGATCCCCGCGTTGACGGCGCCGCTCGTCATCCGGCCGCCGTCGTCGGCGCACTGGATCCTCATCGGCTCCCTCATGGAGGACCTGCGGAGGATCCGAGGAGAGCTCGTCGGGGAGGAATGACGGCGGATGCCGTGAATCGGCGTCAGACCTGCTGGTCGGCGTCGTCAGGGTCGACGGCGAGGACGTCCGCGTCGTCCGCGTCCTCGGCATCCGCGTCGTCACGCGACGGGACGACCGTGGGCGGCTCGCCCTTGTTGTCCTCCGAGCCGAGGTTGTCGTTCTCCTCAGGCCCGGGCGACGGCTCGCTGCTGATGTCGTTGCGATCGGTGTCTGCATTCATGATCGTTCCTCTCGTCGTGGCGGTCGGTGTGCGTCGACGGTACGACGAACGGCCACGGGCACGCGCGGGGCTTGACAGGGCGGTGACGCCGTCTCAGGCTGCCCGTACCCTGGTTGCATGTCCGAGATGACCGTCGCCGACTGCCTCTCCGAGCTGGCCGCGCTCGAGGATCCGAAGATGCGGGCCGCGAACGAGAAGCGCGGCGACCGTCACGGCATGAACCTCAGCCGCCTGCGCGCGCTCGCCAAACGCGTCAAAACCGATCAGCCGCTCGCTCAGGAACTGTGGGCGACGGGTGAGACCTCCGCGCGCCTGCTCGCGCTGCTGATCTGCACACCCCGCGCGTTCACCGCCGACGAGCTCGATGCGATGCTCCGCGAGACCGACGAGCCGAAGATCAACGACTGGTTCGTCAACTACGTGGTGAAGAAGAGCCCGCTCGGGGAGGAGCTGCGCCTGCGCTGGTTCGACGACGAGGACCCGACCGTCGCCGCGGCCGCCTGGTCGCTCACGACGGTGCGCGTGCAGAAGGACGCCGACGGTCTGGATCTCGAGCATCTGCTCGACCTCATCGAGCGCGACCTCCGAGATGCGCCGAAGCGCCTGCAGTGGTCGATGAACGAGACCCTCGCGAACATCGGGATCTTCCACCCGGAGCTCCGCCAGCGCGCTCTGGAGATCGGAGAGCGCCTGCAGGTGCTGGCCGACTACCCGACCGCGCCCGGCTGCACCTCTCCGTTCGCTCCGGCGTGGATCGGCGAGATCGTGCGCAGGCGCGAGGGCTGAGCATCCTCATCGACTCGCCTCGTACGCTGAGGTCATGAGCACGCACATCGCCGCAGAGCCCGGTCAGATCGCCCCCATCGTCCTGTTCCCCGGTGACCCGCTGCGGGCGAGGTGGATCGCCGAGACCTTCCTCGACGACGCCGAGCTGTACTCGGAGACCCGCGGGATGCTGGGATTCACCGGCACCTGGGAGGGGCACCGCGTCTCGGTGCAGGGCTCGGGCATGGGGCAGCCCTCCATGGCCATCTACGCGAACGAGCTGTTCGACGAATACGGCGTGCAGACGATCGTGCGGGTCGGCTCGTGCGGCGCGCTGACCGAGAAGCTGAAGGTGCGCGACATCATCATCGCCAACGGTGCGTGCACGGACTCCGGCATCAACCGCGTGCGGTTCCACGGGCTCGACTACGCCCCCGTCGCCGACTTCGGTCTGCTGCGCGCGGCGGTCGAGGCCAGCGAGGCCGAGCCCCTCGACTCCGCCGTGCACGTCGGGCTCCTGTTCTCGAGCGACCAGTTCTACAGCACGCGACCCGAGCTCACCGAGCCGTTCGTGAAGCACGGGGTGCTGGGCGTCGAGATGGAGGCCGCTGGTCTCTACACGCTCGCCGCGTACTACGAACGTCGCGCCCTGGCCATCTGCACCGTCTCGGATCACATCGTGACCGGCGAGGAGACCACCGCGCTCGAGCGCGAGCAGACGTTCGGAGACATGATCCGCATCGCGCTGCGCGCCGCCACCTCGGTCTGACCGGGCGGCCTGTCCGCCCACCCTTCGGGCAACCTCTCCCACCCCGTCGGGCGGAGAACTCGGCGTCGGGCGGAGGCCTCCCACGTGAGAGTCCGCCCCACACGGAGAAGTCCGCCCGACGGGGGTGGGAGGATCGTAAGGTGCTAGACCCCACGACGCTGCCCGACGGATCCGATGCGGATGCCGTCTACACGGCGTTCGTCGAATGGGCGGAGTCGACCGGCATCACCCTGTACCCGGCGCAGGACGAGGCGGTCATCGAGATCGTCTCGGGCAACAATCTGATCCTCTCCACGCCGACCGGTACGGGGAAGTCACTGGTGGCGATCGGGGCGCACTACGCCGCTCTGGTCGAGGGGCGCCGCTCGTATTACACGGCCCCCATCAAAGCCCTCGTCAGCGAGAAGTTCTTCTCGCTGGTCGACGTGTTCGGCGCCGCGAACGTCGGCATGATCACGGGCGACTCCTCTGTGAACCCGGATGCGCCGATCATCTGCTGCACCGCAGAGATCCTGGCGAACCTCGCTCTGCGCCAGGGATCGGATGCCGAGGTGCACCAGGTCGTGATGGACGAGTTCCACTTCTACGCCGACCCCGACCGCGGGTGGGCGTGGCAGGTGCCGCTGCTCGAGCTGCCGCAGGCGCAGTTCATCCTCATGTCGGCGACGCTCGGCGACGTGACGCAGCTGTCGTCCGACCTCACACGGCGGACGGGCCGCGACACGGCATCCGTCACCGGCGTCGAACGCCCCGTCCCGCTCCACTTCTTCTACGAGACGACGCCGATCCACGAGACGATCGAGGACCTGCTGAACACGGGGCAGGCGCCGATCTACATCGTGCACTTCTCGCAGGCCGCGGCGATGGAGCGCGCGCAGGCGCTGTCGAGCACCAAGATCGCCACCCGCGAGCAGCGCGACCGGATCGCAGAGCTGATCGGCGGATTCCGCTTCACCACCGCGTTCGGCAAGACGCTCTCGCGGTTCCTGCGCGCGGGCATCGGCGTGCACCATGCCGGGATGCTGCCGAAGTACCGCCGCCTGGTCGAGCAGCTCGCGCAGCGCGGTCTCCTCCGCGTGATCTGCGGAACCGACACCCTGGGCGTCGGCATCAACGTCCCGATCCGCACGGTTCTGCTCACGGCGCTGACGAAGTTCGACGGAACCCGGATGCGGCAGCTCAACGCCCGCGAGTTCCACCAGATCGCCGGGCGCGCCGGCCGCGCCGGATACGACACCGCCGGAACGGTCGTGGCGCAGGCCCCCGAGCACGAGAGCGAGAACATCGCCGCGGTCAAGAAGGCCGGCGACGACCCCAAGAAGAAGCGCAAGATCGTGCGCAAGAAGGCACCGGACGGCTTCGTGTCGTGGGGCGAGCCGTCGTTCCGCAAGCTCATCGATGCGGAGCCCGAGACCCTCACCTCGCACATGCAGATCACGAGCGCGATGATGCTCAACGTGATCGGCCGGGGTGGCGACGTGTTCGGGAACATGCGCGCACTCATCTACGACAACCACGAGACGCGGGCCAGGCAGCGTCAGCTGGCGCTCCGCGCGATCGGCATCTATCGGACGCTCCTCGAGTCGGGAGTCGTGGAACGGACGGACGACGGAGAGATCCGTCTCATGGTCGACCTCCAGCCGAACTTCGCGCTCAACCAGCCGCTGTCGCCGTTCGCGCTCGCGGCGTTCGAGCTGCTGGACCCCGACCCTTCGACAGGCTCAGGGACCCAGGGCGGCTCAGGCCCTTCGACAGGCTCAGGGACCCAGGGGGTGGGGACCGGGTCGTATGCGCTCGACATGATCTCCATCGTCGAGGCGACGCTCGACGACCCGCGTGCGGTGCTGAGCCAGCAGGAGTTCCTCGCTCGCGGCGAGGCGGTCGCCGCCATGAAGCGCGAGGGCATCGAGTACGACGAGCGGATGGAGCTGCTCGAGGAGGTCACCTACCCGAAGCCGCTCGACGAGCTGTTGAACGCCGCTTTCGAGACCTTCAGCGCGGCGCAGCCGTGGATCCGCGACTTCGAGCTGCATCCGAAGTCCGTCGTCCGCGACATGTACGAGCGGGCCATGTCGTTCGGGGAATATGTCGCCTACTACAAGATCGCACGCTCGGAAGGCGTGGTGCTTCGCTACCTCTCCGACGCCTATCGCGCCGCCTCGCAGACCATCCCCGAAGAGCTCAAGGACGAGGACCTCCGCGACCTCATCGAGTGGCTGGGAGAGCTCGTGCGCCAGGTGGACTCGAGCCTGCTGGACGAGTGGTCCGACCTGGTCGCCGGAGTGCTGCACGATCCGGACGACGAGCCGATCGTGCCGCCCGCGCCCAAGCGTCTCTCCTCGAACACCCGCGCGTTCCGGACGCTCGTGCGCAACGAGCTGTTCCGACGGGTGCAGCTCG
The DNA here is from genome assembly GCA_037033305.1 of Actinomycetota bacterium. GTDB lineage: Bacteria > Actinomycetota > Actinomycetes > Actinomycetales > Microbacteriaceae > Microbacterium. Next base: position 7,140 of record JAZBLP010000003.1, on the reverse strand, counting down.
CGGCCCGCGAAGACGTCGCGGCGCTCGGCGAGCTCGACCCGGGCTTCGGCGCCGACGCCTGGTCGGACGCGCTCGACGGCTATTTCGCGGATCACGACGAAATCCTCACGGGACCGAATGCCCGCAGCTCGCAGCTCCTGCTGATCACCGAAGGCGCCTCGGAGTGGGCCGTCCGCCAGATCATCGACGACCCCGCCGGCGACCACGACTGGGGCATCTCGGCCACGGTCGACCTCGCCGCCTCTGACGAGGAGGGTGCCGCGGTCGTGACCGTCACCGGAGTCGACAGGCTCTAGGCCGACGCGACCGTCGCGGTCCTCCGCGGCGCCAGGGGTGAGAACAGACGCCCTCCCCCCATGCGCACGAGCCCCGCGTGCACCGCCAGGCAGGTGGCGATCACCACGGCGGTCAGAACGACGGGCGCGACGATCTCGCCGACCGGCGAGGCGCGCCACCCTGCAGCGCGCAGCGCGCCGTCGATGAGCGCGAGCGGGATCATGTGGATGACGTAGATCGGCAGTGTCCGCTGCCCCAGCCAGCGCAGGGGGCGAGCGACGAACGGCATGCTCCGGTCGAGCACCGCGCACGCCGAGACGCCGAACGCCACGGCGATCACTGCGACCACGGGCCACACGCCCGGCCACTGTCGCATCCCCAGCACCCCGACCACGGCGAGCGACCCTGCATATACCGCGGCGAGCATGAAGACTCTCGAGAGAGCGGATGCCGCCGCGAACCGCTCGACGAACGCCCGCAACCGGAGCCCGGCGAGGAAGAAGAAGAGGTTCTGCGCGACCTGCCACGCATTGCCGAGGTCCGCGATCACGCCGCTGCCCGCCACCGCCGCGACCACGAAGGCCACAGGCAGCACGACGGCCGACGGCAGGTGCCTGGTGAGCCTCGCGATCGCGAGATAAACGGCGAGCGCGAGGAGGAACCAGAGGTTGGTCGGGCTGATGGTGAGCTGCGCCAGCAGCTCCCATCCGGTCGTCGCTCTGGCCGTGTCGAACTCCGGGGTCAGCGCGAGGACGAACGTCTGGATGACCACCCAGATCACGTACACGAGCGCGAGGTTCGCCGCTCTCCGCCGCCAGCGTCCACCGCTCGGTGCGCCGACCGCACCGACCGCGAACATCCCGGAGACGAGGAAGAACAGCGGCATCCGGAGCGGCAGCAACTGAGCGTTCAACGTCGCCCATGCCTCGGTTGCCGCTCCCGCACCCGGGACCTCTACCGCGTGCTTGGTCACGACGTGCCAGAGGACGACCGCGATGATGCAGACGCCCTTCGCGACGTCGGCCCATCCCTCTCTCGCCCTCACCGCCCCGGCACCTCGGCAGCCCGCACGAGCCGCTCGACCAGTTCGACGTAGGTCAGCCCCGCGGCCGCGAACATGCGCGGGACCTGCGATGCGGCGGTGAGCCCCGGCATCGTGTTGACCTCGTTCAGCACCGGTCCGTCCTCGGTGAGGAAGAAGTCCATACGGGCCACTCCGGCGCACCCGAGAGCGTCGAACAGGGTCAGGGCCGCGCGCCTCAGCGCCACGGCATCCGCCTCCTCCACCTCGGCGGGCACCGTGAAGCGCGCGCTGCCGTCGTACTTCGTGGCGGTGTCGAAGAGCCCCGGCGCGTCGATCTCGAGCGGTGGCGCGGCCCATCGCACTCCTCCGGCATCCCGGAGCACGGCGACGTCGATCTCCCGCCCGCGCACGACCTCCTCCACGAGGATTCGCCGGTCGTACCGGGCGGCCTCCTGCATCGCGGGGGCGAGCTCTGCGGCATCCTGGACCAGCGAGACGCCGTAGCTCGACCCCGCCGACACCGGCTTCACCACGACGGACCCGTCGAATTCCACGTCGTCGAGATGGCCCGCGTCGATCAGCCGCCCGCGGGCGACGCGGAGCCCTGCCGCCTCAGCGACGAGCTTGGTCGCCCACTTGTCCATGCCGATCGCCCCCGCACGGATCCCCGACCCGACGATGCGGACGCCCGACAGCGCGCAGAGCGCCGCGAGCGCGCCGTCCTCGCCGAGTGCGCCGTGGACAGCGGGGAACACGACGTCCACGGGGCTGAGCAGCCCCAGCGCCGCCGACAGGGATGCGGCGGGTGTCGCCCCGGCCGCATCCCCGCCCCGACTCCAGATCCCCTCCGTCGAGATCGTCAGCGACTCGACCTCGTGCCCGCCGGTCCGCAGCGCGCCCTCGACCGCGGCCGCCGAGGCGAGCGAGACATCGTGCTCGGCATTCTGCCCTCCCCCGATCACCAGGACCCTCACGCGACAGCCCTCTCGACACGACGACCGATGCCCGTGAGGATCGTGTGCGGGATGCTGCCCGCCCACCGCGCCCACTCGGCGACGCTCGGCACGGCTCCGCCCTGCGGTCCGAACACGGTCGCGCTCGTCCCGCGGGGCACGAGCCGCGTCCCGGTGTCGACGACGATCTGGTCCATCGAGACACGTCCGATGAGCGGACACCGCACCCCGTCGATCTCGACGGCTGCACCCGGCAGGAGACCCCGCGGGATGCCGTCGGCGTACCCCACCCCGATCACGCTGATGTTCGTACGGCGGTCGGCGACGAACGTCGCGTCGTACCCGACGGCCGTTCCTGCTTCGACGGTCGCGCTGTGCACGACGGATGCCGTGAACCGGGCCGCTCCGTGCAGCTCCACCGTCTCGGAGGGGTCGATGCCGACGAGCCCCGCCCCGACACGCACCATGTCGAAGTGCGTGGCCGGGTCGGTCAGCGCACCCGACGTCGCGGCGAGATGCACGAGCACCGGGCCGAACCCCGCGCGCAGGACCGCATCGCGCGCCTGCCGCATGCGGAGGACGGCGGGTGCGTTGGCTGCTGCGTCCGCGGCATCCGCGTGAGGCAGGTGCCCCATGACACCCACGATGTCGATGCGTCCGCTGGCCCGCCGCGCGAGCTCGAGGACCTCTGCCCAGTCGGCGAGCGGCACTCCGCCGCGCGCCATACCGGTGTCCATGTGCAGGTGCACGCGCACGGGGCCGCCGCCGAACGCCGTGGCGTCGGCGATGAGCTGACGCAGCTCGTCGACCGAACCCACCGCGATGTCGACGCGATCGGCGACCACCTGGGCGACGTCGACGCCCGCGGGGTTGAGCCACGCGAGGATCGGTACGCCGAGGCCGGCGCCACGCAGGGGCGTGGCCTCCGCGGCATCCGTCACTCCGAGCTGTTGCGCCCCCGCGGCGACCGCCGCGCGCGCGACCGTGACCGCGCCGAGGCCGTAGCCGTCGGCCTTCACAACCGCCATGATCCGGCTGTCGGTGGCCTGCCGTACTCTCCGGACATTGGCGTCGATCGCGTCGGTCAGAGTGAGGAGGGAGGGCGCGTGCAGGCGCGAGAGCGAGAGGCGAGGTCGCGTCGTCGAGGGAGCCTCCGGAGCTGCGATCGTCGTGGTCATCGCTGGGTCCTCGGATCGGTCGTGGGGTCGTCGTACATGAGCGGGCAGCCGTTCGCGACGGCGGCGGGACGCAGCTCGAAGTGCCAGCGCTCGTTCGCGTAGATCTGGCAGAGTCCGAACTCCGCGCCGTGCCGAGACATCCAGTCCTGGGCGGCGAGGGGGCCGAGGTCGACCGCATCTCCCGAGACGTGCTCGGACTTCTCGGGGGTGGCGACCCAGCGGGCGGCCTCCTCTTCGGAGCCGTACTCGGCGACGGCATCCTGGCGGAGCACCTGCTGATAGGCCGACGACCGCCATCCGCTGTTCACGTGCATCCGCACGCCGTCCGCGTCGGCCGCGGTCGCCGCGGTGCGCAGCGCGGTCAGCAGATCGGCATCGAGGTTCGTGACCGCGGGGGTCTCGTCGAACACCGACACGTCGCCCTCGTGGCGGATGAGACCGTCGGCCTCGGTCAGCGACGACGCCGTGACGCTGGAGGCGGATGCCGGCGGCGACGCCTGCTGACCGATCAGCACGGCCGAACCGAGGATGGCCGCGGCGAGGAGCGCGCTGCCGAGCAGGACGGCGATGCGGCGCCGCGTGAGGGTGGTGCGAGTGTTCATGTCCCTCAGTCAACGAACATGCGTGTTGCGACGCCGTATGCGCTTTTGCATACGCTTTCGATATGCCAGGGTGCGTAAGCTCTCCCCACATGGGAGTCCACTCGTGCGCGTGCTGATCGTCGAGGACGAGCCGTATCTGGCCGAGGCCGTGCGCGACGGCCTGCGTCTCGAGGCGATCGCCGCCGACATCGCGGGCGACGGCGACACCGCGCTCGAGCTGCTGAGCATCAACGCCTACGACCTCGCGGTGCTCGACCGCGACATCCCCGGTCCCTCCGGCGATGACGTCGCCCGGTCGATCGTGGCCTCCGGCTCCGGCATCCCGATCCTCATGCTCACCGCGGCCGACCGCCTCGACGACAAGGCATCCGGGTTCGAGATCGGGGCGGACGACTATCTCACGAAGCCGTTCGAGCTGCGCGAGCTCGTGCTGCGCCTTCGCGCTCTCGACCGCCGCCGCCAGCGCGCGCGGCCGCCCGTGCTCGAGGTCGCCGGTCTCCGGCTCGACCCGTTCCGCCGCGAGGTGTATCGCGACGGCCGCTACGTCGCCCTGACCCGCAAGCAGTTCGCGGTGCTGGAGGTGCTGGTCGAAGCCGACGGCGGCGTCGTCAGCGCCGAGCAGCTGCTGGAGCGCGCGTGGGACGAGAACGCCGACCCGTTCACGAACGCCGTCCGCATCACGGTGTCGTCGCTGCGGAAGCGGCTGGGGGATCCGGGGATCATCGCCACCGTGCCCGGTGTCGGATACCGCATCGAGACGGATGCCGATGACTGACCCGGTTCGCACGCAGCGGCGCCGAGGCGTGAGCGCCCGCTGGAAGCTCACCCTGAGCTATGCGGGCGTCGTCGTGGTGTCGGGGGTGCTGCTTCTCGCGGTGGTGGCGCTGTGGCTGCTGCGTTACGTGCCGGACACCGGCCTCTACACGCAGCTCGGCCAGTGGGTGCCGAACAGGTCGGACCTCATCCGCGCGTTCGTGCCGGCCGCGGTCGTCGTCATGCTCGTGCTGCTCGCGATCGGGCTGGGCGGCGGCTGGCTGCTCGCCGGTCGGATGCTGGCACCCCTCGAACGGATCGGCCGCGCGGCACAGCTGGCCGCTCAGGGATCGCTGTCGCACCGGGTGGCGCTGGAGGGTCCGCGCGACGAGTTCCGAGATCTTGCCGACGTGTTCGACTCGATGCTCGAGCAGCTCGAGGCGCACATCGCCGAGCAGCAGAGGTTCGCCGCCAACGCCTCACACGAGCTGCGCACGCCGCTCGCGATCTCTCAGACGCTGCTGGAGGTGGCACGGACCGACCCGGATCGAGACGTCGACGCGTTGATCGACCGCCTGTACGAGGTCAACGCGCGGGCGATCGAGCTCACAGAGGCGCTGCTGCTGCTCAGCAGGGCGGAGCGTCGGGTGTTCACGCGCGAGCCCCTCGACCTGTCACTGCTCGCGGAGGAATCCGTCGAGACTCTGCTGCCGCTCGCCGACCGCCGCGGCGTGACGATCGATCTCGGAGGATCCGCGGCCGAGACGCTCGGCTCGGCCGCGCTGATCCAGCAGCTGATCACGAACCTCGTGCACAACGCGATCGTGCACAACCTGCCGGCGGACGGCACCGTCACGGTCCGCACGCACGTGCTGCCCGAGGCCGTCGCGCTCGTGGTCGAGAACACGGGAGAGGTGCTGCCGGCGGATCGCGTCGCGACTCTCGCGGAGCCCTTCCAGCGCGGAGCCGTCCGGACGAGAACCGACGACCATGCGGGTGTGGGGCTCGGGCTCGCGATCGTGCAGCGCATCGCGCAGGCGCACGACGGCTCGCTCGTGCTCACGCCGGGTCAGGGGGGCGGGCTGAATGTGACGGTGTGGCTGCCGCATCCGTTCCCCGCTCCGCTCCCCTGACCCGGGCAGTGACCGTCTATTTGTGCCGAACGGCACGAATAGAGCGTCTATTTCTGCCATACGGCACGAATAGACGGGCTCGTCAGGCGGCGTCGCCCCGACGTGCGGCCAGCTCGCGACCGTAGGTGCGCGCGTCGCTCTCGGCGTTCTCCTTGAGCTCGCGGGCCGTGTCGGCGAAGGCGTCGAGGGCCGGGTTCACGCCGACCAGAGTGAAGGGACGCTCCACGACGCGCAGGTCGAGGCCCCAGACGTCCTCGAGCACGCGGCGCAGCCATGCGGTGGAGTGGTCCCAGCCCTCCTTGGGCGTGCCGGGGGCGTAGTTGCCGCCGAGTACGGTGACGAGGGTCGCGGGCTTCCCGCGCAGCGCTGTGCCCTGCGGGTCGATGCGCGGGTCGGTGTAGGCCAGGTCGAACCAGGTCTTGAAGTGCTGCGAGACGCCGTAGTTGTACAGCGGCACGGCGAACAGCAGCGCGTCGGCGCCGATCAGCTCGTCCGCGAACGTGGTCGCGAGGGCCCTGGCCTCGTTCTGGGCGGGGGTGCGCTGCGCCTCGTCGACGAAGCCGCCGGTGACGGCATCGGCCCACGCGGTCGCGGGAACGGGGTCGGCGGCCAGATCGCGGCGGGTCACGGGGGAGTCGGGGTGGGATGCCGTCCATTCGGCCTCGACCAGATCGGCGAGGGCACGGCTGGCGGAGGTTGAGGGGAGGATGCTGGCATCCAGGCGGAACAGGGACATGGCGGACCTTTCGTTTTCCGTAGTCACTCTGTTTTTCTTAGCGACTCGGATTAACCTAGCACAGGTAGAATGGGGGCATGGCCGAGGTCGACGAAGAACGTCACGTGTGCGACGCCGCCGTCACACTCGCCTTCAGCGTGCTCGGAAAGCGCTGGAACGGCATGATCGTCTCGTCACTCGGCGGCGGCAGCGCGACGTTCGTCTCGCTGCGCCGCGCGGTCTCCGGCATCAGCGACACGGTCCTCTCAGACCGGCTGGCAGAGCTGGCGGATGCCGGACTCGTCGCCCGCACGGTCGATGCCGGTCCGCCCGTCACGGTGTCGTATGCGCTGACCGACAGCGGCCGCGGACTCCTGCCGATCCTCGATCAGCTCGGCACGTGGGCGTCCGAGAACCTCGAGATCCGCGCGCGGTAGCCCGCGGCATCCGGTTCCCTCACTCCACCCCGGGGGCCGACACGCCAGATGTCGGACGTTCCCGGGGGC
>JAZBLP010000002.1:0-105226 GCA_037033305.1 Actinomycetota bacterium | reverse complement strand
CGGCGAGCCGTTCAGCTTCACCTGGCGAGAAGACATCAGCATCGGCGGCGGGCGCACCACCGTGTGGATCAACCCGGGCAGCACTCTCACGTTCAAATTCTCCGGAAGCCGTGCACCGTCGATCAATCATGCATGGGTCGACGCACTCGCCTTCACCGCGAACGCGCCGACCGGTCTCTACCTCGTCCCCGAACCGCCCGAAACCGTCAGAACGGAAGCGCCCCGCGTCACCGTGCCCGCCTGACTTCGAGGCGCGCGACTCTAGGGGCAACATCCGCACCCTCACCCGGTACTGCGCTCTTTCCTGGCTGGATGCTGCGCCTCAGAAGCTGCCGATGCCCTTGCCGATGAGGACGACGCCAATGACGAGGAGCAGCACTGCCATGACGGTTGCGTTGTTGTGCACAAGCCACTGCCTCAGCGACTCGAGAGGGGTAGCCATTTTCGACGACGCGGCGAGGTAGGCGATGACCGGCAGCGCCACGGTGGACGCTGCGATGATGGTGAACACCACGACCGCGATGACGACCTGGCCGGCGTCCAGTGATGTGCTGCCGATCGCGACGCCGGCGGCCACGCCCATGAGCAGGTTCTTCGGGTTGAGTGCCGAGAGAAGGAATCCGAGCACGAGCGCGCGGGCGGCAGTCATCGTGTCGATTGCGGACATCCACTTGGGCAGAGGAGGTTCCGCGCTGTCGTGGGGCCGCGATCGCCACTGCTTAGCCGCGAGCAGCAGCAGCAACGCGCCGAGGACGAGCTGAATGACGCCTTGGATCGGCTTGGACTGCTCGGGGTCCTCAGTGGGCAGGAGCGCGGACACTAGGACGAACACTACGACGGCCGCCACGATCCCGAGCACCCATCCGGCGAGGAAGCCGAGGCTGGTGCGCTTCGCGCGGGGTGAGAGCAGCATCAGGATGGCGGCGATGATCGGGATGGGGCTGATCGCGATTCCGAGCGCGAGCGGGAGAACTTCCCCGATGGCAGGTCCCATGTCAGGTCGTCCGTTCTGGTTGTGGTCGGTTCTTCAGGGCGGCGAGGGCTTCGCGGTTCGTTGCGTAGACGTTCTCGTCGCCGATGAGTTCGAGATGGTGCAGGCGTTGGATGATCGTGTCCCGTGCGCGGCTGAAGGACAGTGCGATCCCGCGACTGTGCAGCCAGTCCTTCAATGATCGGAACGCCTCCGCGCCGGTGACGTCGACGTCAGTGACGGCTTCCAGGTCGAGAACGACGTCACGCACCTCGTCGGCTTGGGTCACGGCGCGTTTGACGGCGTCGGCGAACACTGCGCCATTGGCGAAGAACAGCGGTGCTGCGAGACGGATGACGACTACCCCCGGAGCTGTTGTTGCGCCCAGCGGCGCGGGGTCCAGGAGCGACGAGTCGGGGCTGTCGTTGGCGGCGAGGACGTCGATGGCGGGCTTCGAGGCCCGCTTGGCGAGGTTGATCAGAGCGAGCACGAACGCGACGACGATCCCCGCGATGGCGCCGACGAACAACGTGACGAGGAAGCAGACGGCTCCGACCAGGAACTCGAATCGGTCCTGTCGCCACAGCAGACGGAAGTCGCGGATGCCAAGCAGCGGAATGATCGCCACACTCACGATCGCACCGATCGCGGGCGACGGGATGTGTTCGAGCAGGCCGGTGCCGAAGAGCAACAGCAGCAGCGTTCCGACCGCGGCGACGACGGACGGAAGCTGGGTCCTCGATCCGGCCTGGTCCATTGCCGCGGTGCGCGAGGTCGACGAGCCGACGGAGAATCCCCCGGTCGCGCCGGCGGCGACGTTCGCCGCGCCGAACGCGAACAGGTCGCGGTTGGGGCTGGTTGGGTAGCCGTTCTTCTCGCCGTAGCTGCGAGCGACCAGCAGGCCCTCGGCCGTCGTCACCATGGTGAGTGCAATCGCGGAGGGGATCAACGCGAGCCAGGTGGCCCATTCCAGGATCGGCCAGGTGAGAGTGGGCGGGCCGGCATCGACGGGTCCGAGGACGGATACTCCCGCGTCTTCGAGGCTGGTCGCGACAACGACGATCGTGGAGATGATGAGGACGATGAGCGCCCATGGCACGGCGCGAGCGAGATGCCTGCCGAGAACGAGCACGACCACGGAGCCGGCGGAGATCAGGACAGCCCATCCGTTGAGTGTCCCGATCCCTGTCGCGAGGCCGACGACCTTATCGACGAACTCGCCGCCGGAGTCGATCTTCACGCCGAGCATCTTCGCAACCTGGCTCACCAGGATGTCCAACGCCAGGCCTCCAACAAATCCGACGAGGATCGGCTTCGAGAGGAAGTTCGCGAGAAACCCGAGCTTGAACACGGCCGCAAGCATGAACAGCACACCGCAGATGATGGCCTGCGCGAACGCCATGGTCAGATAGTCGGCGCTGCCCGCAACGGCGAGGCCACCGATGGACGAGGCGACCAACGCCGCTGCAGCAGCATCTGGGGACGCCACGAGCTGACGTGACGATACGAGGATCGCGTAGACGACAGCAGGCAGGATCAGCGCGAACAGCCCGGCCGTCGCGGGGAGCCCCGCAATCTGCGCGTACCCGATGTTCAGAGGCACGGCGATCGCCAGCAGGGTCACACCGGCGATCACCTCCGATGCTGCATTCCGCCACGTCAACCCCGCGAACGGGCGAATGCGGCCCGCCTCGTGGATGTCACGAGGCGGGCCGGCTTTCGCGGCAGAACCGCGGGAGTTCAGGACTGTCCCGACAGGTCGTGAACGAGTTCCTTTTCGTCTGCTTCCGACAAAGACGTCTGGACGATCGTGCCGTTGTACGACGACAGAGCGGCAGCGAACTTGTCGGCCGTCAGCTTCGTCGCGTAGATGACCACCGCGGACTTGCCCTCCGACACGGTCGAGCGCACCCGGTCACGGAACTCGGCGTCCAGGCCGGTCTTGTCGAGCCCGGCGAACAACGCGCCGACCAGGCCACCGAAGATGAGACCGGCGAAGGGGACGAAGAAGAGGATGCCGATGAGCGTCCCGAACAGCGCGCCACCGGCAGCGCCAGCGCCGATCTTGCCCACCGTCCCGGGGTAGTCGACGTGCGTCTTGCCGTCGTCGTCGACCTTCACCAGCGCGAGACCGGCGAGTTGAACGACGAGGTCGTCCTGCAGCCGCTGGACTTCGTTGTACGCGCCCTCGGCGTCGGTCTCAGAGTCGAACGCGATGACGATCAGATCTGCCATGAGTACCCATCCTTTGAAAGGCCGCCCGTGGCACACCCGTACCCGGGCAGCGTTCGGGAGCCAGTCTCTATTGACCGACACACTGTCTTGGCACCGAGAGTAGCCAGTGCCTTCGCCGCGCCGCAAGAGTCGGGGCGCCCGGACCGGATCTGTTCATCTCTGGGGGTTTCCATCGGCCCTCGAGTCGAACATGATGGAGGCATTCGCGTCTGACGGAGGGGTCACAGTGAGTGAGTCGAGCTTTGCCGATGTGCACATGGACGGGGAGCTGCCCTCGCGGGCATCGATCCCTGCGATCTTCGACGAGCTGGATTTCCAGTTCGCCTGTCAGGCCTACCTGTGGGCGCTCCCGATCGTCTCGTACGCCCAGTGGAAGTCCCAGCACTACGGCGTCTTCGGTGCGACCAGCAGCGACCTCGTCCGCTACCTGAGCTACCAGGACCGCCTCGGCCTCATCACCGCCAACGCCACCACCCCTTACATCTTGAACTTCTTCGATCTCTCCGAGACCGGGCCTCTCGTCGTCGAGCTGCCGCCGGGCCCCACAGCGGGCGGCGTCTCCGACTTCTGGCAGCGCGAGGTCGGCGCTATGGGCGAGATGGGACCGGACCGCGGTGAAGGCGGCAAATACCTGATCATCGCTCCCGGTGCCGAGACGCCGGGCGAGGCCGCCGAGGACTACCGCGTGCTCCAGTCATCGGGGGTGAACATCATGTTCGGCTTCCGCACTCTCGACCCCGACCCGGAGAAGTCTGATGCTCTGGTCGACGCCGTCCGCATCTACCCCTTCCGCGATCGCGAGAACCCCGCACCGACCCGGATCGTGTCGCCTGACGGGCGAGCGTGGAGCGGAGATCAGCCTCGAGGCCTCGACTACTGGCGGATGCTGCACAGCATCTACCAGACCGAGATCGTCGACGAACGCGACCGCTTCTACCTCGCCATGCTGAAGCAGCTCGGCATCCGAAAAGGCGCGCCGTTCGAACCGGACGAACGTCTCGTCGGCATCCTCGAGCGGGGAGCGGCCGCGGGCGAACTCATGGCGCAGGCGAACACCTTCGCGAAGCGGTTCGACCAGGGCCCCTACTGGCCCGACCGTGTCTGGGAGCAGGCCATCGTTCTCGACAACTCCGCCCAGCGCGGTCAGGGGTATGACGAGCTCCTCGAGCGCGCCTCGTGGTTCTACGAGGCGGTCAGTTTCTCGGAAGCGATGAAGAGCACCACTCCCGGCGTCGGCCAGGCCTACCTCGGCTCGTACACCGACGGCGCAGGCGAGTGGCTCGACGGGGGCCGCGACTACCATCTGCACGTTCCCGCAGACGTTCCCGCCAAGCTCTTCTGGTCCGCCACGGTCTACGACGCAGCCACCCGCTGCCTGATCGACAACGAGCAGCAGCGCGGCGACCGCGGGTCCCGAGACCCCGAGCTCGACGTGAACGACGATGGCTCAGTCGACCTCTACTTCGGCCCGACACCCCCAGCATCAGGCGAGACCAACTGGGTGCAGACGATTCCCGGTCGACACTGGTTCAGCTACTTCCGCTTCTACGGCCCCCTCGAGCCCTACTTCGACCGGTCATGGAAGCTCGGCGACATCACCGCGACTGAAAGCACAGTCGCGTGACCGACCACGCGGAGTGGCGATCGATCGCCGCCGACGCATACACGTTCGGCTACGCCATGATCGAGAACTACCGGACCCTCTACGAGCAAGCGATCGACTCATCCGACCCGCGGTACACGGGCGGCTTCGGACAGTTTCGTCACTACTCCGAACCGTTCACCCCCGAGAACACGGACATCGTCACGCCGAACAACGACACCCCGTACTCCTGGGGCTGGTTCGACCTTCGCGCTGAACCCCTGGTGATCACCGTCCCCGCCATCGATCGGTTCTACATCCTCCCCTTCCACGACCTCTACACCGTGTACGCCGGCTACATCAGCGCCGCGACCACAGGTACCGGCCCGGGACGGTACCTCCTGGCAGGACCGTCCTGGACAGGCGACACCCCCGAAGGCTTCGCGGGCGTCATCCGAGCGTCTACAGACTTCGTCGGCTGCCTCGGGCGGACCGAGTTCACCGACGGTGACGTCGACGAACTCAAGCGCATCCAGCACTCCTACGAGGTGACACCGCTGCACGTCCACGAGGGAACCCCGGCTCCGGAGGCTGCGGACGTCGACTGGCCCGTCTGGGACGATGCAGCCGCGACAGACCTCCGCTTCTTCGACATTCTCGACTTCCTACTGCAGTTCGCTCCCGTGCTCGACGAAGACCGCGAGATCCGCGACCGGATGGCACAGATCGGGCTCGACGGCACAGGCGCGTTCCGCTCCGATGCCCTCGATGATGCACAGCGAGATGCCCTCGCTGCCGGGCTCGCTGACGGCATCGAACGCCTCAACGAGCACGCTGAACAGACATCCAATTCCGTGGGCCTCTTCGGCACCCGCGCGGACATGGCCGGCCACTACGACCGACGCAACGTCGGCGCGAAGAAGGGGCTCTATGGGCTGCCTCCCGCCATCGCCTGGTACGGCGGATGGCTCGTCGACGCCAGCGGCGACCGCATCAGCGGACAGGCCGACTACACGATCACCTTCACCGCCGACGAACTCCCGCGCGCCCGGTTCTTCTGGTCGGCCACCCTCTACACGCTCCCAGAGCGCCTACTCAGCGGCAATGAGATCGACCGCTATTCCATCGGCGACCGCACCGACGGCCTCGCCTTCGACGAAGACGGGTCCCTCACGCTCTACGTCCAACACCGGCGCCCCGAGACCCCCGAGCAGCAAGCGAACTGGTTGCCGTCGCCTGAGGGCCCGTTCACCGTGATCATCCGCGCTTACGGTGGTGACGAGACAATCGCCTCCGGTGCCTACACGCTGCCGCCGATCGCGCCTCGGTCCAGCATCACGGACTGAGCAAGCCGCGCAGCAGCAGACCCGCACCGACCTCAGACAGCGCGGTCTACACCCCGTCGGTCCCCTCGGGTGTTGGGAGTGCTGATCACGAGGAAACGAGTCTCCGACGGGCCCGGATTGAAGAACCTGTGTGCGAGTCCGGGCGGGATCTCTAGACCATGTCTGGCTGCGAGGTCGACGGTACAGTCAGCGGTCTGCATCTGAGCGCTGCCCTCAAGCACGTAGAAGAACTGCGTCGCCGTGTCGTGCACGTGCCACTCTTCGCCAGCGCCAGCCGGCACTCGCTCCTCGATCACAGACAGCCCGGGACTGTCGAGCAGTCGCCACCCATCCGAGACCTCTCCCCACACGTAATGCTCGGCGTTGGTGACATCGACAGGATCGGTCATCCACCGATCTTGAGAGACGTACCGGCCGCTGATGGCCGCATTCGCTCGCGCCTGCGCAGGAACCACGCCGATCTCAGTTTCGGCATCAAGTCCGCGTGTCGGGCGAAACCTCACGGCAGCACTGGAAACGCGCTCTCACCTGCTCAGCCACATCTCACTTCCCTGTCTGGCCCTTTACCGACGATAAGACCAGTTACCGCAGCTATCCAGCGCACCCGATCTCACTTCAACGTCTGGCCATCTGGGTACGACGGGAATCTCTACCCGGACTGGCGGTTCAGACTCCCGCGCGAGCGAAACGCGTCTCCGCTGAAGCGGTGCGCCACCATAGCAGGGTGGTGCACGCTTGATCGCGAGGTCCTTTCCGAGTCCGGCGCGGGCGGTCAGACTTCGCCTTTCGCCCGTGTTCCGCGCCGTTCCGCATCCTCCGGCCGACACTCTCCGCGCACTGGACGCGCGTGCTCGCTCGCCAAACGCACAGTGCCCGCACGCAAACCCGCGAGTATGATTTAGAGTGCGCAGTAGACTTCGTACGAGAGGAGACGCCATGGCAGAGGCTCTGAAGAAAGCACCAGGCGCCCGCGTCAAGGCAGTCAAAGCGAAGGAACACGTTGTGCCGGATGGGGGCGCGGTCGACCTGCGGCTGAAGAACGGCATGCTCATCACCGTCGCCTACAGCAACAAGGGGCCAGCGACAGTCACGGCAAAGTCCGGTCTGACCAAGATTTCTGACGTGAAGAGTAGCCTCGGCAAACTCATAGAGATGATCGTGACGAGCGATGTCCCGAGCGACAAGGTCGACGCCCTGCTGAACGAGGTTACGGAGAACGCGACCCGGCGGCAGTCGAGCGGAGGCGGTCTCACGAAGAGCCATGCTGATGTTCTGGTGCGCTCCGGCGCACTCTCCGCTGAGCGTCTCGCCGAGCTCGAAAAGCGTGTCGGCTCCGGCGAGCTCGCCCGAATCGAACGCGAGACCCGTCTAGGCGCGATCACCCGCACGCTGTCGGCCGACCAGGTCGGTGAGCGTCTGGGTGGCCTCTCTGCATCTCGGGTGCGCCATCGCCAGAATGACAACCTGCTCTACGCGTTCCTCGCAGGCAAGTCGCGTCGTTACCCGCTGTGGCAGTTCATCGGTGACCAGGTCGTACCGGGTCTCGCCGAGGTGATCCCCCACTTCCTTGAAGGGTGGCAGCCGGCGTCCATCGAGGGCTTCATGACTACGCCGCAGGAAGACCTGCCGTCCGGACTGGACGACGTCGCCTCCGGTGACGAGGGACGTATGACGCCCGTGGAGTGGCTGGCCGGCGGAGGAGACCCCGCAGCGGTCGTCGGGATCCTCGATCGGATCGCACGGACGTGACGGCGAAGCCAAAGATTCCGCTGCCGCCCACCACCCTTGTCCTCGACGAGGTGGAGGACATTCGCCACTATTGGGGATTCCTCTTCCGGGTCTACTCCGTCGCTGGTGATCACCCTCAGAACTGGGACGAGATGCGCGAGTTCGGTCCGATCCCGGGTATGCGCTTCGACCCGCACCCTCCCCCTGTGGGTGATCACCCCGGCGTCGGCGTGATGTACACAGCGTTGAGCCATGTCACCGCCCTCGCCGAGGTCTACCAGGACGAGCACGTCATCGATCGCGGCGTGAGGGGTAACGCCCTGGTGTTCTGGGAGCTCACCCGCAAGCTCGAGCTGCTGGACCTGACGGAGTATTGGCCTGTCCGAAACAACGGCGCGGCCGCCATCCAGATGGGCGACAAGGAGCACACCCCGGCGTGGGCCCGGGCCATCCAGGAGCAGTTCGGTGACAGGATCGATGGCCTATACCACCGGTCGTCTGTGGACAATCAGCCGATGGTGACGCTGTTCGATCGCAGTCGCGACTCATTCCCCGAGCGGCCCGACTTCAACGAGCTGCTCACGGACCCCGCAGCCGACGAGCTGATCCTCGACGCAGCCGACGTGCTCAAGTACGCGGTTACTTGACCGGATGTAGCACCCTGGTTGCACGCATATAGCGCGGGGCCAGCAATTCATCGAGTGGCCACGAACTGCTCCTGCAGCTCGTGGCCTCTTTCATATTCGTCAGACGCCGATCAGCAAGTCAGTCAGCCCCATCTCACTTCAACGTCTGGCCCATCGGGCACGATAAGACCC
The DNA here is from genome assembly GCA_037033305.1 of Actinomycetota bacterium. Classification (GTDB taxonomy): domain Bacteria; phylum Actinomycetota; class Actinomycetes; order Actinomycetales; family Microbacteriaceae; genus Microbacterium. Next base: position 96,547 of record JAZBLP010000002.1, on the reverse strand, counting down.
CTTATCCGGACTGTCGGCGCCGGGACCGAGCAACCGTCCTCCCCGAACAATCGCCCAAGCGGCTCGTGATGACCGGGGAACTTCGGCGCGCTGCGCGCCGGGACGGCACACCACTGATGGATCTATCAGCCGAGGACGGGGGCGCTCTTGGATTCCTCCAAGACTGCGAAGGAAGACTCGTCGCATCAACAGCATCCGTCCCGCGCGCTGCCCGCGGTCACGACCCGAGGTAGCCGTCGGCTGCAGAAGCGGAAAGACTAGCCCCATGATCACACCCGGCTCCCGGCCGTCGCCGCTCACTCGTCCCGACGGTTCCCCGGTTCGCGCCCTCATCGTCGATGATGAGGCGAATCTGAGCGATCTGCTGCGCATGGCCCTGACCAATGAAGGATGGGACGCGCGGTCCGCGGTCAACGGACAGGAAGCCCTCAATCTCGTTCGCGAGTTCGCACCGGATCTGATGGTGCTCGACATCATGATGCCGGGGATCGACGGCATGGAGGTCCTCAAGCGACTCCGCGCGGCCGGGAACGATCTCCCCGTCCTCTTCCTCACGGCGAAGGATGCTGTCGAGGACCGGATCGCGGGGATCTCGGCCGGTGGCGACGACTACCTCACGAAGCCGTTCAACCTCGAAGAGGTCGTCGTGCGTCTGCGGGGAATGGCTCGTCGTCACGTGGCGGTCGCCGCAGCGAACGACCCTCGCCTGCAGGTGGGAGACCTCACCCTCGACGAGGAGACGTACGAGGTCGAGCGCGCCGGTCAGCCGATCAAGCTCACTGCGAAGGAGTTCGAGCTGCTGCGCTATCTCATGCAGAACCCACGCAGGGTGCTGAGCAAGACGCAGATCCTCGACCAGGTGTGGAGCTACGACTTCGGTGGCACCTCGAGCGTGGTGGAGATCTACATCTCCTACCTGAGGAAGAAGATCGACACGATCGGCGAGCCGCTCATCCACACCGTCCGAGGCGTCGGCTACACGATCAAACCCGCCCGATGACCGGCACGAGGTGGACACTGCGACGGAAGCTCGTCGTCAGCACCGCGGCGCTGGTGGCCGCCGGCCTCATCGCGACGAGCGTGACGACGGTCCTCGCGCTGCGGTCGTTCGTCTACGACCGCCTCGACACTCAGGTCCTCGAAGGGCTCGACCTCGCCACGGGACCCAATGGTGGCGGCGACCCCCAGCTGCCGGATGGCGGCGACCCGGATTTCGGCGACGACGGACCGGCGCAGCGGGTGGGCTCGCTGCAGATCGTCCTCGACAGTGACGGACAAGTCGTCAGCTCGAGCTACACCGCGACCGACGGCACCGAAGTCGAGCTCTCGAGTGAGCAGAGCGAGGTGATCGAGGAGCTCGACCTCGCGACACGGACGCCGACCTCCGTCGATCTCGGCGGAGACCTCGGCGCGTTCCGGATCGCCGCGCAACCCGAGGAGGACCAGACGGTGATCGTCGGGGTCTCCCTCGGCGACGTCACCGCCACCACCACCGCCCTGACGGTGATCCTGGTCATCGTCGCCGGCCTGACCATCCTGATCGTCGCCGTCGCCCTGTCCATCGTGGTCAGACGCAACCTCCGTCCTCTCGACCGCGTCGCGGGCGTCGCTCAACGCGTCGCGGGCCAACCGCTGTCGCAGGGCGACGTCGAGATCGTCGATCGCGTGCACCCCGACGACACGGACCCGCACACCGAGGTGGGACGAGTCGGCAACTCCCTCAACACGCTCCTCGGTCACATCCAGGGCGCTCTCGCGGCTCGTCAGCACAGCGAGGACCAGCTCCGTCGATTCATCGCCGATGCGAGTCACGAGCTGCGCACACCCCTGGCGTCCATACGCGGGTACGCGCAGCTCTCGATCGGCGAGGGAGCTCCGATGACGCCCACTCAGGAGAGGTCTTTCGACAGGATCGCCGCAGAGTCGGAGCGCATGAGCTCCCTCGTCGACGATCTGCTCCTACTGGCCCGCCTGGATGCCGGACAGACACTCCGTCGGGATCCCGTCAGCCTGACCCTGCTCGCGATCGACGCGACCAGTGACGCCCATGCGGTGGACGACGCGCACGACTGGCGCCTCGAGGTCGCAGAGGAACAGGTCGAGGTCACGGGCGACGAGAACCGTCTCCGGCAGGTCATCGCGAACCTCCTCCGCAACGCCCGCACGCACACCCCGCCGGGCACGGTTGTGACCACGTCTCTCACCACGACCGACACCCATGCCGTGCTGGAGGTCTCGGACAACGGACCGGGGATAGATGCCGGCGTGCAGGATCGACTGTTCGAACGATTCGCTCGGGGAGATCATTCGCGCAACCGTGACGCCGGCAGCACCGGGCTCGGTCTCTCCATCGCCCAGGCGATCGTCACGGCGCACGGAGGCTCGATCACCGTGCGCAGTGAGCCGGGCGACACGGTGTTCACGGTGCGACTGCCGCTCTGAGCCGTGAACGGTCGCCGCTCGATCTCATAGGAACGTCCAAGGTTCGGCTTAGCGACGCTTTGGGTGGGCCGGGCACCATCGGTGACATGAACAACACGCGCTTCCTTCACCGCCTCCGCCGCCAGGACACCGACAGCCCTCGCCGGGCCCGGCGCGCTCACCCCGTGCTCACCGCCGTCACGGGGATCACCCTGATGTCCATCGCCCTGTCCGGCTGCGCGACCGCCGCCGTGACGAGCGACTCCGCCTCCTCGTCGACGTCCACCGCGGGGACGACCAGCACGTCGACCGCCTCGACCACCGACGACGCGACCACCACGGCCGACACGATCACCGACACCGCGGCCGCCGCGGAGGCCTTCCTCGCCACCTTGACCGACGAACAGCGTGAGGCCGTGCTCTACGACTACGACGACGAGACGAAGACGACATCCTGGTCGAACTTCCCGGTCACGTTCGTCGAGCGCGCCGGCCTGAACCTCGCCGATCTCACCGACGAGCAGAAGGCAGCGGCGATGGAGGTGCTCGAGGCGCTGCTCAGCGAGGAGGCCTACGCGACGGTCACCGGCATCATGAACGGCGACGAGTACCTGGCAGAGAACAGCAGCAGCACCGAGGACTCCCTCGGTCAGTACTACATCGCCTTCTTCGGTGACCCGACGGACACCTCCAGCGCGTTCGAGGTGCAGTTCGGCGGCCACCACCTCGGCATCAACGCCACCCTCGACGGCGCCGCGGATGCGATCACCTTCGCCCCCACGCACCTCGGTGTCCAGCCCGCCGTCTACACGAACGAGGACGGCGAGGAGGTGCAGCCCTTCGACGCCATCTACACCGACGCGTTCGCGTTCTTCGACAGCCTGACCGCGGAGCAGCAGGCCACCCTGACATCCGGCGACGTGAGCATGTGCGCCCCCGGCGACACGTGCACGTTCGAAACCAGCTCCGGCCTGACCGGCGCCGACCTCACCGACGAGCAGAAGGAGCTGCTGCTCGACCTGATCGAGAATTGGTCGGGAATGGCCGATGAGGAGACCACCGCGACCACTCGCGCCGAGATCGCGGCCACGCTCGACGAGACCGTGATCGCATGGTCCGGCGAGACCACCTACGACATGACCACGGGGAACGGCATCAACTTCTCCATCTCGGGCCCGAACATCTACGTCGCGTTCCAGGCGCAGCAGGGCTCGGCCGGCGCCGACGTCGACGGCGTCACGACCTCGGGCTGGGGCCACGTGCACACCATCTACCGCGACCCGAGCAACGACTACGCGAACAGCGTCGAACAGCAGGCCTCGACCCAGATGACCGGCGGCCCCGGAGGCGGGGGGACTTCGGGCGAGGCACCTACAAACTGAATAAACGTTCAGTCACGTGGTCGAATCGCTGATCACCGCGCTCCGGGGAGCATCTTCGAGAAGTGCTCGGCCACCAAACCATATTGCGGGTGATCGGGCTTCACCTTCATGTTCCCACCATCCACGGGAAACACCAGGTGATAGACGCCCTTTGCGTCGACACGAACATTCACGCACAGTAGAAGGTTCCAATAGCCGCCATGGGCACTCTCGATGAACATGCCCCATTCGACCACACCCTCGGGCATCTCGGCTCCTCGCCGAAAGGCAAGAGTCGGCCCCAGACCTTCCTATCGGCTGCCCGCGTGGGCGACGGCATCTGCGACTTCGACGAGGTCCCGAGCCCACTTCTCTCCAAGCTCGCGGGTATAGCGAGCGATCGGCAACGCAACGCTGAGGGCCACTCGCTGCCCACCGAACTCGCCGACCGAGATCGACATCGCTGCTACGCCGGGCTCACTCTCCTCGAAATTCCAGGCGATCCGCGAATCACGAATGTCGTCGAGCTGCTCATGGAGCGACTCCAGGTCGACGCCGATCTGATGGCCGCGCGGGCCGGCGAGTGCGACGTGGTAGCGCGCGTCCACTTCCTCGTCCGACAGATCCGCGAGGAGCGCTTTTCCTCCGGATGTGAGATGGGCCGGCAACCATACATTCACTCGAAGACCGAATCTCAAAACGTGGGTGCGAGCCTCGATGCCGTCGAGATGCAGGATGCGGGTTCCGACCAGCGCGGCTATATGCACGGTCTCACCCGTTCGCTGGAAGAGTTCTTCGAGAGCCGGACGAAGGCGGTCCGTCAATTGTGGAATCCGAGTGGAGAGTCCGGGATGGTGCAGAGCCGGGCCCAGGACGTAGCGCCGATCGCGCTTCTGCGCGGCGAAACCGTCGTGCACGAGCGTCGCGAGCAGACGTTGGGCCGTTGACGCGTTCACATCGAGCGCACGCGCCGCCTCGGTCACGCCGATGACCTCCTCCTCGATGAGGAGCTTCAGCAGAACCAGGGCTCGATGGACAGATTCAACTCTCTGGTTGTTATTGCGCTCCACGCAATAACACTATGGTCGCGTTGCTTATAACGCAATCTTCTGCATACTATCGAGCCATCCGGGAATCATCCGGACCCCAACGAACGAAGAAGTTTGCGAGGAATCGATGTCGTCGAATCCCACCACACGACGAGGCGCGATCGTCATCGGCGCGTCCAGCGGAATGGGGGCTGCTATCGTACGGCGCCTCACCGCCGACGGCATGGAAGTCGTAGCTCTCGACCTTCCATCGGCACACTGGGCCGCTGACGCGCAGGCCGCGGCGAAGGGGAGCATCGATGTGACCGATTCCGATGACGTCTTTCGTGCTATCGACGACGCCGTGTCGCTCCTCACGACCGTGGACACAGTCGTGAACTGTGCCGGCATCCTCGGCCCCGTCACGCCCACGCTCGATACCGATCAGAAGACCTTCGCCAGGGTCGTCGGCTTGAACCTCGGCGGGGCGTTCGCCGTCACGCGGGCAGCGCTGGGGCATCTTCTCCCAGGCGGATTCGGACGGATCATCCACATCGCATCGATCGCCGGCAAAGAGGGCAATCCGCAGATGGCCGCCTACTCAGCGTCGAAGGCCGGGGTCATCGGCATGGTCAAATCCGTCGGCCGCGAATATGCCGGAAGCGGAGTAACGGTCAACGCGATCGCACCCGCCTCGATCGACACGCCCCTCATTCAGGAGATGACACCGCAGCGCCGCGATGCCCAGAAGTCTCTCATTCCGATGGGGCGATTCGGCACAGTCGAGGAGATCGCCGGTCTCGTCTCCTTCATCGCCTCACCCGATTCTTCATTCACGACCGGATTCGTCTTCGACGCATCCGGCGGACGAGCGACCTACTAGGAGCCACTCATGAGCACTTTCGAACGCAGCGCAATTGTCACGGGCGGGGCCGGTGGCATCGGCAGAGTCGTCTCGCAGCGACTTGCCACTGCGGGATACCACGTCGTCATCGCCGATGCTTCTGAGGAGCACGCCCGCGCCGTCGCGGCCGCACTACCCGGCAGCGAGCACAGCGTCGTCGCCGGCGATCTCACCCTGACCGAGACGAACAGAGCCGCGGTCGATGCCGCGCTCCGCCTGGGTGAACTCACCGTCGTCGTGAACGGGGTGGGCATCTCTCCCAAGAACGAGGGGAAGAAGCGATCGTTCCATGAAGTGTCCCCTGACGAGTGGGACCAGGTCATGGCCGTCAACGTGAAAGCTCCGTTCCTCCTCGTGCAGGAGGCTTTCGCGCACATGCCGACGGACGGAACAGCGTCGATCGTCAACATCCTCTCCATCGTGTCGCGACTCGGCACGGGCGGTCTCCCGGGAGACACGTTCCCTCCCTACCTTCCCTCGTCCGTCGCCTACGCCGCATCCAAGGCCGCGCTCATGAACCTCACCGCATCGCTGTCTCGCGAGCTGTCGAGTTCCCGAATCCGCGTCAACGGCGTCGCGCCCGGATTCGTGCAGACCCAGATGACCGGCGGGGTGCCCACCGACGAGACTTTCCAGATGATCGGACAGGTCCCGATGGCTCGCTTCGCTCTGCCGGAAGAGATCGCTGACGCGATCGAATTCCTGGTCAGCGAGAAGGCCAGTTTCATCACCGGCGCGAGCATCGACGTCAACGGCGGCATGCTCACCTGCTGAATATCGAAGTCCCTCACCCCCCTCCATCACAGAACAGGACAGGACACCATGATGTCAACGAAGACAGGATTCCTCACCGAGACGGCGAGCATGCGCACACCGGGCAACCAGAGCAAACGAGCCTCGCTCGCTGGCTTCATCGGCTCGGCGCTCGAGTACTACGACATGTACATCTACGCGTCCGCCTCAGCGCTGGTGTTCGCCCGGGTGTTCTTCCCGGATTCTGGTGCCACCGGACTGCTCTATTCGCTGGGCCTCTACGGCGTCGCCTACATCGCGCGCCCACTCGGAGGCTTCCTGGCGGGGCACCTCGGCGATCGGTTCGGGCGCCGCAACATCATGATCCTGACGTTGCTGCTCATGGGCGTCGCCACCTTCCTCATCGGATGCCTGCCGTCGTACGACAGCGTCGGTGTGCTCGCGCCGACGCTTCTCATCGTGTTGCGGCTGTGCCAGGGTCTCTCGGTCGGCGGCGAGCTCTCCGGCGCATCATCACTCACTCTCGAGCACGCCCCGGCGAATCGCCGAGCGCTCTACACGTCCTGGGCGATCAACGGGATCTGGGTGGGATACATCCTCGCTACCCTCGCCTTCATCGGCGTCGCGACCCTCCCTGACGATCAGCTCGTCGCCTGGGGCTGGCGAGTACCGTTTTGGTTGAGCGCGATCATCTTGATCGTCGGGCTCATCATCCGGCGCACAGTCCGCGACACCGAGGCTTTCACCGCCGAGAAGGAGCATGGAACCACAGCGAAGGTACCGCTCGGAGAAGTGCTCCGCCACCAGCCGCTCGATGTCGTCCGCGTCATCTTCGCCGCCTTCCTCGTCGTGATCAGCACGACAGTCCCGGTCTACGGGCTGACCTACGCGACGAACGTCGTCGGGATCGAGGCAAGCACCATGCTCTGGGTCGTTATCGTCGGGTACGTCGTCGCACTGATTACGCAGCCGTTGCTTGCCGGCCTCAGCGACAGGATCGGCCGCAAGCCGGTGCTTATCGGCGGAAACCTCTTCGGTGCGACAGCGGTCTGGCTGTTCTTCTGGGCGGTCGGGGAAGCCAACATTCCTCTGATCTTCGTGGGCGTCCTGCTGTGCGTCTCGGTCGGATTCGCGGCGACCAACTCGGTGTATCCCGCCTACTTCAGCGAACTCTTCAGCACCCGCTACCGGGTCACGGGGATGGCCGTCGGCCTGCAGCTCGGTCTTGTGCTGACCGGCTTCTCCCCGGTAATCATCCAAGCCATCTCGACCGCGAACGCTGACGCATGGTGGCCTGCCGCCGCCTTCACGTCCGTGGCGTGCACGATCTCGGCGATCGCGATCGCCACGGGGCGCGAGACCTACCGCACCCCCCTCGACCAGCTGGGAGTGACACGATGAAGACCCTCACCACAGATCTGCTGATCCTGGGCAGCGGCATCGCCGGGCAGACCGCCGCGACTGCAGCCGCGGAGGCCGGCCTCCACGTCGTCCTCGCCGAGAAGACCTCCGCGCTCGGAGGCTCGACGGTCATGAGTGGCGGATGGTTCGCCTTCAGCGACACCGAGGAGCAGCGCGCTGAGGGAGAACGGGATTCCGCCGCGCTGTTCCTGAAAGACATGCAGGATGTGGGCGAGCACCGCAACGACCCGGCTCTGCTGGATGCGTACCTGGCGCATCAGGGCCAGGCCTACCGCTGGCTCAAAGACCATGGCGTGGAGTTTCGCGAGATCGAGATCAGCTCGGGGCAATCGGCCAGACGCAGCCACAACTCGGCGATCTCCGAGGTGATGAGTCGACTTCACGAGCAGTTCGAGACAGCAGGCGGCTCAACCCTCCTCGAGCATCGCGCGGTCAGACTTCTCCGCGATGCATCAGGGCACGTGACGGGAGCCCGACTCGACAGCCCGACCGGCGCGACCGACGTGAGCTCCCGCCTCGGTGTGGTCCTCGCCACGGGCGGGTTCAGCCGTGGCGAGGAGCTGCTCCGCATCTTCGCGCCAGAGCAACTCGAAGCCATCCCGTTCGGAGGCAGGGGCAATACCGGCGACGGGTTGCGGATGGCGTGGAAACTGGGAGCAGACATGGCAGACATGTCCTTCGTCAGCGGCACGTATGGCTCTCACCCCGACACCGGAGACGTCCACGAGCTCCTCACCGCGTACTACATGGGGGCGATCATCGTGAACCGGAACGGCGAGCGCTTCACAGACGAGTCCCAATCGTACAAGACGCTCGGGCGAGCCGTACTCGGAGAGGACGGGGGCCTGGGCATCCAGATCTTCGATTCCCGCGTGCGCGCCAAGTCCCACCCGGGGATTCCGCTCAAGGACATGGAGGCCATCGAGGCCCTGGGCCATCTGCACCGTGCCGACACGATCGAGGAACTCGCGGACTTGATCGGAGTGGACGGGCAACGTCTCTCTCGAACCGTCGAGCGTTACAACCAGAGGATCGTCGAGGGGTCTGATGACGAGGTCGGCAGAACGAGTCTGTGCAACGGCGTCGGGGAACTGTCGACCATCACTCAGGCGCCGTTCTACGCGTATCCGGCGAAATCCCTCATGACGACCACATACTGCGGCGTCAAAGTGACACCTGATGCCGAAGTCGTCGACGTCGAGGGTGCGGTCATTCCCGGGCTCTACGCGATCGGTGAGGTCGTGGGTGGATTCCACGGTGCCGCATACATGACCGGCACGTCGCTCGGCAAGGGCGCGATCTTCGGCATCCGCGTCGCCCGCCAGGCCGCTGCGCGCGCCGATGTGAAGGAGAGTGCCGCATGAACGACTTCGATGTGATCGTCGTCGGGTCGGGACTCGGTGGCTCCTCCGCCGCCGCAACAGCAGCACGCGCAGGCGCTCGCGTCCTGCTTCTCGAGAAGTCGACCACCCTGGGCGGCTCGGCGGCACTGTCTGCAGGCATGCTATGGACCGCTCCCGACCTCGCTGCCTACCGTCGACGGATACCTCTCGGCGATGAGACGCTCGGCGCGCGCGTCGTATCCGACTTCTCCGATGCGATCGAGGAAGTGCGATCCACCGGCGCTCGTGTCGCCGACGAACCGACCACCGGCATCATGACCTTCGGCATCGGCTACTCGACCGACATCCACGCCATCCTCGCTGCATGTCGAGATGCCGTCGTCTCGGCGGGAGGCGCGGTAGAGACCGACAGCCCGGTGCGTGAGTTGCTCGTCGACGGTGACAGCGTCGTCGGGGTGGCGGCCTCGACCCCCGACGGGCGCGTCGAGTACACCGCGCCGAGCGTGGTTCTCGCGACCGGCGGGTTCGGACGCGATCCGGAGCTTCTGACCCGCTACGTCGGCCCTCAGGCCGACGCCCTGCTGATGCGTTCGCACGAAGGCAACGTCGGCGACGGTCTTCGACTGGCACGAGCTGCCGGGGCAGGCGCCAGCCGATCGATGGCCTCCTTCTACGGCCACCTCGTGCCGTGGCCCGTCGAATCGTTCGAGCCGGAGAACTACCTCCCGTATTCGCAGTATTACTCTGGATCGACGATCCTCGTAAACATGCGCGGCGAGCGCTTCGTCGATGAGATGCTCGGCGACGAGATCATCAATCAAGTGGTCGTCGGGCAGCCAGACAGCCGCGGCGTCCTCATCTTCGATGAGCACGTGCACCTCACCGAAGCCCGATCCGAGCCCTTCCCCGGCCTGGGCGCCACCGACCGCTTCGAAACGGCCAAAGCAGCGGGCGGGCGATGGGCGAGCGCAGACACACTCGAAGATCTCGTCGCGAGGATCGCGGAATGGGGTGTCGACCCGGCGCGCCTGACCGACACGCTCGAAGCCTATGCCGTTGCCTCCGAGGATGGCGGCTGGACGTCGGGAGTGCGGGTCACCCGCGGCGCACGTGCACCACAGACAGGTCCTTTCCACGCCCTCATGGTGCAGCCGTCGATCACGTTCACCTTCGGTGGCGTGCCCATCTCTCCGAAAGGAGAGGCGCTCGACGCAGACGGAAGACCGGTCCGCGGCCTGTATGCGGCCGGCGCCGACATCGGCGGACTGTCGAACGTCGGCTATGCCGGCGGGCTGGCTCCCGCATACATCACAGGACGATGGGCAGGGCGCTCTGCGGCGCTCGCCGCCCTCGACGGAAGGAAGCCGGCATGACTACGACGACCGATGTCCTCGTGATCGGGGGCGGCGGATCGGGGCTCGCGGCGGCGATCTCCGCGGCCACCAGCGGTGCCACGGCGATCATCCTCGAGAAATGCGCGAAGCCCGGCGGCAGCACCGGGATGTCGGTCGGCAGCTTCACTGCCGCGAACACCGCCTATCAATACCGCGCGGGGGTGAACGACTCCATCGATCTGTTCATCGAGGACATGAAGGTGGCGAACGGCCGAGATGAAGCGCGTGAGAACGTCGCGCTGCGCCGCGTGCTGGCGGAGAACGCCGGCTCGACCCTCGAGTGGCTCTCCAGCATCGGCGTGCAGTTCCTCGGTCCAACCCCTGAGCCGCCCTACGAGAAGCCGCGGATGCACAACATCCTGCCGAACTCGGGCGCGTATGTGAGCGCCCTCGTGCGCGAGGCCCGCAGACGCGGAGTCCGCACGGTGACGGATGCCCGTGTCGACCGACTGCTGCGCAATGCCGACGGCGAGGTCATAGGCGCCAGCGTGGGCGGCACCGACTATTTCGCTCGCCGTGCAGTCATCCTCGCAACAGGAGATTATTCGGCTGCGGCCGACCTCAAGGCAGCGTATGTCGGTGAGGATGCCGCTCGAGTGCCGGCGGTCAACACCAGCAACACCGGCGATGGCTTCCGCCTGGGCAGCGACGTCGGCGGCGTGCTGCTGCAGATGGACCGGCTGTACGAAGGACTCCGCTTTCCGCCGGGCCGATTTCCCGATCCGATCAAGCTGCTCCCGTCGCATCCGTTCGTGTCACGCTTGATCCGCTTCGTCGCCGAACGGCTTCCCAAGCGCCTGCTCGCCGTGATGCTGCGGGGCGCGCTCACGAGCTGGGTGGGCCCCAACAACTCGATGTATGCAGCCGGGGCGATCCTCGTGAACGAGCGCGGGCATCGTGTGGGGAACGAGGACTCCGACAGGCTTCTCGCCCGAGGCGTGGCATCAGACAGCAACCGCGGATTCATGGTGTTCGATGAGGCGCTCGCGCAGCGCTTCTCGGCGTGGCCGAACCCGGTATCGACGTTTCCGGGCGTCGCCTACGCGTACGTCAACGACTACGCGCGCTATCGCCCGGACATGTTCCACAAGGCGGATACCCTGGACGAGCTCGCTCAGAAGGCTGGGATCGACTCAGCGGCCCTTCAGGAGACGGTGCAGAGGTTCCGTGACCACCGCGCGTCGGGTGCTGATCCGGAGTTCGGTCGCACCGCCTTCGGCTCGGGTATCGGGGCGGGGCCGTACTACGCGCTCGGCCCGATGCGCTCGTACGTCACACTCGCTGACGGCGGCCTTGCGGTGGACACCGCTCTGCGAGTGACCCTGCCTGACGGCCAGCCCGTACCCGGGCTCTTCGCTGCCGGCTCCACCGGGCAGGGCGGACTCCAGTTGCTCAATCACGGCCTTCACATCGGATGGGCCATGACCTCGGGTCGCATCGCGGGCCGGCATGCAGCGCAAGCGGCGGATCGCGTCGATCTCGATCCGGTCGGCGCCAAAGGGTCTGTGCTCTCCATGTCGGTGTCGGAGCTCAACGTCATTCGGTGACGCCGGGCACCCGCAGGGCGGTCTCGGATCAATCGCTCGGCGCGTGATCCGAGACTGCCTCCGACTGCTCGAGATCCGGTCGCTCGAGCATCGACCACAGCCCTCGGAAGAGTGCTTCGGCGTCTCCTCGCCTCAGGTGACTGGTGAGCTCGCGTTGCACGTCGTCGACGCGCGGCGCGAGTCGGGCCCGCTCCGACACCCCGCGTGGGGTGAGAGTCACGACGTTTCGGCGGGCATCCCCCGTGGCTCGCCGTCGTGCGATGAGTCCCGAGGCCTCCATACGTCGTACGAGATCTGCCACGGTGGACCGGTCGAGGTCGACCTCGTCACCGAGCTCGCGCTGACTCGCCTCACCGAGACGCTCGAGCACGACCAGGATGCTGTACTGCGTGCTCGTGATATCGGGGTCGGCCACCCGCGCCCACGTCGAAAGATGCAATTGCTGGGCGCGCCGAATGAGGTTGCCGACGTGACGTTGCGGCTCAGGAAGGTCGGTCATCGTCATCACGCCATCCATCTTCTCAGCCGCCCGTACCGAACGACAGACGACGTCTCAGTTCGCGACGGCGGGCACGAGGAACCCGCTGAAGAACTCGCTGAGCTCAGAGCGTGCCGCCAGCGGCAGCACGTGCGCGACATGCTGGTCGGGCCTCACCACGACGACAGCACCCTCGCGCGCGACTCCGCGGAGGTCGAAGATGTCGGACCCTTCATCGGACGCCCATGCCTTCTCCCAGTCCTGGAGCTGCAGCGGCCCCGATCGCGGGAGCAGTATCGACGGCAGGACCATCATGTCGACGTCGTGGCCGGAGCCCCGGAAGACACCGTGCACATCGATCACGCTGTCGACATCAGCCCCGGGCGCTGTGAACAGACGCAAGGGCGACGTCTCCCCTGCGTCCAACCACGTCAGGAACTCCTCCAGCGCGATTCCCCGGTCGTCCCCGAATGCGTAGACGCGCCAGCGACCGTCGGCGCGATGCGAGTGGCCGAGCTGCATCAGCCGCGCGTCCGCGACCCGTCGAACGGGTGAGGAGTGGAAACGTGTACCGATCTCGAAGCCGGTGGCGAGGTGCTGGTGCTCCGCTGTGCCGACCAGCGTGGACTGCGTGTACGTCGTGGCGACACCCGCGGTGTATCGGCCCTGGCGAGCGAACTCCTCCCGCATCGCGGCGGGTGAGACGCCCCCGCGTTCGGGGTGCTCAGGATCTACGGCCGGCTGCGCGATGAAGGACGACCAGTGCTTGTCGAAGGCGATGAGATCCGCGGCGATCTCCTGGCGCTCCTCGGAGTAGGTGCGCAGCAGCGCCGGGGCCGATCGCCCCTGAATGACGGCCGCGAGCTTCCACCCCAGATTGAACGCGTCCTGCATCGACACGTTCATGCCCTGCCCGGCTTTGGCGCTGTGGGTGTGACAGGAGTCCCCGGCGAGGAAGACATGAGGATCGTCGCTGGCCGCCGAATCCGGTGACAGATCGTCGAAGCGACTCGCGACGCGCTGCCCCACCTCATACACGCTCGACCAGGCGACCTGCTTCACGTCGATCGAGTACGGGTGCAAGATCGCGTTCGCGACGTCGGTGAGCTGGCTGGCGGTCGTGGCGCGGATGTTCGCGTCGCCTGCCTGCACGACACCGAGGTCGACATAGCAGCGGACCATGTTCCCTCCTTCACGGGGGATCATCAAGAGGCTGCCTTTGCCCGCCGACTGGACGACGTTCTTCGTGCGCCAGTCGGGGAAGTCAGTCGTTGCCAGCACGTCCATGACACCCCAGGCATGATTCGCCGCGTCGCCCTCGAGCCCCACTCCGAGCGCACGCCGCACGGCGCTTCGGGCGCCGTCGCAGCCGATGACGTATCGCGCGCGGATCGTGTGCTCCTCCCCTTCGCCGGGCCCCGCGGTGCGTCGCAGCGTCGCGACCACGGGATGCTCTGACCGCTCACGCTCGAAGCTGACGAATTCCGTCGAGTAGTCGACATGCAGCCGGCTCGCGGATTTCGCCGCGTGATCGAGAAGGAACTGCTGCATGCGAGCCTGGTTCACGATCACATGGGGGAACTCACTCAGTCCCGCCGGGGTGTCCTCCACCCAGCCTGTTCGTACGATCCTCGATCGGTCGCCCTCCGACGGCCCCCAGAAGCGCACCTCGTTGACCCAGTAGGCCTCACGAACGAGCGCGTCAGCCAGACCGAACGCCTGGAACATCTCCACCGTGCGGCAGGCCACCCCGTCTGCCTGCCCCACCTCGAGCGGGCCGGTGCGCCGCTCGACGATGCACGTCGTGATGTCGGGGAACTCCGCGAGCTGCGCGGCGAGCACCGATCCGGCGGGTCCGGAGCCCACGATCAGCACATCGACGAAATCGGGAAGACCGGATGCTCCCTCCTCCTCACGCGCCCCGGCGGGAAGAAGATCGGGATCACCGGGTCGATAGCCGTCGCGATAGAACTGCATGAGATCTCCTTCGATCGTCTTTACCCTCTTCGAGAAGAATAGTTGGGGTGCCAACGATTATACCTCACAAAAGGAGCTGTCGCATCTCACGCAGAGAGGCGGCGGACGCTCCGAGAAGAAGCACCCACCGCCCTCTACCGATCGAGCACCAGCCCGTGCTCAGTGAGCGATGACCGGCTCGGCGTCGGGGTCGACCTCGACGGGGCCGGAGCGGAACACCAACGCGGAGATCACAGCACCGCCGGCGAACAGCGCTGCACCGATCCAGAAGGCGATGTGATACCCGTCGAGCGTCGCCTGGCCGATGACCTCGGGAGACGGGGCCTTGTCCTCGAGATGGCTCGCCACCGCCGAGGCGAACATCGAGCTCAGCACCGCGGTGCCGATGGATCCACCGATCTGCTGCACCGTGTTGATCATGGCGGCTGCGACACCCGCATCTTGACGATCCACACCCGAGGCGGCCGAGTTCTGCGCCGGGGCGAAGATCGAACTTCATCGCCGGACCGGACTATCTGCTAAATGTCGAGTCCGTGCTGGACACCATCGACGTGGATGCGGTCAGACAACAGGCGATCGCCTTCACGGAGCTCGTACCGACTCTGAGCACCGTTCCGTGGGACTCGCTGCACGATCCGGCGTTCAGTCGCTGAAAGACCTCTGGGCGGAATCAGGGCCGGAGAAACCGTGGCGCTCCGCCATCAGAAGCTGCGCCGGGGAGGCGAGGAAGCCGAGCAGGCCTTGCGCGGCTTCCCGCTGCGCGGAGGTGCTCGCCACCGCGCCGGCGAACACGGTCGTGATCGCGCAGTCGTCCGGCATCCGCCCGAGGATGCGCACACCGTGCTCGCCGATCAGTTCGCTGTACTGCTGGAACCCGAGGTCGACCTCTTCGCTCATGAGCGAGTGCGCGACCGGCACGCCCGGCTGCGCTTGGAGGAGCCGATCAGCCAACTCGGGTGTCATGCCCCACTGATCGATCAGCTCGAGCAGCGCCGTACCACTGGGGCCGGTGGAGTACCCGATTCTGGAGGCTGATCGAAGAGCGTTCCGGAGGCCGTCCGCATCGGCGAACGCGGCGTTCCGCGACTCTGCAGCGGGTTCGGTGGCTCTCGCCGGCACGGCGACCGCGACGTGCGAGAGCAGGAGTGGCTTCACCGTGGATGCGAGGACGTCACCCGTATCGACGAGTCGGGCCAGTGCTCCCTCAGCGAGAAAGACGAGGTCGACGACCTCGCCCTGTCCCACGCGCCTGGCCGCATCGACCCCTCCCACGGATTCCAGCTCGACCTCCCCGAGACCGGCTGCGAAGCCGGCATCCAGCATCTCGGCGAGCACACGGCGCGTGGCCATGGATGACAGCGCCTTCATGCCGCATCCTCGAAGGTCTTCGCGTCGACCTCTGCTGCGGCGCCAGAGGGATAGCGGGAACCCGAAACCGTGCGGCGGTCGATCAGATCGCCCGCGCGTCGCAAGAGCGACGTGTCGAGGGCGAGAGTGACGGATGCCTGATTCTCTCGGAGATGCTCCGCGACGGTGGTGCCGGGGATGGCGACCACGTGCTCTCCTCTCGACAGCACCCACGCGAGCGCGATCTGGGCCGGGGAACAACCTGCTTCAGCCGAGAGCGCGCGCCACGCGGGAAGCAGACCTTCGTTCGTCGGCCAGTGGTCAGGCTGGAACCGGGGCATCCGGCGTCGGATGTCCGCGTCAGGGAATCGATCGGGATCGACGACGCTGTCACTGAGGAATCCGCGTCCGAGCGGAGAGAACGCGACCAGCGCGATGCCTGTATCGCGTGTCGCCTCGAGCATCCCGAGCTCGGGGTTTCTCGTCCACAGCGAGTATTCGTTCTGAACCGCGGCGATCGCCGCCGTGGCTTCAGCCTCGCGCAGTCGATCGACCGACACCTCGGAGAGGCCGATCGCGCCGATCTTGCCCGCCGACACCGCCTCCGCGAGCGCCCCGACGCTCTCGGCGATAGGCACACGCTTGTCCCATCGATGCAGGTAATAGAGGTCGATGTACTCGACATCGAGACGTCTCAGGGATTCATCGACCTGTGCCCGGATCGTCGACGGGCGTGCATCGAGGACGCGATTCCCCCCGTCGAGGGAGAGCCCGCACTTGCTGGCGAGCATCACCTCGTCCCGTCGACCGCGAAGAGCTCTACCGACCAGCTCCTCGTTGACCCCGCCGCCGTAGAGGGTCGCCGTGTCCAGATGCGTCACCCCTTCGTCGAGTGCCGTCCGCAGGAGCGCCAGCCCTTCCTCCGCGGACGGAGGGACACCATAGGCGTGGCTCAGGTTCATGCAGCCGAGCCCGAGCCGGGGCAGCATCACGCGAGCTGGGCTTCCAGCTCGCCGAGCACGCGGTAGCAGTCGATGACCTGACGCAGCGACGAGTTGGGTTCCCGGCCTTCGCGAATCGCGGACACGAACTCCCGATCCTGCAACTCGATACCATTGAGGCTCACGGCCACGTGCGACACGTCGATCTGCTCGTCCTTGCCTGTGAACAGGTCGTCATAGCGAGCGACGTACGTGGCGGTGTCGCCGATGTACCGGAAGAACGTTCCAAACGGTCCGTCGTTGTTGAAGGACAACGACAGGGTGCATATCGCGCCGGTCTCGCTCTTGAGGTGAATCGACATGTCCATGGCGATACCCAATTCGGGATGGATCGGCCCCTGGATGGCGTGTGCTTGCACGATCCTCCCCGCCTGGTATGCGAAGAGATCCACGGTGTGCGCCGCATGATGCCAGAGCAGATGGTCGGTCCAGGAGCGCTTCTCGCCTTTCGCGTTCGTATTGCTCCGGCGGAAGAAATACGTCTGCACGTCCATCTGCTGCACGGCGAAATCCCCCGCTTCGACCCTCTGGTGCACGAGCTGGTGGGACGGGTTGAATCGTCGGGTGTGGCCGACCATCGCGACGCGTCCGGAGGCCTCCGCTGCGGCAAGGGCCGCCTCGGCATCCTCGAGCGAGTCGGCGAGGGGGATCTCCACCTGCACGTGCTTGCCTGCGGCGAGCACGGCCTGCGTCTGCTCCGCGTGCAGCCCGGTCGGCGTCGCGAGGATGACGGCATCCACATCATCGCGGTCCAGAACGGCGTCGAGTCCGACAAGGGCGTGCGCGACACCGTACTGCGCGGCGACCGCATCCGCTTTCTCCTGGGATGTCGCACTCACAACCGTCACCACCGCCTCATCGATGTTCTTCAATCCGTCGAGGTGCTTCATCCCGAAGGCGCCGTTGGCACCGACGACGGCGATGCGGATCTTGTCTGTCATGCGTCTCTCCTCAGGTGGGACGGATCCCTGTCAGTTGCCGGCGACCGAGAGCTTCTCGGTGAAGGAGGCCACCGTATCGTTCGGCTCCGGAACGGCGCTTTGAGCCGGTCGGGATGCGTCGGTCTTCAAGGCGACCGGATTCGATAGCACCAGGTGTCCGACGGCCGTGTTCGACGCCGGCACGTGGTAGAAACGGTGGTTGGTGTCAGGCGCGTCACCCCCGAACTGGTCATCCATCGCACCGCGGGCGATGAGCCAGTCCACGAGTTCGATGCCCTCGGACCCCGCCTCGTCGACGTACTCCATGTGCTGCCACTCGGTGAGCCCGAGCGGGTCGGCGATCAGATGGTCGAGGAACGCGTTGTCCCACTCCTTGTTGATGAGTCCGGCGCGCGGCCCCTGAAGCTGGTGGCTCATGCCGCCGGTGCCCCAGATCTGGACGTTCAGCTCCTCGCCGTCCCATTTGTCGATCGCTCGGCGCAGCGCCTTGCCGAGCTCGTAGCAGCGGCGCCCGGACGGGACGGGGTACTGCACCACATTCACGGCGAGCGGGATGACTCGCGCCGGCCACTCCTCGACCTCGCCGTAGACGAGCGACAGCGGGACGGTGAGTCCGTGGTCGACGACCATCTCATTGACGAGCGTGAGGTCGAAGTCGTCCTGGATGATCGACTGCGCGAGATGCGCGGCGAACTCCGGGTGTCCCTTCACACCTGGCACCGGCCGGGGGCCGTAGCCCTCGTCGGCGACCGGGTACGCAGCTCCCGTTCCGAGCACGAAGGTCGGGATGATCGAGGCGTCGAACGCGGTCGCGTGGTCGTTGTACACGAGGATGACGACGTCGGGGGTGTTTTCCTTCGCCCACTTCCGGGTCCACTGATAGCCGTCGAACACCTTCTTCCAGTACGGCTCCTCGGTCTTGCCGAGGTCCATCGCCGCGCCGATGGCCGGCACGTGAGAGGTGAACAGCGCGGACGTGTACTTCGCAGGGGCGTCGGGCCGAACGGTCGTCGCCTTCTCGGTGGACGGCGGGGTCCAGCCGTCGAGGTCCTTGAGCCGGTTGCCCTCGGGGCGGCGCCCACCCCCGACCATCATGTCGCGGTAGGCGGCCTCGCTCATCCCGGTCATGGAGCCAGCCATCTGCTGGAAGCTCAGGCCGTGGGTGGCGCCGATCTTGCTGAGGAAGTAGATGTTGCCGCCCTCGGCGATCATGGTGTTGAGATCCATGTCGAGCACGGCCTGACGCTGCACCGGATTCAGCGGCCATTCGTCGAGGTACGCCTCCTGGTCGGCGAGGAAGCGCTCGCGGTTCTCGGGCCTCATCAGCGACATCGAGAACTGATTGAGGTGGTAGCCCTTGCGCGCCTGCTCGGCGTCGTAGATGGTCGTGCCCGGAACTTCCTTGTACGGCTTGTCGAGTGCCATGATCAAACTCCTCGGTCGGTGGCGGGTTCGCCCCAGTAGAGGCGGCGCGGGTTGTCGACCAGGAGCTTCTGCTGCAGGTCGGGCGTCGTCGCGATCTGAGGGATGTAGTCGACCAGCAGCCCGTCGTCGGGCATGTGGTCCTTGAGATTCGGATGAGGCCAGTCGGTGCCCCAGAGCACGCGGTCGGGGAACTCCTCGACCACGCGTCGGGCGAACGGCACGACGTCTGCGTACGCGTGCTGCTCGCCGTCGAGAGCGCGCGGACCGGTGACGCTGAGCCGCTCGGGGCACGACACCTTCGTCCACACGTTGTCGTTCTCGCGCAGAAAGCGCAGGAACAGATCGAACTCCGGCCCGTCCGGGTCCTTGGTGACGTCGGGCCGGCCCATGTGGTCGACAACGACGGGGGCCTGGATGCCGGAGAAGAAGTCGTACAGCTCGGGGAGGTCCTCGGCCTCGAAGTAGATCACAACGTGCCAGCCGAGCGGAGCGATCTTCGCCACGATCTCCTCGAGCGAGTCCGTCGGCACACGGTCGACGAGACGCTTGACGAAGTTGAAGCGCACGCCACGGACCCCTGCCGCGTGCAGGTCGCCGAGCTCTTTGTTCGTGACGTCGCGGCGCACGGTCGCGACGCCTCGCGCTCGCCCTTCGCTGCGGCGCAGGGCATCGACGAGCGCGGTGTTGTCGGCGCCGTGGCAGGTGGCCTGCACGATCACATTGCGATGGAAGCCGAGGTGGTCACGGAGTGCGATCAGTTGCTCGGCCGAAGCGTCGCAGGGGGTGTACTTGCGTTCGGGGGCGTAGGGGAACTGGGCACCGGGACCGAAGACGTGGCAGTGCGCGTCGACCGCACCCTCCGGCAGCACGAATCTCGGCGCGGTCGGGCCGTCGTACCAGTCGAGCCAGCCGGGGGTCTTCTCGAAGTCGCCGGTGGTGACGCCGTGCGTCATCTCAGTCCCCCACATATTCGAGTCCGGCGGCCGCGAGCGGCGCCCGCATGCCGTACAGGTCGAGTCCGAGCACGCCGTCGCGGAACTGCTGCCGCTTCGACTCTTCCTTGTCCTCCCGCGCCTGACTTGCATCCGCCACCGCACCGACCAGCCCGCGCGGCACGACGACCACACCGTCGACGTCCGCGACCACCACGTCGCCCGGGTTCACGAGCGCGTTCGCCGCGACGACGGGAACGTTGACCGAGCCGAGCGTCGCTTTGACCGTGCCCTTGGAATTGATCGCCCGGGAGAACACCGGGAAGCCCATCTTCTCGAGATCGGCGACATCGCGGACGCCGCCGTCTATCACAAGCCCCTTGCAGCCGCGGGCGGTCAGCGAGGTGGCGAGTAGTTCACCGAAGAAGCCGTCCTCGCTCTCGGTGGTGCACCCGGCGACGATCACATCGCCCTCCTGCACCTGCTCGGCGGCGACGTGGAACATCCAGTTATCCCCCGGCTGCAGCAGCACCGTGACGGCGGGGCCGCACAGCTTCGCGCCCGAGTAGACGGGGCGGATGTACGGACGCATCAGGCCCACGCGGCCCATGGCCTCGTGGATGGTCGCGACGCCGAACTGCGACAGACGTGCGACGTCGTCGGGGTCGGGGCGCTGGATGTCGGTGCGGACGATGCCGAGGTCGTTCAGACGCATTTCTCTTCTCTCGTTCAGAGACCGCGAGCGGTCAAGGCTCGGTCGAGGCGCGGATAGACGCGGCGGGCGTTGCCCTCGAACACGGCATACCTCTCGATGTCGGTCAGGTTCGGAGTCGCATCGACGTATCGCTTGGTGTCGTCGAAATGGTGACCGGTGCGCGGGTCGATGTCGCGCACGGCGCCGATCATCTCGCTCGCGAACAGGATGTTCTCGGTCGGGATCACGCCGGTGAGCAGATCGATGCCCGGCTGGTGGTAGACACAGGTGTCGAAGAACACGTTGCCGAGCAGGTGCTCCTCGAGCTCGGGCTTGCCCAGCGCCATCGCGAGACCACGAAAGCGGCCCCAGTGGTACGGCACCGCGCCGCCGCCGTGCGGGATCACGAGCTTGAGATCGGGGAAGTCACGGAACAGGTCGCCCTTGATCAGCTGCATGACCGCGGTCGTGTCGGCGCCGAGATAGTGGTCGCCAGTGGTGTGGAAGACGTCGGGGCGGCACGTGGTGCTGACATGCACCATGGCCGGAATCTTGTACTCCACGAGCTTCTCGTAGATCGGGTACCACGAGCGATCAGTCAACGCGGGAGCCGACCACTTCCCACCCGAAGGGTCGGGATTGATGTTCACGGTGACCGCGCCGAGCTCTTCGACCGCTCGGGTCAGCTCCTGGACGGTCGTCGCAGGATCTTCGCCCGGAGACTGGGGCAGCATCGCCCCCATCAGGAACCGGTCGGGGAAGAGGTGCGCGACGCGCGCGACGAGATCGTTGCAGATGCGCGCCCACGTTCGACTGACCTCCAGGTCGCCGATGTGGTGCGCCATGAACGAGGCGCGCGGGCTGAAAACCGTGATGTCGCTGCCGCGGTCATCCATCACACGCAGCTGATTGGCCTGGATCGTCTCGCGGATGTCGTCATCGCTGATGCGCAGAGCCGCCGGGTCCGGAGCATCCGTCGCGCCTTCGGTGAAGGCGATCTGCAGGTCGCGCCATGCGCCGAGCTGCGCCGGGGCCGTCGTGTAATGGCCGTGGATGTCGATGATCACCGTGTGTCGTCCTTGTCACTGAGAGCGGATCCTTCGAACGTACGTCGGTGGTTGTATATAGTCCAATAGATACGAACTCACGTGTGCATAGAGGTGGTCTATAAATGACGACGATGGACCTGAACCAGCTGCGCACCTTCGTCGTGCTCTACGAATTGCGCAGCGTGACTGCCGCGGCCGAGCATCTGCATGTCACCCAGCCAACCGTCAGCTACACGCTGCGGCGACTGCGCGAGCGCTTCTCCGACGACCTCTTCCGCCGTGAGGGGCACGACATGGTGCCCACCGCCAAAGCGACCGCGCTGTTCGCCCCCCTGCACGAAGCGCTGGCTCAGATCGACACGACCGTCAGCGACCCCGAGGCATTCGAGCCCTCGAGTTTCAGCGGCGAGCTCACGCTGGGCCTCACCTCAATCGGTGAGCAGACGTTCCTCCCTCCCGTGATGGCTGCCCTCGCGCGCGAGCAGTCGCGTCCGCACCTGCAGGTCGAACGTCTCGACGCCGATCAGGTCGAGGAAGGCCTCGTGCGCGGCACGATCGACCTCGCCATGACCGTGTCGATGATCGGCAGCCCGCGGCTGTGGCGCACGCATGTGCGCGCTGTCGAATACGTCGCCCTGTCATCGACGGCCCACCCCTTGCCCGACACCGCGCCCGACATGTTCGAGGGACGCCACTTCGTACGTGTGTCGGCGCGTGGCGGACACGTGTTCCCCCTGCAGGCACTCGTCGAGCACGGTCTCATGCCCCAGGTGTCGCTGACGGTCGAGGAATACGCCACCGTGCCCGCCGTCGTGCAGACGACCGACCTCGTCGTGCTGCTGCCCCGTCACGTCGCCGAGGTGTTCCGCGGCTGGTTCCATGGGCTGAAGATCTCGGACCTCCCCTGGCCCGCACAGAGCACGCCGGTCTCGCTCTACACCCGACGCGAGGCGAACCTCTCCCCCGCACAGCGGTGGTTCCGCGCGCTCGTACGCGATGCCGTCAGCACCGAGGAGTACCGCCGAGCTGCCGACTAGGAGCGCGCCGGACGATTCCAGCTCGCCTTCGCGGGAGCGAACGGGCTGCGCACGTGGATCGACCACGTCGAATGCGGATGGATGCGCAGCAAAGCCGTCTCGAAGAACGCCATCGCCTCCACCGACAGAGTCGGCCGCACAGCATTCATGTCGACCGTGTCCTCAGGACGCGGACGGAGCGCCTTCCACACCAGCTGCACCTCGGGGGCCCCGGCCGGGATGCCGTCGATGTCGAGCACCGCGCGATCCCACGGCAACGTGAGCCGCGGATCGCGCTTGTACACCCAGGCGCTCGGGGAACCGTCCTCGACGTTCACCTGCAGGATCCAGGCGCCGCGGGAGTCATCGCGCACGAGCAACGGCTGCGGATCGGAATCCACATCGACCTCGTCGAGGGGAAGGACGAGCCCTTCGGCCCCTGCCGGCGCCCACGCACTGAACCCGACAGGCAACGCTCCGACGAACGAGCCAAGATCCGACGCCGTCACACTCACATCGATGTTCGGGCGCGGGCGGATCGTCGTGCCCACCCATCGGTCCAGCGCGACACCGCCCGACAACCACCACCGCGCGGTCGAGTTCGCCAACAGCCCGGCGACCTCGACCGCATCGATGGCGTGCCATGGCGTCGAGGACTCGGGAGCTGCGGAGGTCATGCAGCGAGGCTACCCCGTCGACGACGGCATCCCCCGTGGAAGACTGGCGACATGGCCAACTCACCCTCGGGCGACTCGATGACTGAACGCATAGTTCGAGTGCTCGACACATTCTCGGCCGAGCGCACGACCCAGAGCGCGACCGAGATCGCGCACCGGGCCGGCCTTTCGCCGTCGACCGCGCACCGGATCGTAGGCGATCTCATCCGCGCGGGGCTCCTCGAGCGCGACGACGAGATGCGCGTGCGACTCGGCATGCGTCTGTGGGAGCTCGCGCTCCGCGGGTCGAGGGCTCTCCGCCTGCGCCAGGCCGCACTGCCACCCATGGAGCGCATCCAACGCGTCATCCGCGAGCACACTCAGCTGTCGGTGCTCGAGCACGACGAGGCACTCTTCCTCGAGCGGCTCTCGCATCCTGATGCCGGGGCCAACATCACCCGCATCGCCGGCAGGCTCCCCCTGCACGCGTCCTCGTCAGGCCTCGTGCTCCTCGCTCACGCCGATCCGGGGGTGCGAGCACGGATTCTCGCCGGACCGCTCCGCGCCGTCTCGCCCGACACCGTCACCGATCCTTTGGCACTCCGTGCACTGCTCGCCACCATCCGTCGGCAGGGTTTCGTCATCGCACCCGGAACGATCGAAACCGTGTCCACGGGGGTGGCCGTGCCCGTGCGCGACCGCGGCACGGTCGCCGCCGCGCTGTCGATCATCCTCCCGCGTGACGCGGAGACCGGCAGGGCGATCGCGGTGCTGCAGGAGGCCGCGCGATCCATCGAAGCCGACCTGCGCGACTCCTGAATCCCATTCATCGGGAGACGTGACGTACGGGCAGAGGTGATCGCTCACACTGATCGACGAGCGCCATGCCGCGCACGACTCGTCGAAGGAGACGCCGTGACCACCTCGATCCGCACCCGCGTCGCGATAGTCGGTGCCGGGCCCGCCGGCCTGGTCCTGTCGCACCTGCTCGCCGAGCACTGCATCGAGTCGGTGGTCATGGATCAGCGCTCACGCTCCGAGATCGAGTCGACGATCCGCGCCGGCATCCTCGAACAGGGCACAGTCGATCTTCTGAAGCGCATCGACCCGCAGACCCGGGTCGACACCGTCGGTCACCGTCACGACGGCATCGAGTTGCGCTTCCAGGGCGAGGGGCACCGCATCGACTTCCCCTCGCTCGTCGGCCGCAGCGTCTGGCTGTATCCTCAGCACGAGGTGTTGAAGGATCTCCTCGCCCTGCGCCTGGACTCCGAGCAGGACATCCGCTTCGGCGTCACGGCATCACGGGTGGAGGGCGCCGACACCGACCACCCCCGGGTGATCGCCACGGATGCCGACGGAGCGGAACTCGTGATCGACGCCGACTTCGTCGTCGGTGCCGACGGTTCGCGCTCCGTCGTGCGCCCCGCGGTCACGGGAGCCGGGAGGAAGGGACACTTCCGCGAGTACCCCTTCGCCTGGTTCGGCATCCTGTGCGAGGCGCCACCGAGTTCCGACGAGCTGATCTACAGCAATTCCGACGACGGCTTCGCCCTCATCAGCCAACGCAGCTCTGAAGTGCAGCGCATGTATTTCCAGTGCGACCCCGACGCCGATGCGCAGGCCCCGAGCGAGGCCGAGATCTGGGACACCCTGCAGGCACGGGTACCCGGCACGACGCTCAAGGAAGGGCCGATCTTCCAACGCGACGTGCTGCGCTTCCGCAGCTTCGTCGCGAGCGAGCTCCGTCACGGACGAGCCGCCCTCGTCGGCGACGCCGCGCACACCGTGCCGCCGACCGGCGCCAAAGGCATGAATCTCGCTGTCGCTGACGTGATCCTGCTCGCCCAGGCGTTGTCAGCGCTCCTGGGCGACAACGACGCGCGCCTGATCGACACCTACGCCGAGCGCGCTCTCCGCCGCATCTGGAAGGCCCAGCACTTCTCATGGTGGATGACCAGCATGCTGCACAACGCCACCGACGTCAACGGCTTCGACCGGCGTCGCCAGCTCGGAGAGTTGCGCTCCGTCGTCGAGTCCAAAGCCGGTATGACCTACCTTGCGGAGGCGTACACCGGATGGCCTGTGCGCTGAGCGCGGGAACGACCCGTGGTCAAAACGGCCAACGGTGCATGCCCCCGTCGGCCTCGACCACGATTCCGGTGAGATATCCCGGTGTCGTGGTCGAGGAGGAAGTCGATGAGGTATGCGACTGCCTCTGGATCACCGAAACGACCCAAAGAATCCTGGGGCTGAGGAGAGTAGTCGCTGCGCGCGGCGATAATGGGATGGAGGAGCTCGAGCATTTACCGGGTCAGAATGCGACCGTGGTTCACGACCGCCGCGGTGATGCCTCGAGACCCGAGGCGTATCGACATGCGCTTCAGCCGATGCGCGAGGGCCTTGTCAGCCGCATTGGGCCGCGTAAGTGGCCTCCGCCGCGCCACCGACGTAGACGATCCGGCCGCCGGATGTCAGGCACGAGCGACTCAAAGCAGCAGGGGCGCAGATTTCCGCGCGCGCCTCACGCGGGTGACGATGCCCCGCCAGCGGCGGCGGATTCATTCCACCGCATACACCGCCCGCAACTCCGAATTTTCAGATCGTCCCACTCGCGGTCTTCGGCAGTTCATCGACGATGAACACCGCGCGAGGGATCTTGTATCACGCGAGTCGTCTGGCGGGGCCGCCGAGTAGTCCCTCAGCGGTGAGGGTCTGCTGCGCCACGACGACGGCGAGAGGCACCTCCCCCTCGTGATGGTCAGGCCCCCGATAACCGCAACCGATTCGAGCTCGGGTCTCTCCATGATCACCTGCTCGACCTCAGCGGGGTAGATGTTCTCCCCACCCGAGATGATCATGTCTTTGAATCGACCATTGACGGTGAGATACCCCGCTCATGGAGATTTCCGATGTCGCCGGATCGGAACCAATCACCTCGGCGGGAGTCGCGAGCGGCATGCGGTTGACGCCACTTCTCCCTCATCACGGTGGGGCCGGAGATCTCGATCTCGCCAGACTCTCCTGCAGGCAGCGGATCCCCTTCAGGATCGACCTACCCGCATGACGGTGACGAGATGCGCGATCCCGGACAAACCGAGGTGAGTCGTGGACTTCCCGCTGGCGAGTGAGGTCGCCCCGGGAGCTCACCGTGATTCCATAGCCGGACGAGAAGCTAAGTCCTCGGCGCACGATGCATCGATCACCGTCCGCGGCACGCTGGATCCCCTCGCAGGCGAGCTTGCGCACCGATGAAGGAACGGCGGCGCTCCAGCCGTCGTGGTCCGCGAGCATCTGAGATTGATGTCGAAACTCCTGACAGGCTCGTCACCCGGTGCACCCTGATGGCGCGGAACCGGTGAGTAGGCAGGCGGCGAGCGCCCAACGACCAGGGCGAGTCTGGCGACGAGCATCGGCCGACGAGGGAATGCCACGCGGCCGGTTCCAGCACGGTCGGATCCGTCGGGTCGACGGTGCTGCTATGGATGACCGTGCGGTCTGCGATTGTGCTGCGTCTCGCCGGGGGGCGCGTAGTCCCGTAGATCGTAGCCCAAGCCCGAAACGACGATGCCGCACACGAGGTCGAAGCGGCGTGACTGGACGAACCTCTTCCGACCGGCGCAGAACTCGTCGGCTCGATATCGCTGACGGAGAAGCTCACGAAGGCTCAAAAGCTCCCGGATGCCAGCTCGTGGCGCATGGCGCCTTGACCTGAGCCTCGATGTGCTGGTCGAGAGCGACCACGAAGGAGTGCACCTTTACGATTGTGACCGATCGCGCCTTGTGGCCGGCGACGTCGACACAAGCGGTGGCTCTGGCATCACGCGCCTATTCTCGTACCCTGGCGTTGCTCTCTGATGTCTCGTCTCCGTAAGTTAATTGACGCGCTTGTCTCCGCCACGGCCCACGCCTCTGTCGCCGTCGCCGTCGCCGTCGCCGAGAGTGAGCTCCAGTCTCAAACTCTCGCTGAACGTCACTTGCGAACCGGTCGGTTATCTCCTCGAGGGTTGCGGCGCCACCCTACGGTCTCAGCACGGCAGCGACGCCCGCTTCCAAGAGCGCCCGCATGTCGATAGCGTCGGGTGCAAGCAACCACTGCACTTGGATGCCGTCCATAAGAGCGACGATGAGGGTCGCTGCCATGTCAGCATTCATTCCCCCTGCGCTCGGCGCCTCGTCTTTCGCCGCTTGTATATCGGAGGCGATGAAGCTTCGCACCCTCCGATACCGCTCCACGAAGAAATCGTTCGCCGGGTGCTCCTCGTTCGCAGCCTGAGGCGCCAGCACCGCGAACAGCTCAGCCAGCCCTCGGCTCTGAACGTTGCGCGCGACGAGCTCCATCAAGCTGTCTATCCCTGCACGGCCCGCGTTCGCGAGAACTGTTCGGCGCTCCCTCTCCTCCAACACCGCAAGCAGCAAGCCTTCCTTCGTTGCGAAGTGGTAGCGGAGCCCGGTGTGAGAGATTCCGGCCGCTGAGGCGATGTCGCGAAGTGATGCGCCATGGTAGCCGTACCTCGCGAAGTGCTCGTAGGCGGCGTCAAGGATCGCCACACGACGCGTATCCCCAGTCTTGTAGCTGCCCCGCGCCTGTCCTGATTCAGTCATTCTGAGCCTCCCTGGCGAAATTTTACCAACTGGGCAGTTTTCATCTACCATGAGGCTATCTGATGAAAGGATCAGTCATGACAGAGCCGTCACTGGTAAAGCCACAGCCTCGCGATCTGGACCGCGCACCGCGCGGCCTCCCTGGGTGGATCGCAGGCGGGAACTTTGCGATCTACTTCGTGTGGGGAGCCGTGCCAACCGTTTTCCTTGCCCTGCAATTGCAAGGTATCGACGCGGCCAACAAGGAAGCGAACCTCGCGCTGGTGAGCGCCGTAGGCGCACTGGTCGCTCTCGTCGCTCAGCCGCTGTGGGGAGCGATCTCCGACCGAACGCGCAGTCGCTTTGGCCGTCGCGCTCCGCTCATGGTCCTCGGCGGACTCCTCGGCGCGCTCTCGCTCATTGCGTTGGGCTCTGCCAATACGGTCGTCACGATCATGATGGCGTGGATCGCCGTGCAGTTGACCATCAACATGGCACAAGGCCCGCTGCACGCCGTCATCCCCGACCGCATCCCCCAGCGACTCTTCGGCACCATGTCGGCGCTGATGGGCTTCGGACTGATGATTGGCGCGCTGGGAGGACAGATCTTCGCGGCGAGCTTCGCCTCGCATCTCCGCTCTGGGTACCTGATCGTTGCTGGGGTGCTCGCCCTCGTGATGATCCTCTTCGTCGTCTTCAACCCCGAGAAATCAAGCCGAGAGACGACACCTCCGCCGTTCTCCCTGGCCGGGTTCCTCGCGAGCTTCTGGGTCAGCCCGCGCAAGTACCCCGACTTCTTTTGGGCGCTGACCGCGCGACTGCTGCTGTTCCTCGGCTACTTCGGCATCAGCGGATATCAGCTCTACATCCTTAGCGACTACATCGGTCTCGGTGATGACGCTCCCAAGATGGTCCCGGTGCTCGGCCTCGTCGGACTCGTCACGGCAATCATGACCATGCTCGTCTGTGGCACGTGGTCGGATAGGGTTGGGCGCCGGAAGGTCTTCGTCCTCGTATCGGCCGTTGTGATGGCCGTCGGGTTTTCGATCCCGTTCTTCCTGCCCACCGTGACGGGAATGATCATCAGTACGGCAATCGCCGGGCTCGGCTTCGGATGCTACACAGCGGTGGACATGGCGCTCATCACCGACGTGTTGCCCGCGCATGCAGACTCCGGAAAAGACCTCGGCGTGGCGAACATCGCGTCCGCCGGCCCCCCGGTCCTCGCTCCAGTGTTCGCCGGCGTGATCGTCGTCGGCTTCGGCGGCTATCAGCCGCTGTACGTGATTGCTTTGATCATTGGGCTCATCGGTGCGGTCGCGATCCTCCCCGTGAAAGGTGTGCGATGAGCATGCAGGACCACTCCATCGACGACCGCGTCGAATCCGCGCTTGCGCGCATGAGCCTTCAGGAGAAGGCGGGGCAAATGTTCCACAGCATGGTTCTCGCGGGCAAGGAAGGGGTCCCGGTCCCGGCTGGCCGAGGCGCACGAGCTGCACGCTGGGTAGCCGTCAACCGCCCGGGCGGCGGACTCACTCCAGGCAACATGTTCCTCAACCTTCCCCGCATCGAGAACCTGATCCGTAAGCGTCGGATTACTCACTTCAACATCGTCGGACCCATCCACAACGTTCGCGCGTTCACACGCTGGCAGAACAAGGTGCAGAGGATGGCGGCAGCGACCGAGTCCGGGCTCCCGGTCACGTTCTCCACGGATCCCCGCCATCACTTCACGGACAACGTGGGGACCTCGGCCGGCGCTGGCGCCTTCTCGGTATGGCCGGAGACCCTGGGACTTGCCGCACTGCGAGATCCGAAGATCACTCAGGAATTTGCCGACATCGCCCGACAGGAATACGTCGCGAGCGGACTACGCGTCGCCCTCCATCCTCAGATTGACCTCGCAACCGAGCCGCGGTGGTCGCGCGCCGCGGGCACATTTGGCGAACATGCGGAACTCACGGGCGACCTGGGCGCCGCTTACATCACCGGGTTCCAGACCAGCGAACTGGGTGCCCACTCAGTCTCCACGATGGTCAAGCATTTCCCTGGCGGTGGGCCACAGAAAGACGGGGAGGACCCGCACTTCGCCTATGGCCGCGAACAGGTCTATCCGGGTGGGATGTTCAAGCATCACTTGAAACCGTTCCTTAAGGCAATCGACGCCGGCGTCACGCAGATGATGCCGTACTATGGCATGCCCGTGGGTACCGAGCACGACGAGGTTGGGTTTGCGTTCAACAAGACCGTGATCACGGACCTGCTGCGGGAGACCCTGGGCTTCGACGGCGTCGTCTGCGCGGATTGGGGCGTGCTGAACGACACGAAGCTTCTCGGGGAAGATGCCCCGGCGCGCGCATGGGGCCTGGAGCACCTTTCCCCGCTCGAGCGCGCCGCCCGCGCAATCGACGCCGGCGTCGACCAGTTCGGCGGCGAGTTCACACCCGAACTCGTCGTCGAACTCGTGACGACTGGACGCGTCTCCGAGTCTCGAGTTAATGAGTCGGTCCGCCGCATCCTGCGCAACACCGTCCGTCTCGGCTTGTTCGATGACCCTTTCGTAGATCCGGACAACGCCGGCACTGTCGTCGGTCGCCACGACTTCCGCGCGGCGGGCGAACGTGCGCAACGCGCTGCGATCACCCTCCTGACCAACAACAAGCTAGGTACATCACCACTCGCGTATGCGTGCGGCATACGCGTCGACGCTGAACCAGCGCTCCCCCTCGCCCGCGGCGTGCGCGTGTACGCCGAGGGCATCGAACGGGTGCCGTCTCACAGCATCCGAGTCGACCGTCCGGAAGACGCTGACTTTGCCGTTCTCCGCCTACGCACCCCCTACGAGAAGCGCCCTGGCGGGTTCGAAACTCACTTCCATGCGGGTTCGTTGGCCTTCGCCCCCGACGAACTGGATCGCATCCTCGGCATTCTGACCACCCTGCCGACGGTCGTAGACATCTACCTCGACCGCCCAGCTGTCGTGCCCGAGATCGCGGGGCACGCAGCCGCACTCTTGGCGAACTTCGGCGCAAGCGAAGATGCACTGTGGGATGTCTTGTTCGGGGACGCGGCCCCTCAGGGCCGACTCCCGTTCGACATGCCACGGTCCATGACGGCAGTCGAGTCGTCTCGAGAAGACGTCCCGTTCGACACCGTCGATCCACTATTCCGATTCGGACACGGCCTGCGCTACGAAACTTGATGAAATTATCAACTTCTGCTATTTTACATTTGTAATCTAGTTGGAGGTTCTTGATGGCGGAAAACGATCCACGCCGAGCACGGTCACGTACGGTGCTCCTTGAAGCGACCTCTGCCCATCTGGACGCAGGCACTGCACCGTCAATCACTGAGATCACGACGTCCGCTGGCGTCAGCCGGCCGACCTTCTATCAGCACTTCGGCGACCTTGCCGCCGCTTACGCTGCTGCAGCCGTTGAACGCATGAATGGCCAATTCGCCCTCATCCGCGTCCCCGAGAACTCCGCGGACGCGGACGAGGCGTTTCTGCTCGACACTCTGACCCAGCTGCTGTCTCACCAGCTGCACCACCGCAACTTCTATACGACGGTTATCCAGACGGGCGCCGACGCATTCTCGGAGAGCGTCGTCGCCTTTCTCGCCAACCGCCTGGCCACCGCCTCGCCGTTCGCATCGCAACTTCGCCACGACGATGAGACCGCGCGCGACCAGGCGACGGCTCTCGCAGCTGGTGTCGTTTGGCTCATTCACCGCTGGCTCGAGGAAACCGATCCCCGCCCCGCCCCCGCCATGGCGCGCCGCGTACTCGGAGTGATCACATCCTTCTTCAACGCCGCTCCCGCCCCCACACTGACTACGCATTGACCCAGAAAGCCGCAGACATGTCCTCGCTCATCGAGAAACTGAAGAAGTCCCGTCAGACGGTCGTGGTGATCGTCGCCATTGCTTTGATCCCCCTGATCTACGCGGGACTCCTCACCTGGGCGAACGTAGACCCGTCGAACAATCTGGATACGATACCCGCCGCGGTGGTGAACGACGATGAGCCTGCCACCACGGGCGACACGACAGTGAATCTCGGCGAATCACTCACAGCGGAACTCACATCGAGCACCGCAGGCAACAATTTTGACTGGCGGACCATGGACGCCGACGATGCAGAGGCCGCGCTGGAGTCCGGCGACGTTCTGGCCGTCATGACCATCCCGTCCGGGTTCTCTGCCGCCGCAGTCTCTCCCGCAGACAACGATGCGGCAACTGCACGTCCAGCAACGCTGACCGTTGAGACGAATGACGCGGCCAACATGATTGCCGGCACGATTGCGAGCACCATCGCCAGCACGGTTCGTGACTCGCTCGCAACGGAAGTCAGCTCCGAGTACCTGAAGAACGTCTACCTCGGCTTCACGACGCTTCACGACAAGATGGCGGAAGCGGGAGACGGCGCGGCTCAGGTTGCAGACGGCGCCACCAGCGCTGCGGACGGATCAGTAACTCTCGTTGCTGGTCTCGACGAGCTCGCCAACGGCACCACGCTTCTCGTCTCAGGCGCACAATCACTCGCGACCGGCGCGGTCGAGGCGAACACCGGCGCACAGAGTCTCAGCGGGGGACTCGCGACTCTGCAGTCGCAAACGGCAGCCCTTCCCGACCAGACCGCTCAGCTCGCCTCGGGGGCCACAACCACAGCCAACGGCGCAGCCAGTCTCGCCGCCGCGGTCGACCAGCTCGAGACGGGTAGCGCCTCGGTCTCCTCTGGCGCAGACGAAGCTCTCGCCGGCGCCACTCAGCTCAGAGACGGACTCAGCGCTCTCGCCACCGAAAGCCCGAACCTCGCCGCCGGTGCCGGCAACGTCTCGACCGGGATTGACAACCTGGTCGCAAACTACGACATGATGAGCGACCAACAGCGCAAGGCCACACTCGCCGCACTCGGCAGCGGCGCTTCGGAGGTCAGTACGGGCGCCCAGGCTGTTCAGACCTCCTCCACCCAGCTCGCGGCCGGGGCTCAAGCCTTGGTTGGAACCAATTCCACCAGCACGGGACTCTCCGCGCTCGCTGTCGGTGCGAAGCAGCTCGCCACCGGTTCCGCGACAGCGAGCTCCGGAGCGGACCAGCTCCAGACAGGCACCGCGCAAGTCGCCGCAGGCACCGCAACTCTCTCAAGCAACATGCCGGAGCTCACCTCCGGTATCAGCAGCGCCGCGAGCGGGGCGCGCACCCTCGCCAGCGGCACCTCGCGGGTGGCCTCGGGAGCCACGGCCCTCGCAGACAGCTCCAGCGCGCTCGACTCCGGCGCCACGGACGCGGCTTCAGGCGCCGCGACACTGAACGATGGACTCGGCGAACTCAACAACGGCGCCACCCAGCTCCGCGACGGTCTGACCGACGGCATCGACGAGGTCCCGACCTACACGGACGCCGAAGCCTCCGCTCTCAGCGGTGTCACCTCCAATCCCGTGCGAGCGAACATCGAGCGAAAGAACGAGGTTCCCACTTACGGATACTCGCTCGCCCCGTACTTCACAGCTCTCGCCCTCTGGGTAGGCGCCATCGGCTACTTCCTGATCATGCCCGCTCTCAGCCGCCGTGCGCTCAACGGGCGCGGTTCCGGGTTCCTGGTCGCCGCCCGTAGCTTCATGACAGCCGGCCTAGTCGCTGTAGCTCAGAGCGCTCTGGTTACCCTCATCCTGATCAACGGCGTGGGGTTGAACGTCGCCAACGGCTGGGGGCTGTTCGGAATGATCACGCTGGCGAGCCTCACCTTCATCGCAATCAACCAAGCCTTCGTCGCGCTCCTAGACGCTCCCGGGCGATTCCTCGCACTCATCTTCATCGTCCTGCAACTCGCCGCAGCAGGCGGCACGTACCCGATCCAGACATCGCCGATGTTCTTCCAGGTCCTCCACCCTCTGTTCCCGTTGACCTATGCAGTGGAGAGCTTCCGCTCGCTCATCGCCGGAGGGTCAATGGGCTATGGACAGAGCATCATCGTCATGGCGGTATGGCTTGTCGCCTCGCTCGGGGTCACGGTGATCGCGAGCTTCCGCGAACGCCAGCGCATGGCCGACGCCGAGGCGCCCAACACCGAACTCGCCGCAGCCTGAGCTCTCCCGGCGAGAGGAAACGCGGTACCGGCAGACCGCCGATCCACCGCCAGGCATTCCGCAGCTCAGTTCAGCTTTGACAGCAGGGCCATCCCCACTTGGAAGGGGGTGGCCCTGCTCTGTCACTCTGTCACGCCTATTGGCCGCAGATCCCGAGCGTTCATCCAGACCCAAACACGCCCTCGCCGGAGCCGCCAACGGGTCGAACTTGAGAGCAGCATCGGACGCTCGATTGCTCCGGCGACAGAGCGCATTCAGGGAGAGGCAGGGTGATTACTCGGCTGCGACCGCAACCCTCGAGCAGAGCTCGCTCGCGCGCCGCTCGCGCCTCCCTCTTACGCCGACGGCACGAGATCGGGGATTGGCGGGAGCGGTACTCTGCTCAACGCAGCCGCATCCTCCGGGCTCACGCCGAGCATCGCCAGCACCCGTTCGGCCGCGATGTCGGACAACTCCCCACCGTCGAGTTCGGGTGAGGTGTCGAGGAGCTGCAGAAGTCCAAGCAACGCACCGCCGACCAGCATCACGGAAAGAGCAGTGTTGTCGTCGGCGAACCTTCCGCGAACGACGCCAACGTCAAGATCTTCGAGAGCGCGAGCTCGCAGGCCGCCCTCCCGTGTCAGGACCGCCGCGCCCGAGTGCAGTAGCACCCGCACAAGCTCGGGGTTCGCACGCTGAAGTCGGCCAGTCATTCGGAAGCTCATGGCGAAGATCAGCGCCGGATCGTCGAGACCCTCGACAGCTGCGTCGAGCATATTCGTCCAGGCATCGAGGGTTGCCCCCAAGGCTGCCTCAAACAGCTCATCCTTCGAAGTGAAATGGTTGTAGAACGAGCCGAATCCGACGTCCGCCGCCGTTGTAATCTCCAGAATGCTGACGCTGGTTGAACCAGTGGATAGGAAGCGCTGAGCTGCTCCGATAAGGGCAGCCCGGGTGCGCTGCTTCCGGCGATCCAGTCGTTCACTCATGGGGCTCCAGCCTATCGCGCCCCTGAGACCAGATTGACATACCGCCCGAGTTGAATGATGATCTCCTCAACACAACTTGATGAAATCATCAGATTGGTCGAGGAGGACCGCAACATGACCCCGAAGTGTTTCGCAGGCACATACAGATGACCCGCTCAGGTTCCGCCTCACCTGTCGGCAAGGCATCCACGGCGGAGGCGATCGACGCCGAGGTGGCCATCGTCGGGTACGGCCCCGTAGGTGTTACCGCGGCGAACATGCTGGGAAAGCTCGGCGTCCGCACCGTGGTGGTCGAACGCGACGCTAACCTGTACAGCCGAGCCCGCGCCATCTCTACTGACGAAGAGGTTATTCGCATCTGGCAGAGCATCGGCCTCGCGGAGCAACTCAAGGCGGATATGCTCGGCGACCGCCCCATCGACTTCGTCGGGCTCGACGGCAGGTCATTCTTGAGTATCACGCCAAAGCCTCACGGCAACGGGCACCCACCGCAGATGTTCATCTATCAGCCCGCTCTTGAGCAGACCCTCCGGGACGGTGTGCCGCGATTCGAGAGTGTCCGAGTTCTGCTGGGACACGAGGCCGTCGGAATCTCCCAAGACGACGAGGGCGTCACCCTGCGGGTTCGACGGACCGAACCCGACGCAGAGGAACTCACGGTGCGCGCGACCTACGTGATCGCCGCTGACGGAGGTTCCAGCCCGACGCGACGAGCTCTTGGGGTCGGATTTGAAGGTCGCACCTACGAAGGCCGGTGGGTCGTCATCGATACCAAGGTGCTCACTCCATGGCCTGAGGTCGACCGCCTGCGTTTCCACTGCACACCCTCTCGTCCCGCGGTGGACTGTCCCACACCTCTCGGACATCACCGCTGGGAGTTCCCGGTGCTGCCGGAAGATGACGAAGAGGTTCTCGTCACCCACGATGCAATTCATGGAATGCTGCGCCAGCTCCACATCGACCCCGCGAACGTCGAAATTCTTCGCGCGGTCGTCTACAGCCATCATGTCCGCTTTGCCGATCAGTGGCGCGTCGGTCGCGTATTCCTCGCGGGGGACGCAGCTCACGTGATGCCGCCGTGGATCGGAGAGGGCATGGCGTCCGGCGTCCGCGACGCCGCGAACCTCACCTGGAAGCTCGCTGCAGTCCTGGAAGGCCGCCTACCTGATTCTGTTTTGGACACCTACGAGATCGAACGCCAACCGCACGTGCGCAAGCTCACCCAGAGCGCTGTCACAGTCGGCCGACTCATCACCGAGCGACGCCGTCCGGTGGCGATGCTTCGGGACCCGTTCATGCGCACAGCGGCCCGGGTTCCTCTGGTCGGGCGGTCACTGCGCGAAGGAAGTTGGTTTCCAGAGGCCCAGTACACGGGTTCGCTGGCAAAGATCACGTCTCGTCGCCGATCCGGTGCTGTCGGTCGGCTGATCTCTCAACCGGAGGTGTTTGACGAACAGGGCAGGTTGGCTCTTCTCGACGACGCGCTCCCCACCGGATGGGTTGTCCTTGCCCGCGGCAGCGGAATGCACGACCGCGGTATCGAGGCATGGCGCCGATGCGGGATACCCATTGTGGAAGTGCTGCCGCCAGGGTCTCGCGCGCGCCCAGGTGCGATCATCGACCGGGATAACGAATTGCACGACTGGCTAGAAGAGCGGGGCGCTACAGCTGTGGCCCTGCGGCCGGATCGCTTCGTGTTCACCTCTGGCAGCGATGAGCATGTCCTCGCACCACCGCCGGTGACCGGTGGATCGCGCGCCCGACCGGTGAGCACGGTAGCTGCCTGAACGCACTCCGCAGCGAGGTTCAGATTCGCAGATCGGATCTCGACGAGACGAGACGAGAAATGAACTTCGCAGCAGTGCTCACCGCGGGACCGACCCGCTCTGGAGCGAAGTCCTCCACCCACCCGGAGGCGGAGATGGCAGCCACAGCGTCGCCCGAGCGTGAGGTGATGACGGACGCCGCGCAGGCGACTCCAGGCGCGCTCTCTTCGTTCTCATATGCGATGCCAGTGCGCAGTACCTCGTCCAGCTCGCGGGTGACGAGATCGCGCACCTCGGGATCAACGGTCGCGACGATCTTCTTCCGCTCCGCCTCCGGCAGGCTGGCAACGAGGGCTTTGCCGACTGCGGTGCGCAACATGGGCATGCGTCCCCCGACTCGGCTGGGCAAGGCAGGAGTCCCCCGGGCTGGCAAGATCTCGAGGTACACCACCTCGGTCCCTTCGCGCACTGCGAGGTGCACGGTGTGGCCGACGGCGGCGCGCAGGTCAGCCATCGAGGCAACAGCGGCGCGACGAAGATCTCTAGGTCGCGCGGCGGACTCTCCGAGCTCGAACAGCCGGATACCGAGCCGGAGGCGCCGGTCCTGCCGCTCAAGAAAACGGCTGTCCACGAGTGCTTCCACGATGCGCGAGCACGTCGCCTTCGGAAGACCTGTTCTGCGCGCAATCTCCGAGACACCTAACACATCGTCAGCCTCGGTGAACGCGTCAAGAATCGCCGCGACCCGCGCGATCATCGACGCACCGCTGCTGGCGTCTCGCTCAGTGGAACGCATACTTCGATTCTCCCCCAGTTCTGTCTCATGGTCGATGCAGGTAGCTCGATATCGAGCCCGATAGCGAAGGAAATCAAAGTCATGGCGAATCACGAAGACACGCTCGCGGACGAGCTCTGGGAGGCGCAGGACACGCGAATTCCCATCCCACAGCCGAGCACGGGCTCGTATGCGACGCTCGACATTGACGCGGCGTACGCGGTGCAGACGCGGAACATCCGGCGTCGCGTCGATGCTGGCGAGATTATCGTCGGCCGCAAGATCGGCCTCACATCCCGCGCCATGCAGGAGCAACTGGGCGTGGACCAGCCCGACTTCGGTGCGATCACAGACCGGATGGTGACCCCCGACGGAGGCGAGGTCGATGTCGACGAGTTGATCGCACCGCGCATCGAAGCCGAGTACGCGTTCCGGATCGGCCGAGAACTGTCCTCGTCACCGACGTTGGATGAGGTGCGCTCAGCCATCGACGCGGTCGCCGTCTCCGTCGAGATCATCGACTCCCGTGTGGCGGATTGGAAGATCAGCCTCCTGGACACCATCGCCGATAACGCGTCAAGTGCGGGCATCGTCGTCGGCCCCTGGCGCACGACGTCGAAGAAGGTGCTCGCCGAGATCGTCGATACCAACATCACGCTCACGAAGGATGGCACCGCCGTCAGCGAGGGCTCGGGCGCTGCCGTACTGGGAGACCCGATCATCGCTCTGCACTGGCTCGCCACGGCAATCGGTCGCTACGGCCACGTACTCACCCCGGGCGAGACCGTCCTCGCGGGTGCCGTTGCCGCCGCCGTGCCACTCACCGGCGGGTCGCATTGGCAGGTCAGCGCCGCGGGGTTCGAGCCGGCCACACTCACCACAATCTCGTCGGAGGAACACGCATGACCAAGACGAAGGTAGCCATCATCGGCTCCGGAAACATCGGGACCGACCTGATGTTCAAGGTGATCCGATTGAGCGATGTCCTGGAAATGGGCGTTATGGTCGGCATCGACCCGGATTCCGACGGTCTCGCCCGCGCCGCCCGTCTCGGCTTCGAGACCACACACGACGGTGTCGAAGGACTCATCGCGAGCCCGCAGTTCGATGAGATCGACATCGTCTTCGACGCGACGAGCGCCGGCGCGCACATCCGCAACTCCGAGCGGCTTCTACCCCTAGGCAAGAGGATGGTGGACCTCACCCCTGCGGCTATCGGACCATACGTCGTCCCGGTCGTGAATCTGGAGACCTATGCGGAGGCTCAGAACGTAAACATGGTGACCTGCGGCGGCCAGG
The DNA here is from genome assembly GCA_037033305.1 of Actinomycetota bacterium. GTDB lineage: Bacteria > Actinomycetota > Actinomycetes > Actinomycetales > Microbacteriaceae > Microbacterium. The sequence continues at coordinate 57,377 of JAZBLP010000002.1, read as the reverse complement.
CGACTATTCCCATCGTCGCGGCCGTCAGTTCGGTAGTGCCCGTGCACTATGCCGAGATCGTCGCATCCATCGCCTCCAAGTCCGCTGGCCCGGGCACCCGCGCGAACATCGACGAATTTACCGAGACCACCTCGGCGGCCATCGAGCAGGTGGGCGGTGCCGCCCGCGGCAAAGCCATCATCATCCTGAACCCCGCTGAACCGCCGATGATCATGCGCGACACCGTGCAGGTCGTCACCGACAGGCTCTCTATTGAGCAGCAGGTCGCGATCACCGCGGCCATCGATGCGCAGATCGACGCGGTCGCTGACTATGTGCCGGGCTACCGAAAGAAGCAGACCGTACAGTTCTCGGACGAGGGGACGGACCTTGACCTGCTCGTGCCGGGCGACCGTCGTAGCGGTGAGTACACGAAGGTGACCGTGTTCCTCGAGGTGGAGGGTGCCGCGATGTATCTGCCTGCCTACGCCGGCAACCTCGACATCATGACGAGCGCCGCCGTCCGCACCGCGGAGCACCTCGTCACCTCACGCAAGGAGGTGCTCTCGTGAGCACGAAGGTCTATCTGCAGGACGTCACCCTCCGTGACGGCATGCACGCCATCCGCCACCGCCTGGAGCCGGCCAAGGCCGCGGAGATCGCGGCCGCCCTGGACGCAGCGGGCGTCGATGCCATCGAAGTCGCGCACGGCGACGGCCTCGCTGGGAGCTCGCTCACCTACGGCGCAGGATCGAACACGAACTGGGAGTGGATAGAAGCCGTCGCGGGCGTCGTGAAGAACGCTACCCTCACGACCCTGCTCCTGCCGGGAATTGGTACTCTCCACGACCTCAAGCGCGCCTACGACCTCGGCATACGCTCGGTGCGGGTGGCAACCCACAGCACGGAGGCTGATGTGTCGAGGCAGCACATCGAGACCGCGAAGTCGTGGGGGATGGACGTGTCCGGATTCCTGATGATGTCGCATCTCACCGACGCGGACTCGCTCGCTGTGCAGGCGAAGCTCATGGAATCGTATGGAGCCGACTGCGTCTACGTGACCGACTCGGCGGGACGTCTCACCATGGACGGCGTTCGGGATCGGGTTCGGGCGTACCGCAAAGTACTGGACCCGAAGACACAGATCGGCATCCACGCACACCAGAACCTGTCCTTGGCCGTCGCCAACTCGGTCGTCGCGGTGGAGGAGGGGGCGTTCCGCGTTGACGCCTCGCTTGCCGGGCATGGCGCCGGAGCTGGGAACACCCCGATTGAGCCCTTCGTGGCTGTGGCGAAGCTGCAGGGATGGGATGTCAACGCGGACGTTTTCGCACTCGAAGACGCGGCTGACGACCTCGTCCGTCCGCTGCACGACCGGCCCGTGCAGGTGGACAGAGAGACGCTGACTCTCGGGTACGCGGGTGTTTACTCGTCGTTCCTGCGCCATTCCGAGCGCGCTGCGGAACAGTTCGGCATCGACGCGCGCGACATACTCGTCGCCGTCGGTGAGCGCAAGCTGATTGGCGGTCAGGAGGACATGATCGCCGACGTCGCACTCACCCTCGCCAGCACTCGCTGACCTCCTTGAGCGCTACTGCCCGGTGAGCGCCGTCCGGCATCCTCATCGGGCAGCAGTGCGCAGCACGCCGTCGAAGAACGCGGCCAGCTCCTTCGTGCCCGTCAAGGGAAACACTGCGGCCACGTATTGGTCAGGACGAACGATGACGACAGCCCCATCGGGGCCGATCCCCCGCTCCGCGAAGATGTCCACCTTCTGCTTGTCGACCTCTCCCTGACCGAAGACCTTGTTCGTGTCGACAAGACCATACGGCGCCTTCCAGGGGGTGAACACCTTCGGGACTGTGGCTGGGTCGAGGTCGCGGTACACGTCCGGGTAGATGACCTTGACGTCGAAGAACTCATCGTCGTCACCGCCAGGACGGGTGTATTTGACGACGGGAGACTCGGGGCTCTCCCCCAGCCAGGCCCCGAAGGCGCCCAAGAGGGTGTGGTCGGCGTCAGCGAATGCGTGAATACGCCACCGGCCGTCCGCTGTCTGCAGATGCCCGAGATGAACGACGTTCGAATCGGAGCGGCGAATCGTCTTCGCGGAGCGGAATCGTCGGCCCACCGGGTACCCGGTGGCCAGCGCCTGATGGGTGGTGTCGGAGGTGACCAGTGAGGGCGTGTACTCCGTCTTGAAACCGTTGGAGAACTCCGCGCCCTGCACGTAGAAACTCTCGACCGCGGCAGGATCCGTCAGCTCATCGGCGGGCGTGGCCATGAGAGTGGACCATGCCTTGTCGAAGTCGATGAGGTTCTGCGAGGTAACCAGTCGCTCGTCACCATAGGTCCGCAGCAGCTCTTCCCCGGCACGACCAGTAAGCACATGCCCGAGCTTCCACCCGAGATTGAACCCGTCCTGCATCGATGTGTTCATGCCTTGGCCCGCTTTGGCGGAGTGCGTGTGGCACGCGTCGCCCATGATGAACACTCGTGGTGTTTTGCTGTCGCGTTCCTTTTCTGGCACGTCGTCGAACCCGTCGGTGAGACGGTGCGCCACCTCATAGACAGATGACCAGGCCACGGCCTTCACGTCGATGGAGTACGGGGAAAGGATGGAGTTGGCTTGGGCGATGATCTCGTCGACTGGCGTCAGACGGATCTTGCCGTCGTCGCCGTCGGGTGTCTCGCCGAGGTCGACGTAGACGCGGAAGAGGTATCCCCCCTCACGAGGGATGAGCAAAATGTTCCCGCCGTCGTGGGATTGAATAATCGACTTGAGGCGGATATCGGGGAAGTCGGTTGTCGCAACCACGTCAAGCACGCCCCAAGCATGCATGGCCGCGTCGCCGCGCAGCTGATGTCCAAGCGCTTTGCGCACGCTGCTGCGGGCGCCGTCCCCGCCGACGACGTACTTCGCGCGGACCGTGAACTCTTTGCCCTGCTCTGCGCCAGACGTATGCCGGAGATGGACCAGCACCGGGTACGTCTCGGTCCGGTCGATGTCGAGACCGAGGAACTCGATGCCGTAGTCGGGCTCGACACGGCCGGGCGCACGCCGACCTGCCTCGATGAAGTAGTCCAGCACTCGCGCCTGGTTGACGACCAGGTGGGGGTACTCACTAAGGTCTGCGACGTCGTCGGGCGTACGCGTAGCGCGCACGATCTCGGCCGGGTTTCCGGGGTTCGGCTTCCAGAACGCCGTCTCCGTGATCTGGTACGCCTCGCCGATGATCTCGTCCGCGAACCCGAAGGCCTCGAACGTCTCCACGCTCCGCGCCTGGATGCCATCGGCCTGACCGATCTGTAAGCGCTGCGGGCGGCGCTCGATGATCCGCACGTTCAGATCCGGGAACCAGGACAGCTGCGCCGCGAGGAGGACCCCGGCGGGTCCGGCTCCCGCGATGAAGACGTCAACTTCGTCGGGGACTTCAAGGGAACGGTTCACTCCGTATCCGGCGGCGGGCTGCACTCGCGGATCAGCGGATTGGTACCCCCTGTGGTGGAAGTCCATGGTTTTTCCTCTCGTCGTCGTTGACAGACCCGTTACGTGTCTCTATTATCGGACACAAAGAACGAATATCGGTACGTCTAGTGTGTGCCTCGCGCACGCTCTGCGCAAATCACGTGCGCCACACGTCGAAGGAGACTCATGGCTGGAACAGACGCCGCCGGATCCCAGACTCTCTCACGCGGGATCCGTGTGCTTGAGGCCTTGGCGGAGAGTGACGCCCCGATGACACCGAGCGACCTGATCGCGACACTCGGACTGCACCGATCAATCGTCTACCGACTGCTACACACCCTGGAAGGCCACCGCCTCATCACCCGTGACGACCGAGGGCGCATCGCGCTCGGACACGGCCTCGCCGCTCTTGCCTTGGGTGTCGAGCGGGATCTGCGCGATGCGTCGGTCCCGATCCTTCGTCGCACCGCAGACGCGCTGGCCTCAACCTGCTTCTTGGTCGGCTACGACAGCGGTGAGATCACGACACTCATAAGCGCGGCACCGCATCGGTCCGTCGTCGCCGTGGCGCAGAACCCCGGTACGGTCCACCCTGTGGGTGTCGGTGCGCCCGGCCGGGCCATCCTGTCCCAGCTCCCGCCCACCGAGTGGCCCGCTCACCTCCCGGAGACACAACGCCGCGCCACCGGGGACGTCGTGACCTCGGGTTTCGCGATCAGCCACGACGAAGTCGTACCCGGCCTCCACGCAGTCGCCGTGCCTCTTCCGCTCGTCGGGCATGGCCCGCTCGCCGTGGGCGTTGTCTGCCTCGCTATCCTCGACGCGCCGGAGCAGATCGCGGCCCGGCTGCGCGAGGCAGCGGTTCAGATTACCGCTGCGATGGCGGACTAGTCGGCTCCTCATCACGCACCCGGTCCGCGCGAGCGACAAGAACGCGCCGGATCATGTCGGCGAAGACCACCTTCTCCTCCTCCGACAGGACTTCCAGCCACTCCTGGCTGAGCGCGATCTGCCCGTCGAGCGTGACGCCCGCAATCCGGCGCCCCTCGTCCGTAAGCTCGATCACCATCGTGCGCCGGTCAGCCCCCGGGGTGCGCACGATGAGGCCGTCGCGCTCGAGGACAGTCAGCACGAGGGAGATCGCTTGACGAGAGACTCCGATGATGCGCGCAAGGGAACGGGCTTCCAGACGGTCGAACAGGGTGAGGGCGAACAATGCAGAGAAGCCCGTCCAACGCAGACCGTGCGGGCGGTGCACCCGCGATTCCGCGTCACTCTGCAGCAGAGTCGCGAGGCGGAGCAGCAGAAGCGATGCCTCGCTCGCGCTGATGCTGTCGCGGTCGAACTTTCTCGCGAAGTGGTCGGCGGATGCGCGCGTGAAGTCGACGCCACGGATCGCCCTCGGCGTCGTCGGCGGCACATCCTGAGATGCCGGAGACTCTTCCGTCATCGTGGGCCCATCTCGTGTCCGGACGCGCGTGCCGACGCGGCGAATAGCCGGGCCTCCCGGTCGAGGGCCGCAGCGAGCGTCGCCGGGTCGTCCAGTGCGTGGCGTTGCAGCCTTGTGCGCACGCCGTCACCAGGCTGCACGGCCGCGAGGAGCGCGTCGAGGCGCGCGGAGAGGTCATCCCCGCTGTGCACTTCTGAGATGAAGCCGAGCTCGTGCGCGGTCTGGGCATCCCATCGTTCCCCATCGAGGAGCAGGCGGGACGCGGCCCCCAGACCGACGGCGGCGCGCAAAAGGGGCGCGACGCCCATGTCGCTAGACACTCCTACACGGTCGAAGCCGCCAATGACGAGCGCGGCGGGAGACGCAATCCGCATGTCGCACGCGGCCGCCACGCCGATACCCGCGCCGACAACCGCGCCATCAAGGACGGCGATGGTGCGCTGAGGCTGGTCCCGGAGCTGTTCAACGAGTCGAGAGTTCGCGCGCACCTTGGAATGCACCGCGTCCGCGCCGCCAGGTGCACCGACCATGCGTCGGATGCCGGCAAGCTCGTCGAAGCTACCCCCCGAGCAGAACACACCTCCGGCTCCCCGGAGCACGACAGCGTCCACGTCGGGCGTGCCAGCCACCCGGCGAAGGCCGTCGATCAGCTCGGCAACGACGCTGTCATCAAGCGCATTCTTGGTATCCGGGCTGTCGAGGATGATTTCCGTCACACCGGGCCGATGATGCCATCGCACTGCCATGCATAACCCTCTGCAATCCTGCTTGTCACCTGCTCCTAGCGGGCGTCGTCATCGTAGTCGAAGAAGCCGCCGCCCGTCTTGCGTCCGAGCCGGCCCGCCGCAACCATTCGCGCCATCAGCTGCGGGGGCTTGAACCGCGCGTCACCGGTCTGCTCGTACATCCCGTTGCCCGCGCGATAGCCGATGTCGATGCCCGTCAGATCCAGAGTGGCAAGGGGCCCCATGCGGTGCCCAAACGCGAGCTCGCAAGCCCGGTCGACGTCGGCGGGCGACGCGATACCTTCCTCCACGAGCCTCACGGCTTCTTGGGCGAAGACGGTGATGAGTCGGGACGTGACGAACCCAGGATCGTCGCGTGAGACGAGGATCGTCTCCTTGCCGAGAGCCTGCGCGAGCGCCTGCGCACGCACGACCGTCGCGACGGAGGTGTGGTAGCCCCGCACGATCTCGCACAGCCGGGTGGCGGGGACGGGCGAGAAGAAGTGCATGCCGATGACTTCGTCCGGACGTTCGGCATCTGCGGAGATGGCGGTGATCGGCAGGGCGGAAGTGTTGGTGGCCAGCAGCGCCCCCGGACGCACAATCCGCGAGACTCGCGCGAAGAGATCCTGTTTCACTTCCAACGACTCGATGACCGCTTCGATGACCGTATCGGCTTCGCCAACACCCTCCTCGAGAGTGCCGGCGACGGTGATGCGCGCACGTGCGGCATCAGCTGCGTCCTGCTCGATCCGCCCCTTCGCGACCTGGTCTTCAAGCCGCCTTCCAATCTGCTGGATCGCACGTGCCGCCATACCGTCCTGCGCGTCGTAGAGGTGGACAGGGATGCCTGCGAGGCTGGCTACCTGGGCGAGCCCCGAGCCCATGAGCCCCGCCCCAATAACCGCCAGTGAGCGCGTCTGGTCGTCGGTCTGGTCCACATTGTCATCGCGTTGCACCACCGAAATCACTTCCCTCGTGTCGTCATCAGCGTCTGTGCAAGTGACTGTATTCACCCCTTGCCAATTCGTCAATACATTGACTATTCTGCTCGATAGGCCTCGTCCACCCGATGGCATCACCTCCGGCGCCTTTCCAGCGCTCGATGAAAGGACACGACCATGACGGTCTTCCACGACAACGACGCCGTGATCGTCGCTTACGGCAGGACACCTATCGGTCGAGCCTTCAAGGGCAGCCTCGCCGCGGTCCGCGCCGAAGACCTCCTCCGCCACGCGGCATCCGGCGCGCTGGAGCGAGCAGGCGGCGTGGAACTCGATGACCTCGAAGACTTCATCGTCGGGTGCGCCGAGCCTCATCGCGAACAGGGCGGCAACATCGCCCGACGGGTGGCTGTGCTCCTGGGTTCGGACACCCTTCCCGGGACAACCGTCAACCGCTTCTGCGCATCCAGCGTGCAGGCTGCGCGGATGGCCTTTCACGCCATCCGCGCCGGCGAAGGCGACGCCTACCTCGTCGGCGGCGTCGAGCAGGTCTCGCGGTCCCAGCCGGATGCAGCCGACCCACACCCGGCATTCATCGAGCCCGGCGTCCGCGCCGCTGACCAGCTCGACAGCGACTCCTGGAACGATCCGCGTTCCGACGGGCTCCTTCCCGACTACTACCTGGGCATGGGTGCCACCGCCGAGTTCGTTGCCCGCCTGACCGGGACGACGCGCGAGGACCAGGATGCGTGGGCGCTCAACTCCCAGCAGCGCGCCCACCGCGCCACAGAGACGGGCTTCTTCGCCGGCGAGATCCTCCCCCTAGCCGGTCGGGACGGAGAGACCATCTCTGTCGACGACTCCCCACGACCAGGAACCACCGCCGAAGGTCTCGCCGCGCTGAACCCGGTGTTCTCTGCGACCGGCACGGTCACCGCCGGCAACGCCTGCCCGCTGAACGATGGCGCGTCTGCACTGGTGGTCACCTCCGGACGGTTCGCACGCGAACGGGGACTGCGTCCACTCGCCCGCGTGCTCTCCAGCGCCGTCAGCGCACTCTCCCCCGAGATCATGGGCCTCGGCCCTATCGATGCATCGCGTGCAGCCTTGGACAGGGCCGGACTCACGACACCCGCGCTCGACCTCGTCGAACTCAACGAGGCGTTCGCCGCGCAGGTAGTGCCGACCATCCGCACCCTCGGACTGGACCCGGAGAAGGTCAACGTGCACGGCGGCGCGATTGCCCTGGGGCATCCGTTCGGCGCCACGGGGGCGCGACTCATCGGAACTCTCGCTCGCGGACTTGCCGAGACTGACGGCACGACGGGCCTCGCCACGCTGTGCATCGGGGGCGGTCAGGGGATGGCTCTCGTGCTCGAGCGCCTCAGCTGACATCCCCACACCCGGCATAGACGAAGGAGTTTCAGATGCCGTTCTCGGAGATCACCGGTGACTATTACCGCTACGTCGACGACTTTGACGCGTCCGAAAAGGAGCGCCTGCTCGCCCTCGACAGCCTTCTGCGCTCACAGGCGGCACCGATTGTGAACGAGTACTGGGCACGCGCGGAGTTCCCTCGCCAGCTCGTCCGGCCGCTCGCAGATTTGGGCATCTTCGGAACCCAATACGCGGAGTCCGCGAACGGGACCGCGACGGCGCGCTTTCGCGGCTGGGTCACCCTGATCCTGGCGAGCGTCGACGCCTCCCTCGCCACCTTCCTCGGAGTGCAGTCAGGCCTCGGTTCGGGATCCATCGGCCAGCTCGGCTCCGTCGAGCAGCGTAGCCAGTGGCTTCCACGTCTCGGCAGCTGCGAGGTGATCGCCGCCTGCGGGATCACGGAACCGCAATCCGGTTCCGACACGGCCCGCGGCATCAGCACGACCGCGGAACGCCGGGGCGATGAGTGGATCCTCAACGGCCGCAAGCGTTGGATCGGCAACGGCACTTGGTCGGACATCACCATCGTGTATGCCCGCAGTACCGAGGACGGCAAGGTCAAGGGCTTCATCGTTCCGACCGACACTCCCGGATACGTCGCGACGAAGATCGAGAACAAGCAGTCACTGCGCATCGTGCAGAACGCCGACATCACTTTGACGGACGTGGTGGTGCCCGAAGAGAACCGCCTCCCCGGCTGCGGGGACTTCTCGGACCTGGCTCGCGTGCTGCGGTACACCAGGGCCGAGAACGGGTGGATCGCGACGGGACTGCAGTTCGGGGCGCTTCAGCACGCCCTCGCCTACGCCGGGGACCGGGTCCAGTTCGGCAAGCCCATCGCGTCGTTCCAGCTCATGCAGGAGCTGCTGGTCAACTCCCTCGGCAACGCAACGGCGTCCCTCGCCATGGTGGAGCGGCTCGCATCACTCACGGAGCGCCCTGGTCGGTTCGACGAGCAAGCCGCGCTGTCCAAGGCGTTCACATCGACCAAAGCGCGAGAGACCGTGGCCTGGTGTCGCGAGCTGTTCGGTGGCAACGGGATCGATCTGGACTTCAGCATCTCGCGGTTTTTCTGCGACGCCGAAGCCGTTCACACCTACGAAGGCACTAGGGAGATGAACACGTTGATCGTCGGACGCGACATCACGGGTATATCCGCGTTCGTTTGAAACACAAGAGAGGGCACAGTCGATGACGACGAGCACCACAGGATTTCGCGACGATACCGCACGCGAGGAGGATCCGACCTTGGTGGACATGTTCGCCCACCACAGTGCGAGACACGGATCGGACATCGCCCTCCGCTTCTTCGATATTGCCTTCTCATGGCACGAAATCGACGATGCCAGCGACGCGTTCGCCCGCTACCTCGCCGTTGTCGGTGTCGACCGAGGAGACCGCGTCGCACTCCAGCTACAGAACTGCCCTCAGTTCCTGATCTCTCTACTCGGGGCGTGGAAGCGGGGAGCGGCCGTCGTCCTCATCGGGCCCATGTACCGGACCGAGGAGACGCACGGTTTTCTACGAAAGACCTCCCCTCTCGTCCTCGTGACTCATCCCGACCTATGGGAGGACGTCGGCCGCTCGGCTAGGGAGGGCACCACGGTCGCACACGTCGTGACCACCGACCATCGGGACCTCCTGTCCGCGGATCAACCGGAGCTCATCCGATTCGAGGACGCGACCACCTTGTGCGACGTGCTCGAGAACTTCGCAGCAGGGCGAGATCCTCGACAGCTCCCGGGTGCGGACGACCTCGCGGTCATCGCCTTCACGTCGGGCACGACCGGAAGCGCGAAAGGCAGTCGGACCCTGCACCGCAACCTTTCGTTTGCGGCGACACGCTGGACGGCATCATCGGGCGTCGCCGGCCCCGGTCACGTGATGCTGTCCGTCGCCCCTTACGTCCACATCACCGGGACCGTCGCGAACATCGCGGCATGGATCGTCACCGGGTGTGAGATGGTGCAGATGTACCGCTTCGACCCAGCGCGAGCCATCGACCTCCTCATCGCACACGAGGTGACGTGGATGGTGGGCGCAGCTACCGTCTACATCGCGATGCTGCAGGTCGCGGAGCAGCGCGCACCCCATGCCTACACGATCCGTAACATGCTCAGTGGCGGAGCCCCAATCCCCTGGCCGCTCGTCGAAAGGCTTCGCACCACCTTCGGCGCGGAACTCGGCCCTGGATGGGGCATGACAGAGACGACGACCCTCGGCACCACGACCCCGCACGGTGAACTCATCCGACGCGATGACGCAACAGGCGTCATCTCCGTCGGAACCCCATCGCCCTGCGTGGCGATACGCATCGTCGACGAGTCGAACGCTCCTCTACCCCCTCGCGCTCACGGCGAGGTCCTGATCTCCGGACCGAACATCGTGGATGGTTACTGGGATGACCCTGCGGAGTCCGAGAAGGCGATTGTGGACGGCTGGTTACACACCGGCGACGTCGGTTTCGTGGACGAAGACGGTTGGCTGTACCTCGTCGACCGGACGAAGAACATGATCATCGCCTCTGGATACAAGGTCTGGCCGCGGGAAGTCGAAGAAGTCCTCTGCCGCATCCCCGGCGTGCGGGAAGCCGCAGTGATCGGCGTCCCGGACGAGTACCGCGGAGAGACAGTGCGCGCTTTCGTCGCACCGAGCTCCGGCGCACCGCTCGACACCGAGGCGATTACCACATTCTGTCGAGAGCACCTCGCGGCGTACAAGGTGCCGAGGATCGTCTCGGTGGTCGAGGAGATCCCGAAGAACGCCAACGGGAAAGTGCAGCGCGACGAGCTGCGTCGACTGTAGAACGAAAACGGCTGGGGAGCTCCGTGTGGAGTTCCCCGGCCGTTTTCGCCCTCAGCGTCCGCGCCACTGAGGCGCGCGCTTCTCCGCGAACGCCGTCGTGCCCTCGCGCGCGTCTTCGCTCGCCATGATCTCCACGAACACACGTTCGTTCAGCTCCCAGGCAGCACGCTCGTCCCGCGCCTGCCCGTTCTCGAGCTCCATTGCCACGGCCTTGGTCGCGGCGACCGCAAGGGGCGCGTTCGCCGCGATGGTGCGCGCGAGCGCGGTGGCCGCGGCCAGCGCCTCTCCGTCGTCGACGAGTCGGGAGATCAAACCATGGTGGAACGCGGTTTCCGCGTCGATGGGTTCGCCCGTGAGCAATGCGAGCATGGCGAGCTTCGATGGGAACTGGCGGATCAATCGGAGTGCGCCTCCCGCTCCCGCGAAGATCCCCACCTTCACCTCGGGAAGCGCGAATCGGGAACTTCGCGAGGCGATGAGGAGGTCACTACCCAGGGCCATCTCGAACCCGCCCCCGTACGCGAGGCCTTCGACCGCAGTGATCACCGGCTTACTGATGCGCCGATGGGCCCCGCCGAGCCCCCAGCTGGCAATGGGACTGTCGTCGGGGATGATCTGCTCGCCACGCGACACGGCCTTGAGGTCGGCGCCAGCGCTGAAAGCCCGTCCGCCGGCCCCAGTGAGGATCACCACTCGCACGCCGGGGTTGCTATCCGCGTCGATCATCGCGTGAACGATGCCCGCGCTGGTCGCTCGGTCGAGAGCGTTGTGCGCTTCCGGACGATTGATTGTGATCGTGAGAACCCCGTCGTCAAGATCGGTGTGCACTGTCTGCGTTGCCATTGGGAAACCTCCATGTTTCGTCAACGTCGAACCGAGGGTGCGTTCGAACCGACGATCATGATATTACTAGAGTTCTAGGCAAATTGCTGGACGACGAGGAGGTCGTGAGTGCGATTTTCCCCTCAGAGCGTTCCGACACCAACGCCCCCGGGACTGGAGCCGAGGCGATTCACGGCCTGGCTGTCCCGCGCCGCTCCAGACCTGTCTCCACCCGCCCGGATTGAGATGCTCACTGGAGGCCGCAGCAATCTCACACTCCGCGTCCACGCCATCGACGGATCGACCTATATCGTGCGCCGGCCGCCACTAGGACTGGTGTTACGGTCAGCGAACGACATGGCAAGAGAGGTACGGGTTCAGCGGGCGCTATGCGATACACGCGTTCCCGTGCCGGAGATCCTGGCGGACCATCTTGAAGTCGACCCGACTACCGGGATCGACAGTCCGTTCTATGTGATGACCACGGTGCCCGGGCATGCACTTCAAGACACCGCATCTAACAGCGTTGCGAATGCGGAGAGCTTGCGTACCGCCATGCTCGATTTAGCTAGGGTTCTAGCCGTTCTGCATGATGTGGACGTGGTCTCCCACGGGCTGGGTCGCTTCGGGAGACCGACCGGATACCCGGCCCGACAGTTGAATCGGTGGTCCGCACAGCTCACAACCGTCTCTGACCGCGCACTGCCGTACGTCCGTTCGCTCGCCAAGCGCCTCGAACCGGCGCCCGAGTCGCTGGACCCCACCCTCTGCCACGGTGACCCGAAGCCGCAGAATGCACTCTTCTCCTTCGAGAACGGCACCGGTCGGGTGACGGGGCTGCTGGACTGGGAGATGTCCACCGTCGGTGACGCTGCCGCTGACATCGCGCAATTCGGCCTGTACTGGACGATGCCGAAGCTGGACACCGTGATCGGCGAAAACTTCGAGACTCCGGTAGACGTCACGGCAGGCTACCCGCGCTTCCGGGACCTGCTTCGGACCTACGAAGAGGTTCGCCCGGTGCCCGACCTCACCTGGCACACCGCGTTCGCTTGCTTCAAGACGGCGGTGATCTCGGAGCTCATCCACCAGAGGTATCTCTCGGGGATGACCGTCGGCCCCGGCCACGACAGCCTGGGGGTTCAAGTTGAGGTCCTCGGCCGGATCGGCCATGAGGTGCTGGACGGCCGGCAGATTTTGGATGAGGGATAGTACGACGTGGACTTCGAACCAAACGACATCACCCGCTCGTACGCGTCGAGGATCCGTGAGTTCCTCGACGAGGAGATCATCCCCGCCGAAAGCGTGCTCGACGAGCAGATCGCGCACCAGAGTCCGCCGTGGAGCACCCCGCCCGTTGTGCACACGCTGCGAAAGTCAGCCCGGGAACGGGGCCTCTGGAACCTCTTCCTCGGTGCCCCCGAGGGGGCGGGACTCACAAACCTCCAGTACGCGCCGCTTGCCGCGCTCATGGGCCGAAGCCCCCGTCTCGCCCCGGTGGCAATGAACTGCTCAGCACCGGACTCCGGCAACATCGAGATCCTGCGCGACTTCGGAACGCCGCAGCAGAAACGCACGTGGCTGGAGCCACTGCTCGGCGCCGAAATCCGGTCTGCGTTCTGCATGACGGAGCCTGACGTTGCCTCGTCGGACGCCACGAACATCCGTACCTCGATTGTCGCCGACGGTGATGATCTCGTGATCGACGGGCGGAAGTGGTGGATCAGCGGCGCACTCGGCGAGGACACACGCCTGTTCATCGTCATGGGTGAGTCGGACGGGGAGGCACCACCGCATCGACGTCAGAGCATGGTTCTCGTCCCTCGCGATACCCCGGGAGTGCACGTTGGCGCCGGGCTGAACGTGCTCGGCTATGACGACCGCGATCACGGCGGGCATGCACGCGTCACCTTTACCGGTGCCCGCGTTCCTCGCAGCAATATCCTCAAAGGTTTCGGGGAAGGATTCGCTATCGCCCAGGCGCGGCTTGGGCCCGGCAGGATCCATCACTGCATGCGGATACTCGGAATGGGTGAACGAGCATACGAGCTGATGCTAGAGCGCGCACGTGAGCGAGAGACTTTCGGGCGGCCGCTGGCTGAGCACGGTCAGATCCAACGCTGGATCGCTGAGGCGCGGATCACCCTCGACTCGCTTCGACTGTTGGTCCTGCACGCCGCATGGCGCATTGACGTGGCGGGGTCCCGCGCAGCACACACAGATATCCAGGCAATCAAGGTGGCAGTTCCGCGCGCCGTTCAGACGGTTCTCGACGACGCTATCCAGTTGTTCGGCGCGGAAGGACTCTCCGAGGAGCAACCGCTCGCGCAGTTCTTCGCGACGGTCCGCGCGCTGCGCATCGCCGACGGCCCGGACGAGGTGCATCTGACGTCCATGGGGCGCCGACTCACCTCGACCGGGCGCTCACACTAAATCTCGGGTCACGGGTCAGTTCCCGGCCCGCAGAGACGCCCCACCGTCGATCACGATGGTCTGCCCTGTGATCCAGGCAGCATCATCGGACAGGAGGAACGCGACCGGCCCGGCGACGTCCGCCGGCTCGCCCACCCGCGCGAGGGGGTACTGTGCAGCCAGTTCATCGCCTCGGTGCCCCGCGAACATGGCTTCAGCGAAGCGGGTCCGCACGGCAGCGGGTGCGACCGCGTTCACCCGAACATGCGGAGAGAGCTCGTCAGCGAACTGACGGGTAAGGCCGAGCACCGCGGATTTCGAGACTCCGTACATGCCAATTCCCGGGCTTGCGACGAGACCAGCGATGGAAGCCACGTTCACGACGGCTCCGCGGCGTTCGACGAGACCGCTGCACGCGGCGAGCTGCGTCAGATGGGTTGCCGCGAGGATGTTGGTCTCCAAGATCTTCGCGGCCGCAGTGAGATCGATCTCAACGAGCGGACCGAACACCGGGTTGATGCCGACGTTGTTGACGAGAAAGTCGACGCCGCCCCACCGCCCGACGGCCGCATCCAAAATGGCTGCTCGGACGTCCGGCTCGCCGATACGCCCCACGACCGGCTCGACGTTGTCTTCGCCGAGCTCGTCTACGACGGCTGCGAGGTCCTCAGACCCGCGGGCGGACACCACGACGCGGCACCCTCGCTGCACAAGTGATCGGGTCACGGCGAGACCGATTCCGCGGCTCGAGCCGGTCACCACTGCCACCCGCCCCTGCATGGACGTAACACTCATCAGATCCTCCGGTCGGACCCCGGCCCGACGGATGTCCCGCGGCGCCACACTCCGCGGATGTTCAGGCTGTCGCGAATGTCGACGGTGGGGTCGCCACTGACGACCAGGAAATCCGCCGGAGCGCCGGGACGTACCCGCCCGGACTCCAGGCCGTATGCGTCGGCGACCGAGGATGTTGCGCTACGCAGCGCCTCGGTCGGTGTGAGTCCTGCCCGTACGAGCAACCGCATCTCCTCATGCAGGCTCGCCCCGTGCGCAAGGCCGGGAATCGCCGCAGACGCGGCATCGGTACCAGCGAGAAGGGTGACGCCGTTCTCGGCGAGGTCACGGACGGTGCTGTGCATCGCGATGAGCGCCGGCGCGGGATGGTACTTCGTTCGATGACGCCGACGCAGAGTCGCCAGTTCGTCGGTGTCGAGTCGCATGGCGACGCGCGGGTCATCGGCGAGGGCCGCCGCATCGTGTTCGCCGCTCAGTGCCGCGAGCATCGTCAGGGTCGTCGTACAGAACACACCAACGGCGGCCATACGCCGGATCAGCTCTCCGAGATCGGGAGTCCGGTCCATCGGGAGGTGAGCGATGCCGTCGACGCCGGCATCGACCGCCTGGGCGAGACCGCTGACGCTGGTGACATGTGCCACGGCGCGCATCCCCGCAGCATGCGCCGCGCCGACGAGAGCGGTGGCGAGGTCGGAGGACATGCGCGGCACCGGCGCATACGGCCAGCAGGCATAGTCTTCGATGATCAGCTTCACGAGGTCCGCGCCCTCAGCGATCCTGTCGTGCACGAACGAGCCGGCGTCTTCCGGCCGCTCGACGGTGGGAAACGGCCGCGGGTAGTGAGTGCCGACGAGCACATTCGGGTGCCCGCCGGAGATCGTGGCCCCGAATGACGCGGAAATCACGGCCGCGACATCGGTCGTGTCGCGGGCGGCTCTGCGAGCGGGCGTCATCCACTGCGGATCTGATCCGAGGTCGATCTCGGTCGTCACCCCGAACCGCACCGCTGCACGCAGTCCCGCGATGTCTGTATGCGTGTGCGCATCGATGAGCCCGGGCAGGAGAGTCGCGTCGCCGTAGGCAATGCGGTTGTCCACCGCGTACCCCGCCCCCGGGCCGACCGCATCGACCCGTCCATCTCGCACGACGATGTCCCACCCGGCATGGACGGTGTCGCCGTCGAACACCCGTGTCGCCTCGAGGACGAACTCGCCCTTTGAGGAGTTCACGCGCGTGCGACGAACCGGGGGAAGAGGGATTGCGCGGTGGCGTGCATGCGCTGTCGAAGGCTGCCGTCCGTGTCAAAGGCGTCGAGCTGGCTGACGAAATGGTCCACCGTGCGTCCTTGCGCGAACGGCCAGTCGGATCCGAAGAGGATTCGGTCCGGGTGGGCGAACTCGAGGAGAGTGGGAAGGGAGAACCTCGTAGACGACAGTGCCGTGTCGAAGTAGAACGACTGCAGCTGGGCGATAACCTCCTTTCCCGACATCCGCTCAGAGAAGGCGTACCCGGCCGAGCCGACTCGCCCGGCGACGTAGGGAAGGAAGCCTCCAGCGTGGGAGAGGATTACTCGCATGTGCGGAAAACGCGTGAGCGTCCCTTCCGCGACCATGTTGACGGCGGCCCGGGTGGTGTCCAACAGGAAGTCCACGGCCCACGGCGGGATGTTCAGTCCGGAAGTGGGGCCTGGGAGCTCGTTCGGATGGACGAACACCACGGCACCCCGACGGTCGAGCTCGGCCATCACTGGGTCCAAGCGGCGGTCGCCGAGGTAGATTCCGTCTACATTCGCCAGCAGAACGACGCCGTCAGCGCCGAGCTCGTCGAAGGCAAAGCGCAGCTCTTCCAGAGCATCGTCGATGGAGGGCAGCGGCAGCGTGGCGAAGAAACCGAACCGTCCGGGCTGGTCCCGGGCGAGATCCGCCGCCGCCTCGTTCACGAGGCGGGCAAGCGCGCGTGCTTCGGTTGCTTCACCGCGCCAGACACCAGGCGCTGACAGGGAGAGTACCGCCGACTCGATGTTGCGTTCGTCGATGAAGTCCACGGCTTCCTGCGGACTCCACGATGGGAACGCGCGGCCTCCGGAGTCGCTCGTACCTTCGCGCGCCAACGTAGCCAGGTACTGCGATGGCAGATAGTGGTGATGAGTGTCGATAAACCCGCTCATGCTTCTGCCCTCTCCCGTAGTGTGCTCTTGACGATCTTGCCGAGGCTGTTTCGGGGAAGGTCATCCATGATGAAAATTCGTCGTGGTCGCTTGTACCCGGCCAACTGCGTGCGGCAGTAGTCGATGAGTTCATCCTCGGTGGCCTCCGCGCCCGCGGCGAGGGCGACGAACGCGTGAATCACCTCGCCCCAGCGCTCGTCCGGTACACCGACCGCTGCGGCATCCGTCACATTGCCGTAGCCGACCAGCACTCTTTCGATCTCGGCGGGGTAAATGTTCTCGCCCCCGGAGATGACCAACTCTTTCAGTCGGTCGGCGATGAACAGGAAGCCGTCCTCGTCCAGATACCCCAGGTCGCCGGTGTGGAACCATCCGTCAGGGCTGAGCACCTTCGCTGTCTCTTCAGGGAGTCGCCAGTACCCAGACATCATCTGCGGTCCCGCAAGCAGGATCTCCCCCACATCACCCGGCCGTTCGGCTCCTTCGATACGTACTTTCACCCCGGGCAGAGCCCGCCCGACTGTCGCCAGCTTTCGCTCCTTGTCTACCCGACCACGGAACTCCGCGGGGAGGGACGAGAAGGCGGCACCGGCCACCTCGGTGAGGCCGTATCCCTGCGTCAGGATAGGCCCGAGCGCGCGCGTTGCCGCGTCGATGGACTCCACGGTGCTGCGGTCTGAGCCGAACACGATGGTGCGCAGGTGCGGTCCGGAGAAGGATCCCGCTTCGGCTGCAGCGGCTACGGTCTTCAACAGCGCGGGAACCATCATCGCGTTGGTGACGTTCTCGCGTTCGATGACGTTCAGGATGAAGTCTGGCTTCGGGTCCCGTACGAGGATGTTGCGTGCCCCGGCCATGAAACCGGCGAGCAGGTTCATCAGGCCGGAGGTGTGGTAAAGCGGCGAGACGACGAGGTGAACGCTGGACGGATCGAGCTGCCAGGGCCCGCGTGCCACCGCTGCGAGGTGCAGCAGCGCCTTCTCGGTGACCTTGACACCTTTCGGCCGCCCGGAGGTCCCAGAGGTGTAGAGCAACGCCACGGTCCCCGAACTCGTCTCGGAGTCGAGAGGGAGGCGTGGGAGAGGCGCTGCGTTCCCAACGAGGTCTTCGATGTCCACGCTCGGGATCTGGAGATCGTTCGCCAGATCCCGAGCAGTGGATGTGTATTCGTCGGAGAAGGCCACCACTTCGATGTCTGCGTCCACGAGGAGCACTCGCATCTCGGGCGTGCTCAGACGCCAGTTCACCGGCACCAACGTCACCCCGGCCCGCATCGCGGCAAGGATCAGCAATGCCGAGGCGGCGCTGTTGCGGCTCAAGTAGGCAAGGCGGCGTCCCCCGATGCCCCATGTGGCCAAGCGCATGGCGACTGATGCGACCCGGTCATCGAGTTCGCGGTAAGTGAATCGCTCACCATCGATCTCGAGCGCGGATTGCTCACCGTACGCTTCGGTACCAACGCGCAGCACGACATCGACGGTTTCGAACACTGCGCCCGGGTGGTTCTCCAAGGTCATGCTCCTAGTCAGTCCTTCGTCAGCTCGTACGGGCCATCGGTGACCGACTTCAGCAGTCCCGTGGTGTCCGGGTCCGGGCGGAACATGAACAGCTGCTCCGTCGGTGAGACGCCCAACTCGGTGTATGAGAGTGAAGGGAGGACGTCGTCGGTCTGCACGTCGTCCATCTTCATCTTGGCCGCGACCACCCCGGCGGGGGTGAGATCGCCGGCCGCGCAAGCGGCCTCGAGCACCTCGTGCATCAACCGGCCCATGCCGTAACCGAGCGTGAACTGATTTGTCGGCGATGCGTCCGGGTATTCGGTCATGCTCGCCTCGTGCAGTTCGGCACCGATCTCCGTGTCGAACAGTGTCGACGGCGATCCGGCCACGAAGTGGTCGTAGAGGTATGCGCCGGCGGGCGTGCCGAACACTGAAGCCGTGTACGAAGGCCAGGATCCTCCAATCGGAAGGTCGGAGCCCAGCGACTGCAGCACCGATGCCACCGCGGCGGTCTGTGTGGGCACACCGCTGATGAAGAAGGCATCAGCCCCCTTGCCGACGGCATCGTTGACCTGAGCGGTGAGGTCGGAGTCCGTGGCCTTGATCTTGTACTCGAGCAGGTTCAGACCGTACCGCTCCGCGGACTCTTCCAGACCGTGGAACGCCGTCTCGCCGTATTCCCCTTCGAGGTAGATGCTCGCGAGGGTCGCACCGTCTTCCAGCAGTCCCTCCTCGTGCATGTACTGCGTCACGATCTGCGTGTCCACGTCGTAGTTCGCCGCGGGAATCATGATCTGCTCCACGCCAGCGAGCGACGGGGTCCCGGCCGAGACGATGGTCAGCTTGTCGTCGCGCTTGATCTGGTCGAGGTTCGCCGCGACGTGAGAGCCGCCGACGTAGTTCTGGAAGGCCAGGATGTTGGGAGCCATCTGCGGGTACAGGGAGACCGCGTTCTGCACGTTGTACGCGTGGTCGCGGATGTCGAGTTTCACCTCGAAGCGACCGCAGACACCTCCGTCGGCATTCGCGCGATCCCAGTAAAGCTGGGTTCCCCGGTTCTGGTCGGTGTTCAGTCCGGCGAAGGGACCCGTCAGATCTCCCATGATCCCGAGCGTGATGGTGTCGCCGCTGATGCCGACGCCCGTCTTCACCCCGTCGACGTCGGAGGTCTCGGTCGTGGCGCCCTTGCTCGAGCAGGCGACGAGGACGAGGCCGATGGTCACGATGGCCGCCCCAGCGGCCAGCGGCTTGACTCTTGTGAATTGCACGGTCATACCTTTCTCAGTTGGTGGTGCTGTGGGACAGTCGCCGGCGGATCCAAGCGCTCGTTGAGCGCCACAGGCCGGCGAGACCAGAGGGCTTGAAGATGAGGACGGCGATGATGGCGGCACCGTAGATGTACTTGGCGAACTGGGCTGCGTTGACACCGCCCGGGTCGTTGGAGATGAAGGGAAGAACTCCCGCGGCGCTCTGCACGATGAGCGGCAGAGAGATGACGAACGCCGCCCCGGCGATTGCCCCGGGCACAGACCCCATCCCGCCGATCACGATCATCGCGAAGTACTGCAGGGAGAGATCCATGCCGAACGACTGGGGAGCGATGCTGCCGATGGACAGCGCGTAAAGCACGCCCGCCATGCCCGCGTAGAGGGAGGACATCAGGAAGACCTTGCCCTTGTACGCGGTGACCGGGACCCCCATCACCGAGGCGGCGATCTCACTGTCAGCGATGAGGCGCATCGCCCGGCCGGTGCGCGAGCGCAGCACGTTGCGTGCGAACCACCAGGCCAGGGCCAAAATCACCAGACCGAGGTACCACAGCCATTCGAGGCGGCCGAACGGGACTCCGAGAACGACCACGGGCGTGTCCGAGTAGTCGAAGCGGAGTCCGAAAAGCTCGAACGGCGGCGCGGGCCGACCGTTGAACCCACCCGACAGCGCGACGGCAGTGTTCAGGATGTGCACACCGATGAGCACAAGGGCGAGGCTGGCGACGCCGAGGTAGATGCCGCGCAGACGTGCGGAGATGGGAGAGAAGAGAAGGCCGCAGATGCCGGCGAGCAACACCCCGCCGATCATCCCGATCACGGGAGGCATTCCGAGACCGACGAGTGCCCCTTCGCTGGATGCGGTGGGGGGAGAGCTGAGTACGACGTACCCGAGCGCACCGATGGCCATGAAGAAGGGGTGCCCCATGGACAGCAGTCCTGTTGTGCCAGTGAGGAGGTTCAGGCCGATGGCTCCGACGGCGAGGGCGATGATTGCGAACCCCAGTTGCAGCCAGAAGGCGTCGAGGTAAACCGGGACGAGCAGGATGACCACGATGAGGAGGGCGGCGAATGCGCCGCGTACGGCCACGATTCCGCGGCGACCTCCGACATGCTTTGAACTGGTTCGTGTGAGCGTTTCGGTCTCAGACACGGACGACCTCCTTCCGACCGAAGAGGCCCTGCGGCCTGATGACGAGCACGATGATCATGACGATGAACGGGAGCACGTCCCCGACCCCGCGGCCCAGGAACGACAGCTCGTCCTGATAGGCGCCGGCGAACGCTTCGACGATGCCGATGATCAGGCCGCCGACGAGTGCGCCGACAACCGAGTCAAGTCCGCCGAGGATGGCGGCCGGGAACGCTCGGAGGGCGATGGTGGCCAGCGCAGGTGTCAGTCCCGGTGTGGGGGCACCGGTGAGGAAGATGCCGGCGACGGCGGCGAGAGCTCCGGCGACGAACCAGGAGATGATCGCGATCCTGCCGAGGTTGATACCCATCAGTTCGGCGGTCTCCCGATCCTCGGCGGCTGCGCGCATCGCGACGCCCCAAGACGAGAAGCGGAACGCGGCGAGGAAGATGCCGATGACGATGGCGGCGGTCACCATGGCGAGCACCCGGTTGACTGGAACCACGAGACCGGCGATGGTCAGAGTGTCCGCACCCCAGGGTTGCCCGAGGGTGACGATCTGGGACCCGATCTGGCGAGTCAACTCGGTGTTCATGATCACTTCGATCCCGATGGTCATGATCGCCAACGACACCACGGGGGCGTTGCGTATGGGCCGCACGAGAAGTCGTTCAACTACCACGGCGGTAAGACCGGCAACGATGATGCCCGCGAGGGCCGCGCCGAAGAACCCCAGGAGGTCGTAGGTGCGCGCCGTCACGTACGCGCCGAGGACGACGAAGCTTCCGTGGGCGAAGTTCAGCACCTCGGAGGACTTGTAGAGGATCACGAATCCCAGGGCGACGAGTGCGTACACAGAGCCCAACGACAACCCTGTCAGAAGAATCGCTTCGAATCTCACTGTGTCTCCTCCATCGCAGTGCCGAGATAGGCGCCGATGACGGCGGGGTCCGCCTGCACCTGCGCAGGTGCGCCGTCGGCGATCCGACGACCGAAATCGAGGACCGTGACGCGATCCGAGAGCGACATCACCATCTCCATGTCGTGCTCGACCAGCACGATGGACAGCGGAAGCTGCTCCCGAATGCGTGTGATCAATGCGGAGATGTACCGCTTCTCCCCCGCATTCATGCCGGCCACGGGTTCATCCAGCAGAAGCACCCGCGGCTCCATCGCCAGCGCCCGAGCGATCTCTACGCGCTTCTGGCCTCCATAGGACAGTTCGCCGACCGGTGTCTGCAGCTCGGGGGTCAGGTCAAGGAAGTCGGCGATCTCGAGCACGCGCTCGAGGTGTCGCTTCTCCTCACGGCGCGCGCTGGGCAGTTGAAGGCCGGTGCTGAGGAATCCGGAGCGCGTGAGCGCGAAGCGTCCCAGCATGATGTTCTCCTGGACGTGCTGTCCACCGGAGAGGGCGATGTTCTGGAACGCTCGCGCCATGCCGAGCTTCGTGATGCGGTCGGGGGCCATGCCGACGAGCTCGGTGCCGCCGAGGCGGACCGATCCCGAGCGCGGCCGGTAGACGCCGGAGAGGACATTGAGCATGGTGGACTTGCCGGCACCGTTCGGTCCGATCACGGAGTGGATACTGCCGGGCTCGACGGTGAAGCCGACGGAGTCCAACGCGGTGACCGCGCCGAAACGCACCACAACGTCCTGCACGGCGAGACGGGGGATGTCGGGAGTCATCGCTGTTCCCATCGACTCAGGGTCTTGTGAGAGAGCTCGTCGACCCGAGCGGCGGCGGCGTTCTCCGCAGCCGCCGTCGCGCCGCCGCCATGGCCGAGGTAGAGGTGGCGTACCTCGTTGCTGCCGAGCAGCGACGCCGCGGAGCCCTGCAGTGAGACGCGACCGAGGTCGAGCACGTAGGCCTGGTCGGCGATGGACAATGCCATGTTCGCGTTCTGCTCGATGAGCAGGATGGACGTGCCCGCGTCGTTGATGGTCTTGATGACTCGCGCAACCTGGTCGACGACTAGCGGTGCGAGTCCGAGTGACGGCTCGTCGAGCATGAGCAGCTTCGGCCCCGCCATCATCGCGCGTCCGATGGCGAGCATCTGCTGCTCTCCTCCGGACAGGAGCAGTCCGCGCTGTCCGGAGCGTTCAGCGAGCCGGGGGAACATCTCGTACACCTGGGCACGAGATGTTGCCGCTTCCGAGCGCGAGCGGCGCAGACCGCCGATGCGGAGGTTCTCCTCCACGGTGAGGCGCCCAAAGATTCGTCGACCCTCCGGCACCTGCACGAGCCCGCTAGCGGTGACGGCCGACGTCTTCACCGTTGCGAGGTCGTGACCGTCGAACGTGATGGTGCCCGACGTGACTCGACCCTGGTGACGCTTGAGGTTGCGAGAGATCGCGCGTAGCAGCGTGGTCTTACCCGCCCCGTTGCTCCCAAGGAGTGCGACGATGCCGCCGCGAGGCACCTCGAGATCGATATCCCGCAGCGCGGTGAGGACACCTCCGTAGCTAACCGAGAGGCCGACGATCTGTAGCATTCCGTCTTCTTCCGCGAGGTGACTAAGGGCTTTTGTGTCGGTCGCCACGAAGCGGTACTCGACAGTGAGCTTGTTGCTAGATGTCTAGCGTAATTTCAACCTTGAAACATGAGGTCGTTCTTGTCAAGACCCAGAATTCCATCGAAATGCCCGAGCAAGTTCCGCTAGAGATCTAACGATTTCTGTCTTACGATGCCGAGGTAGCGAGACACGTGGAGGACGTATGAGAAGCTCAATGACTGACGATGCCGGCCCGGCGGCCGAGGCGCGCACGCTCGTCGAGTCCCGCTACGAAGTGGATGCTGCGGCGCACGGACTGCGTATTCGTCTGGGACAGGTCGACGACGACTCTGTAGAGGTCGTCATGGAGTGCGCACCTCACATGGTCAACGGTCACGGCATCATCCACGGCGGGTACATCTTTGCGCTCGGCGACACGTGCTTCGCCTATGTGTGCGAAGCCACCGGCACACCCGCTGTCACGCGACAGGCGGACATCACCTTCATCGCCCCCGGTGCCGCCGATAGCGCTTTGACCGCGCGCGGCACGGAGGTGACGCGCTTCGGCCGCAATAACATCGTCGATATCAGCATCACGGATGCAGCGGGCCGGCAGATTGCAGAAATGCGGGTCCACGGCGTCGTCGTGAAAGCGAAGAAAGAGGTGTAGGAGTGTCGCAACCCGGTGTCCCAGGTGAACGGCTGACGGGCCGGGACTACGAGAGGCTAGCCAACAAGGCGGCCCTTGATGTGTTCCCCGATTACGACGAGAGCGCCATGGCGCTGTGCTTCAATCTCATCCGAATCGGTAATCGTGTGGCGAAAGACCTGGAGATTTCCGTTCACCGGCCGCGCGGAATCAGTTTCGCAGGTTTCCGACTCTTGTTCGCGGTCCGGTCGGTGGGTGCGGTCAACCCTAACGACCTCGCTCGACTATCCAGCGTATCCACCGCATCAATGTCGAGCCTGCTCAACACTATGGAGACGAACGGGCTCGTCTCCCGCGAGCCGGACCCCACAGACGGACGCAAGGCCCTTGTCCGTCTTACCCCCGCGGGGGATGACCTGGTGGCTGACCTTATCCAACAGAACAGCCTGCGCGAGAGCGCCTGGGCAGCGGGGCTGACCCCGACCGAGGGCCATATCCTCGCGGAGCTTCTGCGAAAGCTTCTCGCTCACCACCCCGGTGACATCCCCGCCGACGAGACTCCCCTGGACTGACGTCTCGACTCAGATGTCGCTGAGCTCCGGGACGACGAACTCCTGCTCTCGCAGTGACTTCACGGCCAAGCGGAACTGTTCCATCTTTGACAACACGGTCTCGCCCACGGGCGTGTGGCCCCAGATGGAGATACCGCGATAGGTGGTCGGTTCCCACATCGCCTCCAGTTCCGGAGTGATCAACACAGGGTTCCACCCAACCTCTAGCTCGAAGCCAGAGGGCGTCACGCAGTAGTACGACAGCTCTCGGTCATTCGTGTGCTGACCGACCGCCCACGCCATCCCGAAACCGAGCTGCTTCACGCGGGCATGAGAGTCGATCATGTCCTCGAGCGTGGCGACCTGGATGTTCATGTGTTGAATCGATGTTCGGATGGGGTTCATCTTCACGCCGTTAATGTTGGCGATAGCGATGGAATGATGACGCTCATTCACCCGCAGAAAGCGGATCTTGAGCATCAGTCCGCTGACGTTCTCGTCGATGAAGTCCGTGATACGGGCATCGAACACTGTGTTGTAGTAAGAGCGCAGCTCCTCAGGATGCTTGGTCGTGATCGCCAGGTGCCCCATCCCCGAGTCACCGGTGACGAATGAGCTGATCTGCATGCGCAGCGGGTCCGTCGTGGTCACGGCCCGGGTGAAGATCTCCGTCTTGATGCCCTTGGGGCCGGGGAACCTCCACAGGCGCTCCACACCGCGCAGCCGGCACTCCTCCTCGGAACCTTGCTCGATGGGGACACCGCGGTCGGCGACGCGACGCAGCACTTCCTCGAACGTCTCGTGATCATCGATCTCCCACCCTGCGGCGACCAGGTCCTCTGCGGGACCTCGCTGCAGTAGGAAGCGGCAGGAATGATCGTCCATCCGGAACCGCATCACGTCGTGGTCTAGCACGTCCACATGCAGGCCGATTGCGTCGGCTCCGAAACGGTGCCAGTCGGTGAAACGCTCCGTCTCAACGACGACATAGCCGAGATGGATCGACCCGTAGATGGAACGGGTCGGGGCAGCCTGGGGCAGCGCGATGGTCGACATGATCAGTCCTCCGCCATCAGGAACTCGGTGGTCAGGCGATTGAATAGTTCCGCCCGCTCCCACTGCACCCAGTGACCGGTCTGCGCTGCCACGTACAGGTCACAGCGCTGCATGGCGGCGACAAGCTTCGCGCCACCGTCCGGGCGGTTCACCATGTCCTGCTTGCCCCACAGGACCAGGGTCGGCGTTTGGATGCGCGAAATCCGCTTGTGTCGCAGAAGGTCCATGCGCTTCAGGGCTTTCAGGGCTCCTCTCCCCTGCGGCCGACGCAGCGGCGGGTCGGCCACCACCTCGGGCTCGATGCTCGACGCGTACCGGAGGTCGATGACCTCCGCCGGTACCGAGGCGCCGTCGAACACGAGGTACTGACGGATGAACCGCTCGAGCTTCTTCCGCGTGGGCCCCTCTCCCCTGTAATAGTTCAGCAGCGAGGTCAGACCGGCAGTCGGCAGGCTCTTGGAGGTGCCGATCCCACCCGGGCCCATCAGCACGAGACGGTTCACACGGTCGGGCCGATCCAGGGCACACCGCAACGCCGCCGCGCCGCCGTAAGAGTTGCCGACGAGGTGCGCCTTGCGGATATCGAGGGCGTCCAGAAGACCGCCGACAAACAGCGCGAGGTCGCCGAACGGGTCGGAAGGGTTGATACCTTTCGTCGACTGCCCGTAGCCGGGCATGTCGGGCACGATCACCCGGAAGTTCTGGGCGAGAGCGTCGATGTTGCGGGAGTAGTTAGAGACACCGGAGGCGCCGGGACCTCCGCCGTGCAGGAGCACGACAGGTTCACCTTCGCCGGCCTCCGTGACGAAGATGTCCCGGTGTCCAACACGGACAGTGCTTTCGGTGCGGATGGCGGTCTTTGCTTCCATCTTCTCCTCCTCAGCTTTCTGATGAATTCATCAGCTCAATATGGGTGAAATCCTCTGTCACGACTCGACCACTGTCAACCGGTCGGCAGGAATCCCCGCGAGATGCCCGACGAGGTGGTCAAGGTTCTGCGGCAACGCATCAGCGCGCCACACGATGTGGGCGTCGTTGCGGACCAGGAGAAGCGCATGCGTGAACGCCTCGTGCGCTGGCATAGGTGCGTCCACGAGCCTCACCGGCAACCGACCGTTGAGCAGCGGAGTCACGTCCACCCGAGGGTCGAAGCGAACCAGGGTGTAGTTGGGGCCCAACAGGTCGATGATGCTGACGTCGTCAATCGTGAAGTGCGGCACACGGCATCCGGGTACCGTAGACGAAACATGAGCGCCCATCTCGTACGCAGGGGCTTGCTGTCCGTCGCCGACGATGATCGGGGAGGACTCGTAGTAGTAGCCGAAGTTCAGCCCCTCAGGCGACATCTGCGGGATATTCGCGGCCAGCAGTTTCTTCCCTAGGCGCCGCCTCAGTAGCTTGCCGAGGAGACCAGGCGAGCGCAGCACGCGCGGCACCGTCCTTTCGACCATGAGGTCGTTGTTCTCTTGCATCTTCGCCATAGCCAAGCGCGACACCTGGTCAGTGATGGGCTGGCGCTCGGCTTCGTACGCGTCGAGGATGGCCTCATCGGCCCACCCGGCGTGGACAGCGCTCAACAGCCAGGAAAGGTTCATAGCGTCTGCGATGCCGGCGTTCATGCCGTAGCCGGCGAAAGGCACCCATAGGTGCGCTGCGTCGCCGGCCACGAAAACGCGACCGTTACGGAACCGGTCGGCGACCAGGCGTCGGCCCACCCAGTCTTCGTGGCGAACCGCTTCGTACGCGAACTCCGGTCCGACGCCGAGGGCGTCACGGATCGACTGGTCTGCATCGATGGTGTCGAAGTCCTTCTCACCTGGAGCGAGGGCGCGGTGCACGAGCCACAGCTCTTCGCCGTCGATTGCGACGACATTTGCCTTCACTCGGTCATTGGCGATCCATGTCATCCACGCGGGCCTACGGTTCTCGAACAAGCCGAGGACCTCAGATGAGCGGATCAGGCTTGTGCGTGTGCGTGAGATCTCGCCATCGCCCTGGAGACCTGCGCCCATCTGCTTGCGGACTTTGCTCGCGCCGCCGTCGCAGCCCACGAGATACCCGACGCGCAGGCTGAACTGCTCGCCGCTATCCACACCTCGACACGTTGCGGTCACGCCATCGCCGTCCTGACTGA
Source organism: Actinomycetota bacterium (assembly GCA_037033305.1). Taxonomy (GTDB): domain Bacteria; phylum Actinomycetota; class Actinomycetes; order Actinomycetales; family Microbacteriaceae; genus Microbacterium. The sequence goes on along the minus strand of JAZBLP010000002.1, from coordinate 29,591 downwards.
AGGAGATGAGTTCTGTCTCCGGGATGAAACGGACGTTGTCCATCGAGGTCAGTCGCTCGCGGAGGATCGGCTCGAGCCAAAGCTGGCTTTCGCGCACCATAGTCTCGGGGCTCGGCCAATGGCTGTCATAGAAACCCGGGTTCGAGCGTTCATCGCGCGAAGGCATGACAATGCGCGTCATCTCGGGGCCACTAAGCGACGTGGCGTACAAGGTGTCGGTGGGATAGGAATCAGGAAGGCCGGCCGCCCGCACTTGGTCCGAGATGCCAAAGCGCCTGAAGGTCTCCATCGTGCGCGCGGCGATGGTGTTGCATTTGGCGTCTGGCGGATCCTCCGCACGCCGCTTCTCGATGATGATCACGTCCACACCGCGCATCGCGGCATCGATTGCGAGGCAGGTACCAACGGGTCCCGCTCCTACAACGAGAATCGACGCGTTCATGAGCGACCTCCGTAAATAGACATCTTCGTCATTTCTGACGATATCATCATTTTTTCGAGATGCGAGATTAGATTGGTGCGCGAAGGCCGCTGTCGCCCTGGCCTGGGTCCCCGACATCCTTGCTCTGAACGATGTAAGTAGGCAAACGAACATGAGAGTCTGGCGTCGCACTCGGTCCCTGGTCGGCGGCTTTGACCCCGTGCCTATCTTCTCCTAGCCCCCGCTTCTCTCCGCCTGGAAAGCCGGACCAGATCTACACGACGCCCTCCTTCGTAAAGCGGCACCGCCGTGTTCGTTGGCCGCAACATCTGGCGAGCCCGCGCCATCAAGCGAAGCCCTGCCCGACCGCTTTGGGATCGACGCTCAGCCGACGCCATCCCTGTACGGCCACGCTTCTGAGCAAACTGCGGGGCCACATCTTGCTCACGTCCCCGCTGAATGCGAGAGAAACACCAATCCGAAGGCGCTCGGCAAGGCCGAGACGCTCCAGCGCCCGCGTGGCCTGCCTCGCTTCCTCGCTTCGCCGCGAGCGAGCTTGACGGGATGGCTCGTGCCCGTGTGTGACGCCGCTTCCAATGTGTCACCCACCCGGAGCGAAGAACATGAACCGAGGGGAAGCTGCAATCGCTGAGTTGCGGGCGATCGTGGTTCCGCAGAGCGGACGCCCTCCCCTCGCCGAAGCGTGAGTAGGGTGACCGCTCGACTAGCGCTCACCCACCCGGCGACGCGCTAAGAGAGCGCCACAGCCCCCCGCTCGAGTATGGACTTACGGTCGTCTGGAAGGATCTCCTCAAGCGTGCGGTACGACGAGACCGCACTGCCAAACGGCGCGTCAGATCCGAAGATCAGGCGATCAACCAGACCTGCCTGACGGGCACCGACGGCGAGGACAGGGTCCAAGGATGAGGTGTCGTAAAAGAAGGAGTGCAAGTGCGCGCGGATCTCCTCAACATCCGCACCCCCGCTCAGCTTTCCCGGCAGGGAGAGGCTGTGGAAGAGCTTCGAGTGGGCGAGCATCACGGATCCTCCCATGGCGCCCGCGATCCAGGTGATCCTCGGGAAGCGGCGCAGTGTGCCCTTCAGCACGAGCCTGACGATCGCCACTGCCTCTTCACTGGGCGACCCGAACACCGGCCCCAGAAGCATGGGATACTCGCTCACGCCGACAGCGAGGTCGTTCTTCACTCCTGGGTGAAGGTAGACCGTGGCGGACCGCTCGTCGAGTGCACCCCAGAACTCATCGAGGCGAGGGTCATCGAGCGCAGTGCCGTCGGCCGAGCATCCCAGACCGATACCGGCGAACCCCAACTCATCCAGACACCGTGCGGCCTCCGTGGCTGCTGCTGCAGCGTGCGGAAGCGGAACGGCACCGAAGGCGCGGAACTTCGCGACGTCCGCACACATCTGGGCATAGAGGTCGTTGGCATAGCGCGCTCCCTCGACGGAGGCGCTCTCGTCCGACCAGTAAGGCTGGACCGCGCCGAGCCCCAGAACCTGCTGATCGATGCCCGCGCTGTCGAGATCCTCGATGCGTCGGGAATGGTCCTCTTTGTGGCTCAGCGGATAACGCCGCCCGGACAGGCGGGTGAAGACCTCGCCCAACCGCTCGGGGAGGTGATGCGCGTGAACGTCGATGATCGTCATCGGGGGTCCTTTCCTGGCTGCTGGGGGTCACGATCGAGCGAAGGCCGCTCGTCGAGACCGCGGTATCCGCTGCGGTAGAAGATAAGCGGCTGCGCCGCATCGATGCCGCTGGTGGCGATCGCTCGGACGGCGCCGACGACGATCCAGTGATCGCCGCCGTGATGCACCGCATCGATGTCGCACTCGATGACGGCGAGCGAATCGTCCAGCACCGGGAGGTGATCGGGGCTGGTATGCCAGGCGACCTGCCCGAACTTGTCTGTTCCTGAACGCGCGAAGGCATTGCTCGCCTCCTGCTGATCCGCACCGAGGATGTTGACCGCGAACCGACCACCCTTCCTGATCCCCGGCCAGCTACGCGAGCTCTTCGCCGGTGCGATCAGCACGAGAGGCGGATCGAGCGAAAGCGAGCTGAATGACTGGCAGGTCAGACCCACCGGAGCACCGTCGTCATCGAAGCCTGTGACCACGACGACTCCCGAAGGGAAGTGCGACAGAGTTCGGCGAAAGTCGCCCGGGTCGAGCATGGGGCGTGGCTCAGCAGTGAACCACGGATCGATGATCCCACTGTTCTCGACGAGACTCATGAGAACATCCCGGAAAGAGCGTCGGAGTCAGCGTGCTGCTCGTGATGCTCGGGGCGGATGCGCTCTCGAGACGGAGCGGGGATAGTTTGCGCGTCGATGAGCGGCATGACCTCGTCCGCGAAGAGCCGAAACCCCCTCCATGCCTCAGCCGCATCGAAATCTCCGTAGACGAATCGCGCGTTGATGTGGGTGACGCCTGCCGCCTCGTACTCCCGGAACTGCCGTGCGATGGTGGCCGGGCTCCCAACGAAAGCCGAGGCCTGCACCCACTCCGGGGCGGTGAAGGAGTCATTCGCGATGTCGACTCCCCCCTCGACCGTAGCGTCCCAGAGTTCCTTCATCGATCGAGGCTCCTCCAGAGTGCGCCGCGTGCCGACCGAGTACGTGAAGTTCATGAAGCCGCGAAGCTGCTTCTCGGCGATCCGCCACGCTTCCTCGTCGGTGTCCGCGACGACGATGGCCTTGGTCACGCTCGTCAACGCCAACGCCTCGGCCGCGACGTCCGACGCCACGTCGGCATCAGCGAGCGCATCCCTGAAGACCGCGACCTTTCGAGCGGACTCGACCAAGTTGTACCGCCCCAGCGCCACCGGCCACCCTCGAGCACCGGCTGCGGAGATCGTCGAATCGGTGTTGGTGGCGAAGCCGATGACCGGGTGCCCCTTGCGGTACCCAACCGGCATGATGCGCAGCGCGAGCGTTCCAGACTCGAGATCGGTCTCCCACCGCAGCGGGGGATCGGTCGGCTCTTTTCCGATCGCCTCCAGTGCGACGTCCAACCGCTGAAAAGCGATCTGCTTGTCGTACGCCCCAGGAACTCCGAACTGAGAGGCGAAGAAGGGCAAGTGCCCCGTCGACACGCCGAGGAAGCATTTTCCTCGCGTGAGCAGGTCCATGAGATTCAGGTGCTCGGCTAGCGCTATGGGATTGTGATACGCGAGATTGATCACCGTGGTGCCGAACCAGGCGTCTTTGAGCTCACGCGCGAGGATCCCCCCGATGACGAACGGGTCGCTGTATGGCTCGTAGTTGCTGAAGTGCTGTTCGCCGACATTCACTAGGGCGAAGCCGGCGTTGTCGGCTTCGATGCCCATCTCGATGCAGAAGTCGATCAACGGGAGATCGTCGATGGGTCCGCGGCCCGTCGGGCCGAGGAAGCAGGACACGTACATGGCAGTTCCCCTAGGCGTTCGTCGGTGACAGAGAGAGGAACTCGGGACGGACCTCGTCCGCGGACGGCCCGTCGATGGTGGACGCACCCACCTTGGGCATGACCTCGGTCGCGAAGAGCTCGAGCGAGCGCCGGTAGATGTCGGGGTCCGCTTCGGATCCGAATGCGAAACGCACGTGCATGTGCGGTATGCCCGCGTCACCGTATTGCGCGACCTCCCGGGCGACGGTCTCCGGAGAGCCGACGATGGCCATCCGCTTCAGGAACGCCGCGTAGGATTCGGGCATGCCCATGGCCGGCGCCAACGGGCCGGGATCCTGCACCGCGAGTTCACGCACGCTCATGGACTCCTCCCCGGGGCGCCGGGTCACCCACGGCGGAGCCTGGAGAGGACCCGCCATGGCTTCTTCCATCGCGGCCCACGCCTCTTCGTCGGTGTCAGCGACCAGGACCATCTTCGTGTGGATCGCCCACTGCATGGCTTTCGCGACCGCGGCGTCGTCAGCGCCGCCCTCGCGAAGGCCCGCCTGGTACGTTCCGACGATCTCCTCGAGAGCAGGCAGCGCGAAGGGGCCGAAGTGGACGAGTCGGCCCTGCCGGCCGGCCTCGGCGACCTTCGCAGGGGTGTTCGTTCCGAGGGCGAACAGAGGGTGACCGCGCCGGTATGAGCGCGGCATCAGTCTCCCTGTCATGACTCCGTGTTCGTCACCCGTATCGAACTCCAGTGGCGCCTCGCCGGGCTCGTGCGCCCATGCGCGCTCGACCACGTCGAGCTTGGCGTCGAACAGTCTCTGGCGCGTCGCCGGTTCGAGGTCAGCCTTGTGCCACGTGCCGCCCTCACGCGGCCGCCCCGCCGAGATGCCGACGATGGCTTTGCCTTTGGTGAGCTGGTCGAGGACGTTGGCCTGTTCCGCGAAGAAAAGCGGGTGGTGAATGATCAACGGAACGACGGAGAGCCCGAGGTACGCGTTCTTGAGCTGGGCCGCGAGGAACGACGTCATCATGAAGCCGTTGGAGTAAGGCTCGTAGTTGTTGAAGTGCTGCTCGCCGGCATAGACGGCCGCGAAGCCGCGTTCATCTGCATAGAGGGCCTGCTCGATGCCGAGGTCGATCGCAGCGGTGTCGTGCTCCGCCTGCGAGACCATCTGACCGAGAAAGAGAGAGAAATGCACGGCGTGACTCCTTTGTCCGTTGTCGATTAAAACTAAACTGTACTCATACAGTTTGGTTTGTCAACCGCTACATTGGTCAACATGAATCGCCCCGCCGTACGTCAGCCGCTGCAGGAGCGCAGCCGGCGCAGCCTCGAAGCGATCTACTCAGCAGCGGTCGAACTTCTCGCCGACGGCGGGTGGGATGCAGTCACAGTCGGTGAGATCGAACGGCGCTCAGGCGTGACCCGAGGAACTTTCTATCTCCGCTTTGAGACTCGTGAGGCGCTGGTGGACTACGTCAATCAGCGCCTCACAGCGGAGGTACGGACCCTGCAGGAAGAGACATTCCGCCCTCTGACATCAGGGGGCCCTCTTGGCCTCGACGAGGCCAGCCGCCTGGCTGTCGACGGCGTCGCAGCCGTCTTCCGAGGGGTGGGCCGACTGATGATGCATAGCGATCAGATCGGACGACTGCCCTCCACGCCGGAAGCCATCGGCGAGCTGAGCGCAGACATCATCGGCGTTCTGCGGCGCGCGATCCCGACGACGCGGTCGACCGAGCTCGCAACCCAGTTCATGGTGGAGATCATCTTCGCGGCCTTCGTAGCCCGGCAGCGCACGGAGTCCCCGTTCCATGCACACCGCCGACTGTCAGACCAGGAGTTCGCCGAGCAGCTCGCGTCGACCGTCACGGCATACCTGTCCCACCTCAGCTGAATAAGAGCAACACTGGTGCATCAGCATCGATGATGCACCTCATCATCAACTCGACGTTGACCAACCGAACTAGACGAGGTCAGTCTGGTTTTGCGAACGCCACGCGTTCCGCCCACCCCGTATTCACTTCGGGAGGGTCCACCCCTGCTCGCCGCTGAGCGCATGATCGGAGAGTCAACGATGACCACCGAAGCACCTTCCAGCCCCGACCCCGCCGTCAGTCCACGCTCGACCCGCGCGCCGGAGAGACTCGGCATCGGGTTTCTCATCACCTTCTTCCTTGCGAATCTCGGATTGTGGATCGCCACACTCACACCGATCGTCGTCACGTTACCGCTGAAGATCGCGTCCATCGATCCCGACCCGGCGACCCAGGCTGTCACGCTCTCAATGGTGCTGCTGAGCGGCGCCGTGATCGGAATCCTGGCGAACCCGCTCGCCGGCAGGCTCTCGGATCGCACGACCTCGCGGTTCGGGATGCGGCGACCTTGGCTCCTCCTCGGCGCCACATTGGCACTGCTCGGGATGATCGTCGTGGGCGTCGCGGAGAGCGCCGGGATCGTCGTCGTCGGCTGGATCCTGAGTCAGGTGGGCATGAACACCATGCTCGCGGTCTTCATCGCGCTGGTGCCCGACCATGTGCCGGCCGAGAAGCGAGGCATGGTATCCGGTCTCCTCGGCGTGGGTCAGGCTGCGGGTGCGATGCTCGGAACCGGGCTCGCGTTCGGGCTGGTTCAGCAGTCTTTGGCCGTCGCTCTCATCGTGCCCGCGGCGATCGCCTTCGTGTTCATGTCTCTCGCCTGCATCGTCCTCAAAGACCGGCGCCTCGAGCGGGCGGACCGACCCGACTTCAACGCCCGCGAGTTCCTCTCGAGCTTCTGGGTGAGCCCCCGCAGACACCCTGACTTCGGCTGGGCATGGTGGAGTCGCTTCGCGATCTTCATGGCGATCTCCCTCGTCCTCAACTACCAGCTGTACTTCCTGGTGTCTCAGATCGGTCTCACCGAGCTCGAGGCCACAGCGACCATCCCGCTCGCGATCGGAGTGCAGACGCTGTTCATCGTGATCGTCAGCCTCGTCTTCGGTCCCCTCTCGGATCGACTCCGTCGCCGCAAGGTCTTCGTGCTCGTCGCGGCACTCGTCGCCGCCTCCGGCCTCGCGGTGGCCGCGTTCGCGACGACCGTGCCGATGTTCCTCGTCTCGATGGCATTGGTCGGCATCGGTCAGGGCGTGTACTTCGCTGTCGACCTCGCTCTGGTCACCGACATCCTCCCAAACAAGGAACGAGACGCCGCGAAGAACATGGGAGTCTTCAACCTCGCACAGCTCATCCCCCAGTCGGTCGCCCCTGCGCTGGCGCCCGTCTTCCTCCTAATTCCGTTGCTCTCCGTTACCGACAAGCCCGGTCAGAACTACACGATGCTCTTCCTCGCCGGCACCGTGTTCGCCGTCTTCGCCGGGCTCAGCATCTGGCGGGTCCGCGGCGTCAAGTAGGTCGTCGTCTCGAGCTGTCGCGCTGCATGGGTGTCATTGCCGTCATGCAGCGCGACAGTCCGTCCCGCACGAAGGAAGGCGATCGAACTACCTCCGGAGACACCCGGGACCATGGCTCCTATCGATCGGGGCGATGACCCTCGCGATGCGATAGACGTCATCGATAGAATCGGGGCAGACCTGAAGCCTGAAGGGACGCCGCCGTGCCCAATGAAGCACCCCTCTCTCGGCTCGACCTCAATCTGCTTGTCGCGCTCGATGCACTCCTCACCGAACGCAGCGTGACGCGAGCAGCTGAGCGCCTGCGCTTGAGCCAGCCAGCTCTCAGCGCTTCGCTCGCGCGGCTGCGCAGACACTACAACGACCCGATCCTCGCTCGGCGCGGCAACTCGTACGAGCTCACTCCTCTCGCGCTGCGTCTCACCGAGCACACGACGACTGCCCTCGAGGCAACCCGTCGGGTGTTCGAGAGCCAGGCCACCTGGACGCCGCACGATTCGACGCGCGAATTCTCGATCTACGGCTCGGACTATGGGTTCGCCACGATCGGCACCGCCGTCTCGAAGCTCGCGGCCGAAGAGGCGCCGGGAGTGCGGTTCCGCTTCATGCTCCACAACCCCTCGATCGTCGAAGATGCCGCGATGCGTCTGCGGTCGGTGGACGGCATGGTCATCCCACATGGGTACCTGACCGAGCTGCCATACGTCGATCTGTGGCGGGATGACTGGGTCGTCGTCGCCGCGGATACCAATGATGCGATCGGCGATCACCTCACCATGGATGCTCTGGGCTCGTCGCCCTGGGTTTTCACCTTTCAGACTCCGACCGCCTTCACGTCGGCGGCCCGTCAGCTGCAGCAGCTCGGAATCGAGCCGCACATCGAGGCGATCGTCGAGAGCTTTCTTGTCATCCCTCACTTCATCAGAGGAACCGATCGCCTCGGCCTGATACAGGCGGGCCTCGCCGAGACCGCGGCACAGGTGGGCGGCATCCGGGTCCTGGAGCCACCCTTCGCCGCGACCCCCGTGACGAATGCACTGTGGTGGCATCCGGTGCACGGTCGAGACCCCGAGCACGCTTGGATGCGGAGCGTGTTCGAACGCGCTGCCGCGACCATGCCCGTTCGCCCAGGCGGGTCGGCGCCTTAGCGTTCGGGGACCCGTCCGAACCGAGCGATGCGAACGCGTGTCGACTCCGTCGGCCCGGAACGGGCTGACATGGACGCTGAGATCACTCGCGCAGGGCTCGACCGTGGGCGGGTCGGTCGACAGCCACCTCTGAGGCGAGTGGTCCGGCGTCAGCCTGCGTATCGCGTTCGCGTTCGCGCCCTCGTCCGATGACGCGCCGACGATAGCTCTGGTGCCGTGACCGGCGAGCCGACAGCAGTCGAAAGCTCGCCGATGCCGTCGATGCGGAGAGTGACGACATCGCCTTCGATCAGAGGTCGAGGCGAGAGAGCCCCGGTGCGCCCCCAGATCTCGGCCAGGCATCCACCGTTGCCGACGGTGCCGGAACCCAGCACATCACCGGGGACGACACGCGAGTTGCGGGAGGCGTATGCGATCAACTCGGGGAACGGCCACCCCATATTCGACACCAGGTCCTCACCGATAAGGTGTCCGTTGACGCGGGCTTCGGCGCGCACCGCCATGAACCCCTCGTCATCAACGAAGTCCTGCAACTCGTCGGCTGTCACGATCCACGGGCCGAGCGAGAGGCCGAAGTCCTTGCCCTTCGCGGGCCCCAGACGCACCTTCATCTCACGCGACTGCAGGTCGCGCGCGGACCAGTCGTTCATGATCGTGTAGCCGAAGATGTGCTCGGCGGCTTGAATCGCGGTCAGGTTCGCGCCGGTCGAGCCCGCCACCCCGCCGATGACGACCGCCAGCTCGAGTTCGAAATCGAGCCGCGCGGTGTCCGGCGGCGAGACAGCCTCTCCGGGGCCGAGCACAGTGTGCGGATTGGTGAAGTAGAAAGTCGGTGCCTGATACCACTCCGGCACCACCTCGTTCTTGCCGTCGACCGACCCGCTGACGCCCTCGACATGCTCTTCGAACGCCACGAAGTCACGGATCGCGGCAGGCACGACCGGCGCGATCAGATCCACATCGTCGAGCGCGACGCACGCTGCGTCGTGAACGTCCTCGTACAATCGGCTGGCAGCGCCGAGGCCCGCAGCGAGCACATCGGCGACTGTGAGCGCATCCGGGAACGGCACGACACGGTCCTCAACGACGAACCCTTCGTTCACCTCGCCGCCGTGTCGCCAACGCGCGATCCTCACGACGACACCCGCGAGGTCAACAGCGCATCAGCATTGCCGTGCAGAATCCGGTCGGTGATCTCGACGGGCAGGTCCGCTCCGCGCACCAGCGCGACCGGGTCATTGACCACCATGTCGATCGGGAAGTCGCTGCCCATCAACACCCGCGTACCGCCCACCGTCTCGACGAGCGTGCGCACTGCGTGCGCATCGTGCACGACCGTGTCGAACCAGATTTTTCGAAGATATGCGGAGGGGGCGAGCTGGCAGTCGTGCGCCTCAGGTCGCACGCGCCATTCGCGGTCGCTGCGTCCGATCGCGGTCGGCAGGTATCCGCCTCCGTGCGCCGCGACGATCCGCAGCTCCGAGTGACGATCGAGAACTCCGGAGAAGATCAGATGCGAGAGGGCGACCGCGTTCTCGACCGACTGACCGACGGTGTTCGACAGGTAGAAACGGTCGAGTCGCTCGTCGAGCGTGCAGCCGAAGGGGTGCAGGAAGACGATGGCGCGAAGCTCGGCCGCGCGCGCCCAGAATGCCTCGAGCCTGGGATCGGACAGTTCTACATCGCCGGCGGATGACGAGATCTCCACTCCGGCGAGTCCGCGCCCGAGTACCGCGTCGTCGAGGTACTCGACCACGTGATCGGGATGCTGCAACGGCACGACCCCGAGCCCGGTCAGGCGGTCCGGGGCTCGCGCGACATGCTCGGCCACGAGCCGATTCGTCTCACTCGTGATCCAGCCTGCCAGCCCTTCCCCTGCCCATGGATAGAAGTGGTTGGGTGAGACACTCACCCACTGCCGGTCGATCCCCTGAGCGTCCATAGCTGCGAGGCGGGCGCCCACATCCGTGAGCCTCGGGATCCGTGCACCGATCATCGTCCCGGACGCCTTGAGACTCTCGGGGCCGTTGCGCCTGAGCTCCAGATCTGCGGCCATCGCGATCTCCTGTGGAGCCCGGCGCTCAACCTCCGCATGCAGTCCCGGGAGCAGCAGGTGCGCGTGCACGTCGGTGGTCATGCCGGTTCCGCCATCCGCTGGGCGATGCTTCCGATGAGCCCCGCGGCATCTGCCTCGCGATCACCGTCGAGCTGCCACTGCCCGAGCTGAACCGAGGCCTCGACCACGGCGCGTGCGCGCGGGAGCCTTCTCTCGTGAAAGTCGTCCCACAGCTGCTGATCGACGGCCTCTCGCTGCACGAGCAGTTCCGTGAGCACGAAAGCGTCTTCGAGGCTCTGAGCCGCGCCCTGGGCGATCGTCGGGGGGCAGGAATGCGCAGCGTCCCCAATGACGACGACTCGTCCGCGGTTCCACGGCTCTTCGACAATGTGCTGCGTGAACCAGGTGTAGTTGGCGTGGGCGCCGGCGGCGAGGTCCGCGCGGATGTGATTCCACGGACCGTCGTAGGCGCGCGATTCCTCGAGCATGATGCGCGTCGCCTCCGCATCATCGACACCGAAGCGGTCCTGCGCCTTCTCGACGAGATACGCGTACATCGAGTTCTCGCCCGTTGGCGTGTAGCCCGCGATGTAGACGGGGCCTCCGTAATAGAGCTCGCTTGCCGTGACCTCGGGCGGACGAGAGACGAAAGTTCGCCAGATGCCCATTCCCGTCGGCTGCGGGGTGGTCTCGATGCCGATCAGAGTGCGGACAGCGGAGTTCAGTCCGTCTGCACCGATCACGAGATCGTATCGGCCCGCACTCGCGCCGTCGACGAAGAGTTCAGCCGCCTCATCGGTCTGATCAATCCCTGTGACCTTCGAGCCGAAGTGGAGTCGCACACCGGCTCCCTCGGCGTGACGCAGCAGGACGCGAGCCAGTTCCGGCCGCGGCATCCCCATGGTCGACGGGTAGTCCGGGCCGCCTGATTTGGCATCGGGCAGCTGTGCGACGATCGGCGCTCCGGGCCCAGGTGCACGAAGATTCAGCCCCACGAACGAATATCCGGCCGCTCGGATCTCGCCCCAGACGCCCAGCGCATCGAAGACGCGCAGGGCGTTGCCCTGCAAGGTGATGCCTGATCCGAGCACGCTGAGTTCGGGCTTCGCGTCGAACACATCGACGTCGATACCCGCCTTCGCGAGCTGGATCGAGGCGCCGAGCCCTGCGACACCGGCGCCGACGACGGCGACCTTCTGCACTGCGGTCATGATGAGAACCTCTCTGTTCTTCGGATGCCCTTAGAGAATGGCGACCGGATTGATCGGCGAGCCGACCGCTCCAGTGATGGGGAGCGGAGGCGCCGAGAGGAGGAACTCCCAACGCTCCGCGACGATGCATGCCTCGGCGAGCTCGTCCAGCGCCCACATCTCGCCGAGTGTCAGCCCGATGTTCGGGATCACCACCTGGTGAAGAGGCTGGAACGCAGGAACATCGAACTCGTTCGGACGCACCTCGAAACCCCATGTGTCGGTCGCGATGGCTGCGATCTTGGTGCGATGCAACCAACCCGCCGTGGTCAACGACAGCCCGGGCGCTGCACCGCCGGCGTAGTCTCTCCATCCCTCACGGCGGGTCCGCGCATACTGACCGGTGCGCACGAGCACGATGTCTCCGCGCCCGATCTTCACTCCCGCAGCCTCGGCTGTGGCATCGAGATCAGCCGCGGTGATGGCATACCCGTCGGCGAGTTCTCCGGTGTCGGGAGCGAGGTGCCGCCCGACATCGAGAAGCACACCGCGCGACACGAGGACGGATGCGGTGTGCTCGATGCCGGTGACCAGGTCACCCTCGCTGGTGACGACGTCCCCAGCGCGACGCCCGTTCCAGGCGTAGCCGTGATCGAAGATGTGCCCCAGTCCATCCCACTGGGTCGAGCACTGCAGAGGCATCGCGATGACATCGTCTGCACCGCCGAGCCCGTGCGGAAACCCTTGACTCCCGCGTTCGGCGTCCGTTCCGGTGTCGGTCATCGTGTGCACCGGATTCGTCCGACGACGCCAGCCCTTCTGGGGGCCGTCTGTGTCGAAGGCCTGGGCGAGGGAGATGACGCGTCCCTCGCGGACGAGGGACGCCGCGCGTACTCGCATGTCCGCGTCGATGAAATTGAGGGTGCCGATCACGTCGTTCTCGCCCCAGCGACCCCAGTTCCGGTACGCCTTCGCGCGTGCACCGATCTCCCCCTCGGGGTCAGCGCGATCGAGCGAGCGGGGATCCTCGTCAGGACTCGAAAGTTCCGGGCGTTCGGTCATTATGATGCCTTCTCAGGTCGTTCGTGGTGGCCGTCGACTCGCCCCGGGGCGGCACGAGCCGCCCCGGGGCGATCTCATCCCCGTCCCTGCTTGGCGTAGGGATTGAGCAAAGCATCCTTGATCTCGTCCGGCACGCCCTCCTCCGTCGCAGACGGACCGTCGGCGGGCGGGAACGACTCCGTCATCGACATCGGCATGGCCCCGTTGCGATACATGTTGCTGGATCCTTGTGAAGGCGTCCAGGTGTTGGCCCCCCAGTCGGGCACGTAGTTGCGGTATCCCCCGGTGTTCAGCTCGATGCGCAGACTCGAGGGCTCACGGTAGTAGAGGAACGTCTGTTCGCCGATGCCATGGATGTTCGGGCCGTACTCGATCGGAACACCGTGTTCCATCAGGGTGTCCGCGGCGATGAGCAGCTCTTCTCGGGTGTCGACCCAGAAAGCGTAGTGGTTGACGCGGCCCGCGCGAGTCGATCCATCGAGGACGACGCCGAGATCGTGAGACTTCTCGTTCGTGGTGAGCACGGAGAACACCGAGATCGGCGCCTCGTCGAGCACTGTGCGTGCCATGAAGCGGAATCCAAGGACATCGACGTACCACTGCACGAACGCATCGACATCGTTGGCAGCGATCGTGACGTGATCGAGCTGACGCGGAGCCCCCGCCACAGTGCTGCGCTTCTCAGGGCGGTCCGGGAAGATCGAGGCTGCATGCGGTTGCGCGCCGTGACGCTCGACTTCCCAATGCAGCGTCATCGGGTGGCCCTGCGGACCGACGAAGCGCAGAGCGCGGCCGATCTTGAAGCCGTCGAACCACTCCGCTTCTACACCGGCCGCCTCGAGGCGCTTCGCAGCCTCGTCCAGAGCCTCTGCGCTCGACGTGCGCCAGGCCATCGTCTCGAGCGACGGCTCGTCACCGGGAGCCACCACGACCGAGTACGAGTAGTAGTCGCCCCAGCAGCGCAGGTACACCCTGCCGCCGTCACGGGCGACCTCCGTCAGCCCGACGCGGGTCTTGTAGAACTCCACCGAGGCCTCGACATCGGGCGTCGTGATTGTCACGTAGGACAAGTGGGAGAGAAGCTTGATCATCTTCGATCCTTTCGAATGCGGGTCAGCCGCTCGTTCCACTATCTGCGGCGGCGCGACATCCAGGAACCCGATTTCGTCGATGCCGCGCATTCGTTTGACGGATACACTGCGGATCTTCCATCCGCAGCGCAGGCGCAGAGCGCTTCATCCATCGCGCTTATGCGCACGATAGGTGAGATCACCTTCCCTGAACTGCCCTAGGAGACAATGCTGGAACGGATCCGCACTGGGCGCAGCCCATTGACACGATGAGGTGGAGATGTCCGCGACCGACCCCAGGTACCCCGGTCTGGAAGGCCGCACCGTCGTCGTCACCGGCGCAGCAGCGGGCCAAGGCGCCGCGGAAGCGATGTTGCTGAGCCGTTCTGGGGCGCGCGTCATCGCGACCGATATCGCCGACGAGCCGGTCGGGTTCGCAGATTCGAGAGTCATCTACCGACGTCAGGATGTGAGCGACGAATCAGCGTGGGGTGAGCTCGCAGCAGATTTGAAGGCCGAGCTGGCGGGCGAGCCGCTGCTCGGGCTCGTCAACAACGCCGGCATCACTCATCGTGCCCGCCTTGGAGCGACCTCGCGCGTCGACTGGGACCGCGTCCTGTCGGTTAACCTCACGGGGCCGATGCTCGGAATCCAGGCGCTGGCTCCCTTGATGGGCACCGGCTCGTCGATCGTCAACGTGGGTTCGTCGGCGGGGCTGACAGCCCATTACACCGCGGCATACACGGCGTCGAAGTGGGGCCTCCGCGGCTTGACGCATGTCGCCGCCACGGAGTACGGACCGCGGGGCATCCGCGTCAACATCGTTCATCCCGGGTTCATCGAGACGCCGATGACGGCTTCCGCGCCCGCAGCGATGCGCTCCGCCCAACTCGACCTCACCCCGCTCGCGCGGTTCGGCGCCTCGAACGAAGTCGCGGAGGTCGTCGCATTCCTCCTTTCTGATTCCGCGGCCTATCTTTCGGGAGCCGAAATCCCTGTGGACGGCGGCTACACCTCTGCAGGAGGGGTGAGGTACATGTCCGACCAGATCGCGGCAACCGCCTCCCCCTCATCGAACCCCGACGATCGGAGCTGATCATGTTCATGTACTTCCCGACCAACTACGTCTGGAGCCTCTCGGTCGTGGCGACCCTCAACAACGGCGGCTTCATCGACGAGGTCGACCGCGCGTGTCGTCCGGTGCTGGAGGCTGCACGGAACGGCGACGACGCCGGCACCGAGCTGCTGTACGAGTCGTGGGCCACCGTCGCCGACCGCTTGATCACCAAGGCCGAACACGACGAAGCCGAAGGCCGCATCATCGGAGCTGGTGAGACCTACTATCGCGCGTCGCTGTACACCTCTCAGGCGGAGCGACTGCAGTCACCCACATGGACTGGTCGCAACGCCGCGTACCAGAAGTCGATCGACCTCCTGCTCGCGCACGTCGACCTGCTGAACGTACCGCTGACTCGGGTCGAGATCCCGTTCGAGGGCGCGAGCCTGCCGGGCTATCTCTACCGCGCACCCGGAGACGGACCTCACCCGGTCGTCATCCAGTGGAATGGCTTGGACTCGACCAAGGAGATGATGTACTACTCCGGCTTTCCGAAGATGCTCGCCGACCGCGGCATCTCGACCCTCATGGTCGACACGCCCGGTTCGGGTGAGGCTCTGCGGTTGCGAGGACTCACCGCACGCCATGACACCGAGGTGTGGGCATCCGCGATCATCGACTGGATCGAAAGCGACCCCAAGGCGCTGGGTGTCGACCCCGAGCGCGTGGGGATCGTCGGCTGGTCACTCGGCGGCTATTACGCCCCGCGCGCAGCAGCCTTCGAAAAGCGCCTGAAGCTGGCCGTCGCATGGGGAGCCAATCACAACTGGGCCGAGGTGCAGCACGCACGGATCGAGCGTGAGGGCGAGAACCCTGTGCCGCACTACTGGGACCACGTGTACTGGGTGTGGGAAGCGTCGAACATGGATGAGTTCCTCGAGAAGACGAAGGGGATGCACTTGAACGGCGTGGCCGAGCACATCACGGCACCGCTGCTCATCACTCATGGTGCAGGCGATCGGCAGATCAACGTCAAGTACGCGCATCAGACATACGATCAGGCAGTGAACAGCTCGAAGCGCGAGCTGCGGATCTTCGATGATCCCGAGGGCGGAACCGAGCACATCTCCATCGACAACATGCCCTACGTCGCGGCGATCATCGCCGACTGGATCGCCGAGACCTTCGCAGAGGCGTCGAACGCCTGACTCCGACCGGCGGCACGACGCTCACGCGGTGGGCGGATGTCACGAGCAGCGACAGGCTCTGGCGATCACCGATCGGGCCGCGGCGATGAACATGAAGCGACACCTCAGTCAGGCCAGGGAACCCGGCTCACGCGAACGGGAATCGTCCCACCGCCGAGGTCGGATAGAGCCTGGGGCGCTGGTAGGTTCTGGTCATGTACGCGAGCCAGCCGCTGTCCGTTGCGGCCGCAGCACGTCACCTCCGCAGCGCGACGAGCGGCGAAAGTGCGGCTCCGAGCGCAATACGCCCACCGCGATAAGTTCCACCGGCTCCTCCTCGCCCATCAGCCGAAAATATCGCGAGTTGTGCGGCGGCTCCGCCCGGCAAGGTGTTGGATCGCCGCGTCACTCGCACGATCTTCGATCAGCCTCGCCAAGCGCTCGATGTCATCGGCATCGCCGCGCATCTCCCTGGTGATGTTCTCAGCGGTATGGACTGAGGATGTGAGCTACCACCGACGCGGCCGGCATCTCCCGTTGCACAGTCGAAGACCGCGAGCCATGCACCCGATTTCGTCCTCGTGACGCCGAACTCTCAACCCAACACTCCTCGAAGCACTATTGCGTCATATTTCGGCGTGGCCGCCGAAGTTGCCAACGTGGCGGCTGCGATGGTCGCATAGCGAAGGAGGAGAATAGTTCGCATGCGCTCGGCTTGGTGCATTCAGGAGACCAGGATCAGCGCGCGAACGTCTGCCGTGCCTTGTTGATTCCTCATAAGCCCGCCCGGGGACGCGATCGAGCCGACTATGTGGCGAAGGGCACTGTAGGCATCGGTTCAACACCCGTCGCCTAGTCTGCTGACCGCATGCCCCCAGACTTCTGGTGCACAACCATGTTGGCTATCGTGAGGTTCGTCGATGGGGCCGTCTCGCTGACGACCATGATTGAGGCAAAAGCCCAGAGCCGGCAGCGTCCCCGTGCAGAGTACGAGCCTGATAGAGAGCAGAGCGATGAGTTTCAACGAGGTTGTCTCTACTGATGACCCGGCAGTAGATGTCGTCTTCGTTCATGGCCTGCGCATGTTCTTTCCAACTCCGGAGACCGATTGGCAGTCGGGCGGTAGCCGTCCACGGTCTTTGTGGCCGCAGTGGCTACGAGAGGAGCTACCCACAGCGCGCATAGCGACGGTTTCTTATCCTGCGGCCGCGTCGAATTGGTTCGGCACGTCCATGCATCTCGAGGATCGCGCGGCAAACATCCTCGCAACTCTGCGAGCACACGGCATCGGCGATCGTCCAGTCATTTTTGTCACCCACAGTCTCGGCGGTTTGGTGGTGAAAGAGCTGCTTCTTCAGTCAGCGTCCGCAGCAGATTCCGATGAGGTGCTGGTTGCGCGAGCCTGCCGCGGGGTGGTCTTCATTGCGACACCGCACGATGGATCCGCCATCGCTGACCGTGTCCGCCGGTTCAGGTGGCTGCGAAGCGGCAACGCAATCGAAACGTTGCTTCGCAACAACCCACACCTTCGACATCTGTCTCAGCGATATCGCGACTGGGCGTCTCGTCACGGACAAGTACAGCATCTCGTACTCTCAGAGACCCGCCCCGTTGGCGGGGCAGCTCTTGTTGTAGACGCGAGCTCATCCGATCCCGGGATCCCATTCGCGCGCGCCCTGTTGACGGAGTCAAATCATGTTGACATCGTCCGCCCGGGCAGCCGCGCGGCCTTTGTGTACGAGCAAGTAGCTCGTTTTTTGAAAGAGATCACCACGAATCCTGGCTTCAAGGACTCCATCCCTCGAGTACTCACTAGGGAGTCAGTTTCCGCGGCCTCGCGCCAGACAAGGAGCGCGTCTTCCCCTGACATACTTCCGTCGATGGCACGAGAGGACCTCGTAGCGACGGTCACCTCTGAGCCTCACGCAATGCAAGTCGTCTTCGGCGAAGGGGGACTGGGCAAATCTGTGCTGGCGGGGCAGCTCTTCGACGCTGTGAGCAGAGACCGGGAGGTCGTCTTCATCGCCTGTTCCATGTTGCGCGAATCTCAGAGAAGCGATGACGTAGACGCCATTGATGCTGCGTTGGGCTCCTTGATCGGCGGCGCTGGTCAAGGACTGTCCTCCATCCTGGAGGATATGCCGGGCCGCCCGGTACTTGTCATCGACACACTCGATCTGATCCTCGATCAGAAGAACGGTAGCGAGATAGCTGCGTTGTTGAGTCGCTTGAGCGACAGATCCGACGTAATCGTGACTTGCCGCGCAAGGGAGTGGCACGATCTTCTTGCGCCATTCACGGACAGAATCGATGTTAAGTCGCATGCAATCTCGCCGTTGAATCGCGAACAGGTGCTCGATTGGGTCGACGCATACCTGGCGAATGAACCTCTGTCAGAAGCGGATGCGAGCGTCTTTCGCATCAGTATCGAGGCGTCCCTGGATGTACGGCGTGGGCTCGCCGTACTCGGCGTTCCTCTTCGTCTAGCAATGGCTTGCCGACTGTACGCGACGGCCGGCGGCCTTCCAGAGAACCTAACGGCAACCCGCCTCTACCAGGAATACTGGTCGTCACGAGTCAGCGCGGAGCGAAGCGGCCGTCATAATACGGAGGTTGCGACAGCCAAGGAGCGTGCGGCGATGCGCGTAGCCGCAACGATCTGGCGGCAGAGCGAGCAACGTTTCATCGAAGACGTCGCGCCGATCGATGATGTGACGTCATCCAATGAGCTAGTGAGCGAAGGCGTGATTTCACGGACGGGCGGGCGCCTCCACTTCTTCCATCAGACTTTTGCGGAGTTCGCCGTCGCGAAGCACCTGGGGGTTGTTGGAACGGATGAAGACTTGGAGCGTCTCGGCGCAGGGCTGAGAGCGAAGACCTCGGGCTACTGGGGAGTTGTATCGCACCTCGTGTTGCAAGAACTCCCGATATCTCGGTTCAACGCCATTTGGTCTCTCATTCCGCTTGAACTCGTGGAAGGCACGCGCGCCGGTCTGGTTGGCGCGCTCACCATCGCCGACACGGAACGCGGGGCGGACCTGCTACGGCTGCTCGTCGCCCAGCACCCGGCACAAGTATCGGGGGCAACAGATTTGCTCGACGATATCCCCGATCGTCACGTAGCCGTCGTCGTCTCGCTGCTGATCAGTCTGGTCGAATCGATCGATCGGAATCTGACCGCCGTGCTCCGAACACTCGCGGGCCTGATTCTGCGTCTCCCGAGTTCCGAAGCAGCTCTCTCGTTGGCGGGTGTTTTGGACCGCTTGATCGCGCGCCATCGAAATCGCGACCCACTCATTGCGTCCGACATCCAGCGGTTCCTGGCCATGATTTTCACAGACGAACCGGGTCGGCTTATAGTTTTGCTCCCCCCAGTGCTCAATCGGTATTCGGCCCTGCCTGTTCCCGGCCGTCGGGTAGTGTGCGGCACGATCGATGTCACAGACCAAGTCTCTCGGGAGAAGTTCCTCGACGTCGCGCTGCGCCACCCGGTTCCGTCGGACTCGGTGGACAATTGCGTGTCGGCGATGATAGCGGAGTGGAACGATCCAGCAAGCCGTAGGCGACGAGGATGGAACAGTTGGCAAGGCTTACTGGGCCTCAACCTTCCTTCTCTTTGGGACGCGGTGCAGGTGAGGGTCGTCGGCTCCACTACCACGACTGAGCACACCAATTCGTTAATTACCGAGTGCCTTCGGCCTAGGCTCGGTTTACCCCGGGACCGGCTCGTCAACGCCACTCTCTTTCATGCAGTGCGATATCCAGCGGCGGTTTGTGCAGCGATCGTGTGCTGCGGAGTGGATTCGGACAGAGTTTCGATCGCCGCCCTATCTCAGATGGTCCTGCAGATATACCCTTCGCTCACCGCCTCCCAAGCATCGTCGATAATCGACATCCTCTTGCCCGTGTCCCACATCGAACCTCGACGTTCCTGGCCAGCGATCGCGAAAGCCGCAACTGTGGACTCGCTGCTGCTGGCGCGTGTTCTTGATCAGGTTGCCGATGAGAGTCACGACGGGGCCAACGGATCTGCCCGGTCGGCGCCAATCGAATCCCTGGTCGACGCGCTCCCGACTGCACTCGGTCCCGGCGGACTCCGTATTGAGTGGCCCACAATCAACCGGTTCCTGGCGCGGGTGGACGGTACGCAATCCGCGCGTCTCGTCGGGCTGTGGGGCGCGATGGCATATCGCGATTCCGATGCAAGAAAACGAGTGGACAGCCTTTTCGATTCCGATCGGTTCCGTGATCAGAAGCGCATAACTGTCGCGCTCCTCGAGGCATTCGACGATCTGACTCAGGCGGAGAGAGCGGGCAAACTGTCGTGGACCGCGAGCCTGCTTCGCACACGGAACGATGGCGTCGTCGTTCGTCTTGCCGCCGCGTTGCTGGCCGATGCGGCATCTCCGTCCTGGTCGGCCACCGAAACGGATATCATCGTCGACCGAATCGAGGTTGCCCTGCGTCGGGGGGATGATCCTCAAACGAGCGGCTCATTGGTGAATGTACTGGCGACGATCGCTCATGACGCTCCAGCGCATGCTCACCCGACTATCGATCAGGTGCAGAGCGTTGTCGGCAATTACCACGACTTCCTTGATGCGAGCATCCGAAGCAAAGTCCGCTCTCCGCGACTCAGCGCTCTCTACGTCCAATATGCGGACCTCCTGCGCCGAGTGGTACGCCCGGTCCTCGGCCTGGATGCAATGTCGAGGGAATCCATCGCTCTTCTGGTTGATTACGACACCGCGGCGATAGCGGAGGGTGCGCGGCGTACGCTGGCCAAGACGCTCTCGGCCCTCGTGCGGGGCGCGCCCGAACAATGGATCTTGGTGGAGCGGCAGTGGTCGGCGGTCTCCCAATCGAACAAGTGGGCCATTGCCGAGACAGTGATCAACGGCCTTATCTCCGACCGCGATGGTACCGCCCTGAGGCTCGCCTCTCGACCGGATTGCCCACCTGACGTAGCTGCCTATCTTCTACGTCGCTCCGTCCCCTGACACGTTTCGAGAGAGCGACAGACCCGAGGCACTGATAACGGAAGGCCCATCGCTGACAGACGCGTATCGGTCCAGTGTCAGTTCCTTGACGTCGAGTGGCTTTGCAAGCACGCCATCGACTCGCCGCGCTGGCGCTCGCGTTCACCTCGACATAGATCGACGACAGCCGCAGTGCGCCGCGGGTTGGCCCGGCCCGGCCGAAGTCGCGCGCTGCCACCTCCGAGTAGGTTGCGGAGCAATCGAAAACAGTGACACACCTTGAGCGATGATCGATCCCTTTCACCGACCACGGCGCGCGATCTCCAGCCAGACATCGATACGCCCGCGAACACGTACCCCGCTAAATCCACCCGCATCGCGTCAGCAGCACTTCTGAGTACACCGCGATGGACCGCATGCCGGTAATCCGCTAGGCCGCTTTCTCCAGTTCCGCCTTCTGCACTTCGTATCCGGCATCTTGCAGGCGACGACGCTCACCCCGCACTGTGAGCATCAGCTCGATCCTTGTTAGCAGTTGATCCGGCCTGGGGAAGAACGGTGCCGCAAAGCTCGCCAATCCGAAAAGACCCACGATGACCACCGGCACACGGCTTGAGGGGTCAGGTTCGACGAGCAAGTACCCCGCAGCCCACCCCGTCACCGCCAGCGCGAGCATGCGGAGGAGCCAGGCAGTGCCACGCACCCATCGTCGGGCGACGTCCGCAGCACGTCCACGAATGCGAAGGCGCTTGTCTCGCTCTGCCCTCTCGACGTCTTCAAGACGACGTTGAAGCTCAGACCGCTCTCGGTCCTTGCTCTCAGCGTGCGCTTCCGCGGCCGCACGCGCTTCCGTCTGCTCAATCCAGCCGGCGGCGGCCTTCGTCGCCGCCGCGTCGGTGTGCTCTACCTGCTTACGAAGGCGCGAGACCTCATCCTCGAGCGGCGCCTCAATCGCACCTCGCACCCGATCCAAGACCGCGCCGGGGAGGTCATCGGTCATCGCGTCGGGGTCTCCCAACGACTCTTGCATGAATGCGTCCCGACCCACACGAGTAGACCTCAGTACAACGGCATCGTCCGGGGAGATACCGCCGGATGATTCAAGCGCTTCTACCTCGGCTAGGTACTTCGCCCACAGTGACGGGCGCGGCTGCATTCCAACGAACGCGGAAGCGAGCAGCATCTCACGAGGCACGTCCGGTGCAGTTGCGGGGCTACGCACCCACAGCATGCTTGCGAGAGCTTCCGTGGTGATCGCGAGCGGGAGGGACCCCTCATCCTTGAAGTCCATGGCTCCGCGGACAAGTTTGTCGTTGCTGGAGACTAGAACGGCCCGGGATCGTTCCAACGCCTTATCCCGACGTCCCTCACGCAAACGGTGAGTCGCGGACAACGAGTGGACGTCATTTACACGCGCAGCATCCTGAGCGTAGTGAACTCGCTTCTGGATGGCTTCCTCAAGACGCAACTCATCGAGGCCGTACTGGCGGTGAGTGTTGGGCCGCTCAATGACCCGGATGCCCGCTTCTTCGATAACGGCCTCAAGTCGACCGCGAATCACCGCAATGTCTGCAGGAGTTTTCTTCGATTCAGCAAAGTACAGGTACCCGACTCCAGTCGATCGAGAGCGGCCGCCGCGCCGCAACTCGTGCTCGACCGCATCTAGGATGCCGTCGAGCTCTGACACGGAGTGCTCGAACATCACAATCTGGGCGCCCTGCTCGCGCGCGAGAACGAGCACTTGGGAGATCGCAGTGCAGGGGATAGCCCCATGGAAGCCGAGCGCGTCCATGACCACCGGCGTATCCAGCACGATACGCAGGTCTGACAACGCCTCCTTCATTCCAGAGGTGTCCAGGACGAGCACCGATGCGAGCATCGCACCTTTCGCGGCCTCGACCACGTACGAAAAACGCACCTGATCGCGCTCAGCAAGATGTGACACGAAAGACGCTACCAAGTACTCGATGCCTGCGGCGGAGCCGTTCGCAGACGACGCGCCTCGCAGTCCGTGGTTAAGGAGCGGCACCGATTGGCGGTCGAAGAACTCCGCAAGGTACGCACCGAGATCACGGGTCAGCAGCTCCACATGTTCTGGATGATGCGCTCGCACGTACGCATCGAACTCATGGACAAGCTCTCCTTGCTTGCGCCTGTAGTCAGCGAGTTCCGCCGAAAGGTCAGGAACCTCGGCAGCCCCCTTTTCCGTGAGGCGGATCGCATCAGTCCCAACCGGCTCAGTAAGCCCCTCACGCTTCGTGCGGCGAAGCAATCGCGGGAGAACGAGAGTGGGGATAGTGATGCCGAACACAGCCTCGATTGACTCTGCGACAGCATGCCGCTCCATGTACGGCGCATTCGAAGCTGCAAGCACCGCAAGCACGAACGGGGCGAAGTTATCGAGGTAGTTCGACGCCTGTTCGTTGTAATTCGCTTTCAGAACGGCGTAGCCGACCATCGCATTACCAGGCGTCATCACTAGTCCCCCTAAAGTGCCCCGGGACTGCCGCCCGATCCCCAACACCAGAAGACTAGCGGCCGCTGACGACGCTCCTGCTCTCTGTGCGTGAACCGTTACTCATCGCATATCTGGGCCATTCGAACAGATGTAGGGTCGATCGATCAATCATCTCCTCAACGGAGACACCGCGATCAGGTCCCGACCGGAACCGGGCTGGCCTCTAAGCGCCCAGATGGCGAAGCGATCGTCCGCGCCGGTTGCTCGCTCGCGACGACTGCAGGCCGATTTCTTGCGAGGCTCGAACTCGCTCGCGCCGACGAAATGTCTCTTCGGACGCTGGACTCTCGGGCTGCCTGTCAAGTTGAGCGGAGCCGAGCGGAGCCGAGCGGATGCGACCTCTGATTGCCACTGGACGTAGGACACATCGCCGAATGCGAATCCCCTCGACAAGGATGTCCTCGACCTACGCAGATACTCGAGTGCATCGAGCATAGGTAGCAGAGCCTAGCTTGAACAGCGCGTTACTACCTTTCAGCAACGTGCGCCTCCTGTCGTCCGACCCTTAGCCCAGAATCCGCGTGCCTGCAGATCCACTCGCTCCGAGCGAGTCGAGGAGCTCTGCCCGACGCCCCCGACTGCTCCACGTCCCGCATCTATTCCGCGGATACGACAGCAGTAGGTAAAAGATGCCAGCAGCTTAACTGGCCCGTGACCAGGATCTTGGCATGACAAAAGCAGCCCGCAACAACCTCTGATAGCCCCTCCCCGAAAATCGTGAGGTCACGGGATCGACGCCCGTCGGAGCCACAGGGTGATCATTACAGTCACCTTAGGAACCCTCGCCTAGCTTCTACATGGCGGGGGTTTCCGCTTTTTCCGGGTGAGAGGCGGTTTCCGAGCCGTTCCCCTGATCTGTTCCGGCCTTCCGTTGAGCGAGTCGGGCTCCCGGGACGTTGAGTGAGCGCAACGAGACGAAGCACGCCCGACATCGGCCTTGTGCCGGTTTGGTGCCGGCAACGGGCGATCCGCTGCACGGAGCGAGTACGCCACACGAGGGCGGCCACCGGTCTCCTTGACGTAGGGCGTGACAGACAGCCGCTCGAAGAAAACCGGGCGGAACGGGAGGCCGTTGGCCTCCGGCGGCGCAGTTTGCTCAGCGATGCTCGCGAGCTTGACGGTGACCTCGTTCTGCCCCTTGCGAGCGTCGGGGTCGGCGTCGATTACGCGAACCTGCCACAGAGGGTGACCGGTGTTCTTGTCGAGATCCTGCCCCTGACGCTGTCCGTCATCCGACCACTTCACGACCGGCTCGACCTCGCCGACCATGAAAGCCCCGCGCGGGAAGCACGCCCCGAAGTTAACCGGGATGGATGTCTAGATTGCCATGGAGTCCTCCTGTTTGAGTTGTGTTCCCGCAGTTGCGGTACAACTCAAGACTGCGAAGGCACCCCGACAGACCTGGCGCGGTTTTCGGCACTCAGCGCCAATGGCGGCGAACACGCACCCCAAGGTCTCGACCGAAAAGCAAAGAACGATCCTGTTCAGATGACGAAAATCTACCGTACACAGGCTCGGGATTTTCTCGGTAGTCGGCGCGCTCCAGACGAGCGAGCTCCAGGCGGGCTCGATCTGGCATCCGGTCGCCGAGCCCGCATCAGTGCCGCGCCATGTCAGCGCACGACATCAGGTGTATGAGCTGCAGCGTTCGAGCGGGACCTTGGGTGTGAGAACTTTCTTTACTCATTCAAGGCCGACCTTCGGCCGGCTGCGCGGACTGGAGGGCCGCTCTGCGGTGCGTCCGGTCCTCGCTCCGCTGCGGTCCGGGCGCTCCTCGGCGACGTTCTGACAAAGCTCGGATCTATCCGTGGTGGAGCCCAACGCGTTAGGTTGCCAGATATGAGCGCCCTAAGTCTCGAGCTAGCAGCGACCGCGTCTTCCGCTCCTGTCGTGACGTGGGCCGATCAGCTCACCGCATACGGCACGGTCGGCGCAGTGCTGCTTTCGCTAGGTCTAGCCATTTACGGCGCGATCGCCGCCTGGCTTGAGAAGCGGACACGCCGGAAAGAAGCTCACGAAGCCGCTGAACGAGCGCAAGCCGAGCACCTTCATTGGTGGCATGAGCTGTGCTCGGAGCACCCACTGCCATACGAGGACGATCTGTCCCTGACGAATGCCTACGGAGCCCTAGGCCTAGATTCATGCTGGGGCGAAGTACTTATCGTTGAGAACACATCCAACGCCCCAATACACGAGCTAGTGCTCTACACCCCGCGGTACTTCCTCCCGCGCGTGACGATCTTCATGCCTGGGGAAATCGGCCCCCACTCTCGGCGCACCTTCCACGTATCAGGATTCGGCGCGTCGCTTCTTGACCCGCAGTTCTACTCGGCGGGCCATGTGACTTTCAGTGATGCACAAGGCAGGCGCTGGCGACGCGAGAAATCCGGCGCCCTCACCCGATCATCCACGACTACAGACAACGACCTCGAGGCTGCGGAGGCCATCCACTGGAAGTTGCTGCATACGCTCAGAGCTATCAGCACCCAGCAAGAATGGACTGGGCCAGCGAATCAGACGCTTCGGGAAGTCGTAAGTTGGTTCGCCGTCGCTCCATCGGCGTCCAGGGCAGCCCACTCTCGCCTCATGTGGCTGCAGCTCCATAAGGCCGACGAGCTCGCCTTTCGGCTACTTCAGCACCTGCCGACGCGACACTACGAGCGGAAGGTCGCCACGAAGTGGTGGAAATGGCGTAGCGGTGTCATATCGCTGGATGACTTGATTGAGGATCCGTACGTCCTTTACCCCCACCAGGTGAAGGCGATCGCCGAGAGTCGAAAGGCGGAAAGCTCGAGGGGCTGGCCATCCGCCTAGCCCACTCCCGGTGACCCCGGAAGCTCGTACCCCGCGTTCGCTAGGAGCCGCTGCTCAACGCGCTCCGTGACCGCAATCTCCACCCTTGTGAGCGCCGAATCCAAACTAGGTAGAAATGGTGCTGCGAAGCTAGCCAACCCGAAAACTCCAACGATCACTACCGCGGTGCGATTGGACGGGTCGGGCGAAAGTATCAGGTAGACGCCCGCGACTACCGCGGCCAAGAGCGCGATCCCACGGACGATCCAGGAAACTACCAGTACCCGACGATGTGCGATGTCGGCCGCGCGTCCGCGAATCCGACGCGTCTTCTGCTGCTCTCGTTCGTCCGCTTCAGCGAGAGCCCGCTCGAGAGCCTGCTTCTCCCGGAGTGCTTGCGCCGCATCAAGCTCAGCAGCTTCTCGGGCCGCCGTCTGCTCCAGCCATCCTTCCGCGGCCTTGTCTGCCGCAGCATCCGTGTGCGCGAGCTGCGCCTCAAGCTGGGCGTTTTCAGCGGTGAGCGGAGCCTCGATCGCGCTGCGGACGCGAGTTAGGACGGCCCCCGGAAGGTCTTCCGACATCACCTCTGGATTGCCTAGCGACTCCTCCATCAGTGCCTCGCGACCGACGCGGGTCGCACGGAGGATCACTGCATCATCGGGTGCGATCCCTCCGCTGCTCTCGAGCGCCTCAATCTCGGCCAAGTACTTGCCCCAGAGCGTTGGGCGCGGTTGCATCCCGACATAGGCAGAAGCGAGGAGCATCTCTTTTGGGACCTCCGGCGCGGCCGCAGGGCTACGAACCCAAAGCATGCTGGCGAGGGCCTCTGTAGTTATCGCCAAAGGAAGAGACCCCTCGTCCTTGAAATCCATGGCCCCACGGACAAGACGCTCGTTCGAGGACACCATCACTGCGCGCGATCGTTCAAGAGCCCTATCTCTGCGGCCTTCGCGTAGTCGATGTGTTGCAGAGAGCGAATGAACGTCATTTATGCGAGCAGCGTCTTGGGCGTAGTGAACTCTGTTCTGGATTGCTTCCTCCAGTTTCACCTCGTCCAGGCCATACTGCCGATGGTTGTCAGGGCGAGCAATGATCTCGACGCCGCAATCGCGGATCAACGAACTCAGTCGTTCCCTGATGAGCGCGACGTCTGCGGGCGAGGCTCCAGCTTCCGCGAAGTGCAGATAGCCGGTAGCAGTGGATCGACTACGCCCACCCCTCCGCAACCCATGTTCAGCGGCGTCGAGGATCCCATCAAGCTCGGCGACAGAGTGTTCGAACATGACTACCTGCGCGCCCTGCGAGTGCGCCAGCCCAAGAACGTGCTTGATAGCAGAACACGGCTGCTCGCCGTGATATCCGAGAACGTCCATGACCACCGGCGTATCGAGCACGATTTGCAGCTCGGAAAGCGACTCGGCCATGCCTGAGGTGTCCAAGACAAGGACAGACGCCAGCATCGCCCCCTTCGCCGCCTCAACGACGTAGGAAAAACGAGCTTGGTCGGTGTCGGCAAGGTGCGCTACAAACGTCGACACGAGGTACTCAATGCCTGCGGAATCGCTTCCTCGCCTCTGCTCCCCTCGCAATCCCTGGTTGACGAGCGGCACCGCGTGACGATCGAAGTACTCGGCGAGGAATGTCGCAGCGTTGCCCGAGACTAGTTCGCTTTGGCCCGGATAGTTCGTCCGCGCGAACTCTTCGAACTCCCGCACGAGCTCTGCTTGCTTGCGTCGGTATTCGGTGAGCGCCGCTACAAGATCGGGAACATCCGCCGCTCCCTTCTCCGTCAATCGGATCGCGTCGGTGCCAACGGGCTCTGTCAGGCCCTCACGTTTGGTACGGCGCAAGAGCCTTGGAACGACGAGGCTAGGGATATCGATGCCGAATGTTGACCGTATCTGCTCAGCAATTGAGTCGCGTTCGACGTATGGTTTTGCCGATTGCGCGAGCACCGAAAGAACGAACGGCGAGAAGTTGTCCAGGTAGTTGGGAGCCTGCTCGTTGTAGTTGGCTCGCAAGATCGCGTAACCAACGAGAGCGCTGCCAGGTGTTAGCATCGGACCCTTCTTCCGGAAACGGCACCACGCCACCTCCACATCATCTGCAGAGTAGCGTGACCGCGGCAGTGCCGAGCGGCGCCAGCACCGGGGGCGTGCCGGTTCTGTGCCGGTAGTTCCTCTGAAACCACGCTCAACCAGTCACGACCAACCATGACGACTTCCGCGGAATCACGCGGCAAACGGCGACCAACGAGCACCCGCTACCCCGCCGTGTCCAACTGACCTTGATGAGGTCACGGGATCGACGCCCGTCGCAGCCACAGGGTGATCATTACAGTCACCTTAGGAACCCTCGCCTAGCTTCTACATGGCGGGGGTTTCCGCTTTTCCGGGGAGGTCTGGCGCGGGGCCGCGCTCAGCGATTCCAGACCGGCGGACGCGCATCCACGCCCGCCCGACGCTCGAGCGTCGCGGCGACCGCGAGAATCGTCGACTCTCCACCCGGGCGACCGATCAACTGCACGCTGACGGGGTGGCCGTCGGCCGCCGTCGTCACCGGCAGGGTCAACGCCGGCAGGCCGGCGACGTTGACGAAGCTGCTGTACGGGGCGTACCTCACCTGCTGCGCGAAATTCTCCAGCGCGTCGTCAGCGTCGAACCATCCGACAGGACGAGGCGTCTCCGCAAGCGCAGGGGTGAGCACGACGTCGTACGACGAGAAGGCCGCGATCGTCTGCCGTTCGAACTCCGTCGCCGCGGCGAGCGCGCCCAGCACCCGCTCGGCGCTGAGACCTCGACCCTCGCGCACCAGCCACGCGGTGATGCCTTCCACATGCGCGAGGTCGGCATCCGACACCGCGACGCGCGCCGCGCTCGCCCGCCAGATCGTACGGAACATCTCCGCGTACCCCCGCGGATGCCACGCCAGCGCCTCGACCGCGTCGCCCGCGTCGCTCAGCAGCGCACTCGCCAGGTCGACAGCGGCCGCCGCTTCAGGATCCAGCCGGATGTCCTCGTCATCGTCCCACGGCGACACCGTCGTCACACCCACGCGCACTCGCGCGCCGTCGCCTCGGGCTGCCTGCAGGAAGGCCGTGGAACCAGACGCTCCCGTCGCATGCCGGTACGGACGGCCGGCGACCATGACCTCGAGCGCGAGCGCGGCATCCTCGACCGTCCGGGCGATCGGCCCGGCGACGACGAGTCCCGCCGGGCCGTCCAGCCCGGTCGCGAACGGCACCCGGCCCCGGGACGGCTTGAGGCCGACCACGCCGACGGTGGCGGCGGGGATGCGGATGGACCCTCCGCCGTCCGACGCC
>JAZBLP010000001.1:0-116925 GCA_037033305.1 Actinomycetota bacterium | reverse complement strand
CGCGCCAGCCGGGGATCGACTCGAGCTTGTCGAGCGTGCCGCCCGTGTGGCCGAGACCACGACCGGAGAGCTGAGGCACAGCCACCCCGAAGACCGCGACGAGCGGAGCGAGCGGCAGGGTGATCTTGTCGCCGACCCCGCCTGTCGAGTGCTTGTCGACGGTCTTCTTGCCGAGGGTGGCGAAGCTCATCCGCTCACCCGACGCGATCATCGCGTCGGTGAGCACGCGGATCTCGTCCCGCTCCATGCCGCGCTGGAAGATCGCCATGGCGAACGAGGCCATCTGCGCATCCGACACGTAACCGCGGGTATAGGCGTCGACCATCCAGCGCAGAGCCTTCTCGGGCACCGCGCCGCCGTCGCGCTTGGCACGGATCACATCGACGGCGTCGAAGGGTTCAACGCTCATCGGGCGTCCTCCAGGTCTCGGGGGCCGAAGGCATCCGGCAGTACTTCATCGATCGTCCGGATGCCGGAGACGGTCTCCAGCAGCATCCCGGGCATGGCGTGTTCGTAGAGCAGCTGGCGGCAGCGGCCGCACGGCATGATCGTCTGCCCGTCGTTGTTGACGCAGACGAAGGCGACGAGCTGCCCGCCGCCCGACATGTGCAGGTCACCCACCAGCGCGCACTCGGCGCACAGCGTCACCCCGTACGACGCGTTCTCGACGTTGCAGCCGGCGACGATGCGTCCGTCTCCGACCAGGGCGGCTGCGCCGACCCGGTATCGCGAGTACGGCGCGTACGCCTTCGTCATGGCGTCGGTCGCGACCTGGCGGAGTTCGTCCCAGTCGATGTCTGTCATGTCTCTCCTAGGACTTGATGTACGGCTTGCCGCTGGCCGCGGGCCCACGGATCTGACCTGCGAACCCGGCGACCGCGAGCAGAGTCACCACGTACGGGAGCATCAGCATGAACTCGCCGGGGATCGGGGTCTTGAGGATCGACAGCAGGTTCTGCAGGTTGGTCGCGAAGCCGAACAGCAGCGCGGCGAGCGTCGCGCGGATCGGGTCCCAGCGCCCGAAGATCACCGCTGCCAGGGCGATGAAGCCGAGGCCGGCCGTCATGTCCTTGCCGAACTGCGGCACCGAGACGAGGGTGAAGTACGCTCCACCGATTCCGGCGATCGCGCCCGCGAGCAGCACGTTCCAGAAACGGGTCGCATTGACCTTGATGCCGACCGTGTCTGCGGCCTGCGGGTGCTCACCGACCGCACGGACGCGGAGTCCCCACTTCGTGCGGTAGAGCCCCCAGGCGACGATCGCGACCGTGATGAACATCAGATAGACGATGAAGGTCTGGTTGAAGAGCACCGGGCCGATGATCGGGATGTCGCTCAGCAGCGGGATCTCGATGCGGCTGAAGCGCACCGGAGTGTTGAGGGCTGCCTCGTTCGGTGCGAGCAGCGCGCCGTAGAGGAAGCCGGTCAGACCGCTGACGAGCACGTTGAGCACGACACCGACGATGACCTGCTCCACGAGGTACTTGATCGCGAAGGCTGCCAGCACGGCGGCCACGAGCACACCGCCGATCATGGCCCCGAGGAGCCCGATGAACGGGCTGCCGGTGACGCTCGAGAGCAGCGCTGCCGCGAACGCTCCGAGCAGGAGCTGCCCCTCGATCGCGACATTGACCACACCCGCGCGCTCGCCGATGACGCCGCCGAGCGCGCCGAACACCAGCGGGACGGAGAGCGAGACGGCTCCGAAGAGGAGGCTGCTGACCGGAACCAGCCCGCCTGCACCCGCCCACACGAGGAATCCGAAGACGGCGAGCACGCTGAAGGCGATCACCAGCCAGATCGACGGCTTGCGGTACGACCACGCCCGCAGGAACGCGAGCACCGACAGCACGGCGAGGATCGCGATGACGACCCAGCTCGTGGGCCCCGTCGGCAGCGCCACATCCGGCAGTGCGAACGGCGAGGCCGGATCGTTGAGGCGGAAGGTGCTCGTGCCGCTGCGCGGCACCAGCAGGAACAGGAGCGCGAGCAGCACCGTGGCTGCGGCGAGGACGATCGGCGCCTTCAGGTGCCGCTCGCGCACGGTGGCGAGCTGCACGGTACCGTCGGCGGCTTCGCTCTGGACGAGGGAGGTCATGCGGTCACCGCCTTCTTCGCTGCCTTGGCTCTCGCCTTGGCAGCCTTCTCGAGGTCGGACTTCGGGAGGAAGAACACCGCACGCAGCAGCGGCGGGGCGGCGATGAAGAGCACGACGAGCGACTGCACGA
The DNA here is from genome assembly GCA_037033305.1 of Actinomycetota bacterium. Classification (GTDB taxonomy): domain Bacteria; phylum Actinomycetota; class Actinomycetes; order Actinomycetales; family Microbacteriaceae; genus Microbacterium. The sequence continues at coordinate 114,697 of JAZBLP010000001.1, read as the reverse complement.
CGAGCACGATGTCGACGGGGATGTCCTGCGCCTGCATCGAGAACGAGCCGGCCTTCAGGGCGCCGAACAGGATGCCGGCCGCGAACGTGCCCCACGCGCGACTGCGTCCGAGCAGGGCGACCGTGATGGCGTCGAAGCCGATCCCGGCGTCGATCGTCTCGGTGATTCCCGTCGTGACCGCACCCTGCACCTGGTTCATACCGGCGAGACCCGCGAGGGCGCCGGCGAGCAGCATCGCGTACACGTACACGCGCTGCACGCTGATGCCCGCCGCACGAGCGGCGTGCGGGTTCTCTCCCACCGCGCGCATCCGCATGCCCAGCGACGACCGCTCGATCAGCCACCAGACGAACAGGGTCGCGATGATGACGAGCACGAATCCGAGGTCGAGGAGCGGGAACTGCGGGCCCAGGAGCGAAGGGAACTGCGCGCTCTCGGGAGTGGCGTATCCGAGAGCCTGGTTCGTGCCGGGCTTCTGCAGCAGGCCCGGCGTGCGGATCATCCACAGCAGCAGGTAGTACGCGACGTAGTTGAGCATGATCGTGAGGATCACCTCGTGCGCACCGGTGCGAGCCTTCAGGATGCCGGCGATCGCTCCCCACAGGGCGCCGCCGGCGATCCCGGCGATCAGAGTCACGGGGATGTGCAGCCAGAACGGGAGGTCGAGCTGGAAGGTGAGCAGACCCGCCGCAGCGACGCCGATGAGCATCTGACCGCGTGCGCCGATGTTGAACAGGCCGACGCGGAACGCGAGGGCGACGCCGAGACCGGCGGCGATCAGCGGCGCCGCGAAGCCCAGCGTGTTGGTCAACGGGCGGATCTGCGCCGCGAAGTCCGCGCCTCGCGCGTTGAAGATCGCGCCGCGGAAGAGCGCCTCGTAGCCGTTGTAGACGGCGTTCCAGATCGCGGCGAAGGTGTCGCTCGGACGCTGGAAGAAGTAGACGGAGGCCTCCAGCACGTCCTCGTTCGTGAAGGCGATCAGGATGCCGCCGACGACGAGCGCCAGGAAGATCGCGAGGATCGTCGTGACGGCGTTGCTCCGCATCATCTCCTTCATGATCACGTTGCCGCGCGGCGGAGGCGGTACGTCACCCGTGTCACGCTGCGTCGTGGTGGTGTTCAGCGAGAGCTGGTCGCCGGAGACGTCGCCCGCCGGTCCACTCCCCTGTGGCGTGATACCGCTCATGCGGCGACCTCTCCCTCGGCGGCGCCCGCCATCATCAGTCCCAGCGTCTCGCGCGGGGTGTCGCCGGGAACGATCCCGACGATGGTGCCTCTGTACATGACGGCGATACGGTCGGCGAGAGCCGCGACCTCATCGAGCTCGGTCGAGACGACGATGACGGGGATGCCCGCGTCCCTGGTCTCGATGATCCGCTTGTGGATGAATTCGATCGATCCCACGTCGACCCCGCGAGTCGGCTGTGCGGCGACGAGAAGCTTGAGCTCACGGCTCATCTCCCTGGCGATCACGACCTTCTGCTGGTTTCCTCCGGAGAGCGTGCCGGCGGGCGTGTGGGGGCCCTGCGTCCTGATGTCGTACTCGGTGATCCGCTCGCGCGCGAACTCGTCGAGCGCTGAGCGACGGAGGGTTCCGACGCGGCTGAACTCGGGGTCGCCCGAGCGATCGAGGATCAGGTTCTCGGCGACGGAGAAGCCGGCCACGAGGCCGTCCTCCGTCCGGTCCTCGGGCACGAAGCCGACGCCGGCGTCGAGGATCGCCCGCACGCTCTTGCCGACCAGCTCGGCGCCTCCGAGGGTGATCGATCCCTCGACCCTGGCGGCGAGGCCGACGATGGCCTCCACGAGTTCGGTCTGGCCGTTGCCCTGAACACCGGCGACGGCCAGCACCTCGCCGGGCCGCACGGTGAAGTCGACGCCGTCGACGACGATCGCTCCCCCGGTGGTGAGGACACGCAGTCCCGAGACCTCGAGACCGCCCTCGCCGAGCCGCGGTGCGTTCTTGTGCACCGTGAGCTCGACGGCGCGTCCGACCATGAGGGACGCGAGCTCCGCGTTGGTCGCGGACGGCGACGCCTCGCCGACGATCTTGCCCAGTCGGACGATCGTGATGGTGTCTGCGACCTCGCGCACCTCACGCAGCTTGTGAGTGATGAAGACGATGGCCGTGCCCTCGTCGCGGAGCTGGCGCATGATGCCCATCAGCTCGTCCGTCTCCTGCGGTGTGAGAACGGCTGTGGGCTCATCGAACACCAGGACCTTCGCATCGCGCGACAGAGCCTTGATGATCTCGACTCGCTGCTGCACGCCGACGGGGAGGTCACCGACGATCGCGTCGGGATCGATGTCGAAGCCGAAGCGAGAGGCGACGGCGCGGACATGCTCACGCGCCTTCGTGATGTCGAGGGTGCCGAGCCCCTTGGTCTGCTCGTGGCCGAGCATCACGTTCTCGGCGACCGTGAAGACGGGGACGAGCATGAAGTGCTGGTGCACCATCCCGATGCCGGCGTTCATGGCGTCGCCGGGGCCGCGGAACCGCTGGACGACGTCGTCCAGGAGGATCTCGCCCTCGTCGGCCTGATAGAGCCCGTACAGGACGTTCATCAGGGTGGACTTGCCTGCACCGTTCTCGCCGAGCAGCGCATGGATCTGACCCGGTTCGACCACCAGGTCGATGTGGTCGTTCGCCACCAGGGTTCCGAACCGCTTGGTGATACCGCGAAGTTCGAGCTTCATATCTGCACCTTATCCAGAAGTGTCATCCAGAGGAGTCCGAAGAATCTCCGGCGCATCGCGCGGGGATCACCCGGATGCACCGTGAACAGTCGTCATGGTCCGTCCACGGCGCGGGGCGAGTGGCCACGTGCACCACTCGCCCCGCGCTGGAACTCGATGAATTACGGGGAGTTCGGGGACTCCACCGTGATGTCACCGGCGATGATCTGCTCCTGCAGAGCGGAGATCTCGTCGAGCAGTCCGTCGGGCAGGTCGCCCTCGAACGATCCGAAGCCCGAGAGCTTCACGCCCTCGTTCTCGAGCGTTCCGACGTAGGGAGCCGGGTCGAAGTCGCCCTCGGACGCGGCGATGGTGGCATCCTCGACCGCGACGTCGATGGCCTTCATGATCGAGAAGAGGGTGACGTCCGCCACGCTCTCATCGGCCACGGCCAGGTCGCTGTCGACGCCGACCAGCAGCGTGTCCTTGCCGCTGTCGGCGATGGCCGCCGCAGCACTCTGGTAGATCGGTCCGCCGACGGGGAGGATGACGTCCACGCCCTGGTCGAGCACGCCCTGCGCGGTCTGCTTGGCCGTGTCGTTGGCATCGAAGCCACCGGTGAACGAGCCCTTCTGCGTAGCCGTGTCCCAGCCGAAGACCTCGACCGAACCGGACTTGTCCTCGTTGTACTTCTCGACGCCGAGCTGGAAGCCGTCCATGAACACGGCCACCGACGGGATCTGCATTCCGCCGAACGTGCCGACCTTGTTCACGCCCGCCTGAGCGGACCATCCGGCTGCCGCGTAGCCACCGAGGTAGGCGGCCTGTGCGGTGTCGAAGACGAGGGGCTTGATGTTCGGAGCATCGGTGGTGCCGTCGAAGTCGTTGTCGGCGTAGTCGTCGATGATCGCGTAGTCGATCTCGGGGTTGGCGAGAGCGGACTCGACGGTGGCCGCCGAGAGCTTGAAGCCGACGGCCACGATGAGCGAGCAGCCCTCCGAGACAGCGGTCTCGAGGTTGGGAGCGTAGTCGTTGTCGTTGGCGGACTCGAACTCGATCGGCTTGACGCCCAGCGTGTCCGCCGCGCGGTCCATGCCCTCCTTGGCGGACTGGTTGAACGACTTGTCGTTCCAGCCGCCCGCGTCCGAGACGAGGCAGGGGATGAAGTCGGAGTCTGCCTCGCCGCCGCCGGTTCCGCCCGATTCGGTCGGAGCCTGGCCGCAGCCGGCGAGTGCGAAGACGACTCCGGCGGCGATGGTCGCGCCGAGCAGCTTCTTGGTGGTGGAGATGGTCAACTCATGCCTCCTGAACGGTGCCGCGGCCCTCGCGGATCGCTCAAAGTTACCTAGTGTTTCGACATTTGCGCTCGCACGAGGGCGCGGCGCCGACGAATGGTTACAAACCTGAAATCTGGACAGCCGATGAGCGGCCACCGGTGCTCATCAGAGCACGTCCCCCCGACCGGTGAGCTTGAGGGACTCCACGACGCCCTTCACCCGCTGCGCGTGCTGCACCGTCGTCACCAGCAGCGCATCGGGGGTGTCGACCACGACGATGTCCTGCACGCCCACCAGGCTGATCACCCTCGACGTCTGGCTGACCAGGATGCCGCTGGCGGCGTCGGACAGGACCCTCGCGTTCGGACCGAGGACCGCCAGGTCGTTCTTGCGGCCGTTCGTGATGAGCTTCGTGAGCGACGCGAAGTCTCCGACGTCGTCCCAGTCGAAGTGTCCCGGCACCACTGCGAGGCGTCCGCGACGTGCCGCGGGCTCGGCCACCGCGTAGTCGATCGCGATCTTCTTCAGTCCGGGCCAGATGCGGTCGACAGCGGGCCCCCGACGATCCCGATCGTCCCAGGCCTCGGCCAGTTCGATCAGGCCGGCGTGCAGATGCGGCTCATTGGCCGCGAGTTCGTCGAGAAGCACGCTCGCCTTGGCGATGAACATGCCTGCGTTCCAGAGATAGCCGCGGTCCGCGAGGTACTCCTGAGCCGTGGCCAGGTCGGGCTTCTCCACGAAGCTCTCGACGAGGGCCGCCTCGCGAGCGCCGTCGACGACCACCTCCGGCCCCTTCTTTATGTAGCCGAAGCCGACGGCCGGCTCGGTCGGCGAGATGCCGATCGTGCAGATGTATCCCTCGCGCGCGACCTCGACCGCGTCGCGCACGGCGAACTCGAAGACCCGCGTCCCGCGGATCACGTGGTCGGCACTGAAGGATCCGATGATGACGTCCGGATCGCGGCGGTGCAGGATCGCCGCCGCGAGGCCGATCGCCGCGGCGGACTCGCGCGGCTCCGACTCGAGGAAGACGTTCAGATCCGGTATTCCGGGCAGCTCTGCCTCGACCGCCGCCCGGTGAGCCCGACCGGTGACGACGGCGATGCGATCGGCACCGGCGAGGGGCTCGAGCCTGTCCCAGGTGTCTCGGAGCAGCGAGTGCCCCGAGCCGGTCAGATCGTGCAGGAATTTCGGCGCATCCGCCCGGGACAGAGGCCACAGCCTGCTGCCGATTCCGCCGGCGGGGATCACGGCGTAGAAGTCCTCGATAGGTTGGCTCACAGAGTCAGCGTATCCCGACGAAGCCTCTCGACATCGAGACACTTAGGCTCCCCTTCGTCGCCCGCACCCGTCACACGGGAATAGGATGGTGTCCGATCGGCCGTGCCTGACGACAGCAGGCTCACGCTTGGAAGACGCATCGCACGCGACCGAGTCACATCGATCCAGGGAGGACGACCGTGTCCACAAGCGCTCGCTTGACACCGTCGATTTCGGAAACCACTTCCAAGACGCCGCGCGGCACCCTCTACCGGGGTCGCGAAGGCATGTGGTCGTGGGTGCTTCACCGCATCACCGGAGTCGCCATCTTCTTCTTCCTGTTGGTGCATGTGCTCGACACTGCACTCATCAGGGTGTCGCCCGAGGCCTACAACGCGGTCATCGGAACCTACAAGAACCCGATCATGGCCCTCGGCGAGGTCGTGCTGGTCGCAGGCATCGTGTTCCACGCGATGAACGGCCTCCGCATCATCGCCGTCGACTTCTGGTCGAAGGGCGCGAAGTACCAGCGTCAGCTGTTCTGGGGTGTGCTCCTCGTCTGGGGCATCATCATGGCAGGCTTCGTGCCGCGCCACCTGATGCTCGCGTTCGCCGGTTTCGGAGGAGGACACTGATGACCGCTCAGACCGTCGCCGCGCCCATCCGCCGTCAGCGCGGATTCAACCTCGAGAAGTGGGGCTGGGTGTTCATGCGCGCCTCGGGCGTCGTGCTCGTCGTGCTGATCTTCGGCCACCTCTTCATCAACCTGATGGTCGGCGAGGGCATCCACGCCCTCGACTTCGCGTTCATCGCGGGCAAGTTCGCCACGCCGTTCTGGCAGTGGTGGGACGTCCTGATGCTGTGGCTGGCCCTGATCCACGGCGCCAACGGCATGCGCACGATCGTCAACGACTACGTGACGAACAACACCGCTCGCAAGGCGCTGACCTGGGCACTCGGCCTGGCCGCAGCCCTGCTCATCATCCTCGGCACCCTGGTCGTCTTCACCTTCGACCCGTGCCTCGGCGTGACCGAGTCGAGCACACTGTGGGAACAGTGCCAGACGCTGGGCAAGTAGAAGAGAAGGCATACGAGAAGTGACTACCGAGACCCAGGATTCCGTCGTGCGCGACGGCGTGCATTACCACCAGTTCGACATCGTCATCGTGGGCGCCGGCGGCGCCGGCATGCGAGCGGCCATCGAGGCCGGCTCCGGCGCGAAGACCGCGGTCATCTCCAAGCTCTACCCCACCCGCTCGCACACGGGTGCGGCGCAGGGCGGCATGGCTGCGGCGCTGGCCAACGTCGAGGAGGACAGCTGGGAGTGGCACACCTTCGACACGGTCAAGGGTGGCGACTACCTGGTCGACCAGGATGCGGCCGAGATCCTCGCCAAGGAGGCGATCGACGCGGTCATCGACCTCGAGAACATGGGTCTCCCGTTCAACCGCACGCCCGAGGGCAAGATCGATCAGCGTCGATTCGGCGGACACACCGCCGAGCATGGCAAGACCCCGGTGCGCCGGGCCTGCTACGCCGCCGACCGCACCGGCCACATGATCCTGCAGACGCTCTTCCAGAACTGCGTCAAGCTCGGCATCAACTTCTTCAACGAGTTCTACGTGCTGGACCTGCTCACGGTGAAGGATGCCGACGGCAAGACCCAGGTCTCGGGCGTCGTCGCCTACGACCTCTCGACGGGCGAGCTGCACGTGTTCCAGGCCAAGGCCGTGATCTTCGCGACCGGCGGCTTCGGCAAGATCTTCAAGACGACCTCCAACGCCCACACCCTGACGGGTGACGGCGTCGGCATCGTCTGGCGCAAGGGCCTCCCCCTCGAGGACCTCGAGTTCTTCCAGTTCCACCCGACCGGCCTCGCCGGCCTCGGCATCCTCCTCACAGAGGGCGCACGAGGCGAGGGAGCGATCCTGCGCAACGCCTCGGGTGAGCGCTTCATGGAACGCTACGCTCCGACCATCAAGGACCTCGCCCCTCGCGACATCGTCGCGCGCTGCATGGTCCAGGAGGTCGCGGAGGGCCGCGGCGCTGGCCCGCACAAGGACTACGTGCTGCTCGACTGCACCCACCTCGGCGCAGAGGTCCTCGAGACCAAGCTGCCCGACATCACCGAGTTCGCGCGCACCTACCTCGGCGTCGACCCGGTCGTCGAGCCGGTCCCGGTCATGCCGACCGCGCACTACGCGATGGGCGGCATCCCTACGAACAATGCCGCCGAGGTGCTCGCCGACAACACCACCGTCGTGCCCGGCCTCTACGCGGCCGGCGAATGCGCCTGCGTCTCCGTGCACGGCGCCAACCGACTCGGCACCAACTCGCTGCTCGACATCAACGTGTTCGGCAAGCGCGCAGGACGCAACGCGGTGGAGTACGTCAAGACCGCCGAGTTCGTGCCGCTGCCCGAGAACCCTGCGGCATTCGTGTCGGACATGCTCGAGGGGCTGCGCAACAACCAGGGCACCGAGCGCATCGCCGTCCTGCGCAAGGCGCTGCAGGACGAGATGGACAAGGGCGCTCAGGTGTTCCGTACGCACGACTCGCTCGAGCACGTCCTCGGGGTGATCGCCGAGCTGCGCGATCGCTACAAGAACGTGCACGTCGACGACAAGGGCAAGCGGTTCAACACCGACCTGCTCGAGGCCGTCGAGCTGGGCTTCCTCCTCGACATCGCGGAGGTCGTCGTCTACGCGGCGCAGAACCGCGAGGAGAGCCGCGGCGGTCACATGCGCGACGACTTCCCCACGCGGGACGACGAGAAGTACATGCAGCACACGATGGCCTACCTGACGGGTGACCCGCACTCCTCCACTCCGAGCGACCACATCAAGCTCGACTGGAAGCCGGTCGTCTTCACGAAGAACGAGCAGGGCGAGTTGAACTACCCGCCGATGGAGAGGAAGTACTGAGCATGTCGAACGCCATCGCCGAAGCTCCCGCGGACACGACGGAGGAGACGGGCATCCAGTCCTTCATCGTCACGTTCAACATCCGCCGGTTCGATCCGGAGATCGACTCCGAGCCGCACTGGGTCGACTACGACGTGGAGCTCTACTCCACCGACCGCGTGCTGGACGCGCTGCACAAGATCAAGTGGGAGGTCGACGGGTCGCTCACGTTCCGGCGCTCATGCGCCCACGGCATCTGCGGCTCCGACGCCATGCGCATCAACGGCCGCAACCGCCTCGCCTGCAAGACGCTGATCAAGGACCTCGACATCTCGAAGCCGATCTACGTCGAGGCGATCAAGGGTCTGCCTCTGGAGAAGGACCTCGTCGTCGACATGGAACCGTTCTTCGCGTCCTACCGCGAGGTGCAGCCGTTCCTCGTCGCGAACTCGGTGCCCGAGAAGGGCAAGGAGCGCGTCCAGTCGATCGCCGATCGCGAGATCTTCGATGACACGACCAAGTGCATCCTGTGCGCCGCGTGCACCTCGTCATGCCCCGTCTTCTGGACCGACGGCCAGTACTTCGGACCGGCCGCGATCGTGAACGCGCACCGCTTCATCTTCGACTCCCGTGACGACAACGCAGCGGTCCGTCTCGACATCCTCAACGACAAGGAGGGCGTCTGGCGCTGCCGCACGACCTTCAACTGCTCCGAGGCGTGCCCCCGCGGCATCGAGGTCACGAAGGCCATCGCCGAGGTCAAGCAGGCTGTGCTGCGCGGTCGTCCCTGACGCCGTCGCAGTCGTGAGAACGGGCGGGCACCCTCAGGGGGCCCGCCCGTTCTCGTCGCTTGGATAGGGTGAGGACGTGGCTGATGCCGATGCTTCCCCCGAGCCCGCCCGCCTGGGTGCGGCCGTGGAGCGCGCGACCGCTCTGACCCAGCGGACCCTGGGTCTCTTTCCCGTGCGCGTCTGGCGCCATTTCCTTCAGCACAACGGGTTCCTCCTGGCAGCCGGGGTGAGCTATCAGGCGCTCTTCGCGATCTTCGCCGCGGTGTATCTCGCCTTCGCGATCATCGGCCTCTGGCTGGGCGGCAGCCCCGAGGCGGTCGACGGTCTGATCGACATCATCAACAGCTACGTGCCCAACCTGATCCTCGAGCAGGGCGGGGTGTTCACTCCCGCTCAGGTTCAGGAGATCGCCGCAAGCACGACGGGACTCCTCGGCGTCACCGGCCTCATCGCCCTGGGAACGGTGATCTGGACGGCGATCGGCTGGGTGACGTTCTCGCGCAGGGCCACACGGGACATCTTCGGGCTTCCGCCCGACACGCGCAGCTATGTGATCCTGAAGGCACGCGACCTGCTCGCGGCGCTGATCTTCGGCGTCTCGCTCATCGCGGGGTCGCTCCTCAGCTCCGCCAGCGCCGCCGTGCTCATGTGGCTGCTGCACCTGCTGGGCTGGGATTCGGGATCCGACGGACTGAACCTCGGCATCCGCATCGGCACCGTCATCGTGTCGTTCGTCCTGATGTCCTCCGCTCTCGCGGCCATGGTTCGATTCCTCACCGGAACCTCACTGCGCTGGCGCACGATCTGGCCCGGCGCGCTGCTCGGCGGTGCCGCGATGACGGTGCTGCAGTACGGCGCAGGCTTCCTCCTGAGCTACACCCCCTCCAATCCGCTGCTCGCCACGTTCGCGATCTTCATCGGCCTGCTGCTGTGGTTCCGGGTGAACGGAGTGGTGATGCTGGTGGCTTCGTCGTGGATCGCCGTGGCCGCACAGGATCGAGACCTGCCGCTGCTGGCCCAGTCGGAGGCCGAGCGCCGGGTCGTCGAGCATGAGACTCTGCTCATGGCGGCGCGCATCCGCGTGCGCGACGCACGTGCCACCCGGGATGCTGCGCCGTGGTTCCGCGCATGGGCGGACGAGCGGGCTGTGCGCGCTGCCGAGAGGGAGCTCGCGGAGCTGGAGGCATCCGCTCCCCCGCCCGTCGAGACCGCGTCGCCGCTCGCGCAGCGGCTGCTGGCCGAGTTGCAGCGGGCGAAGGATGTCGGTGACGCTCGTTAGGCTGGGAACATGCCTCATCTGCGTATCGCCACGGTCAATGTCAACGGGATCCGAGCGGCGGCTCGCAACGGCATGAGCTCCTGGCTCGACGCCGCAGATGTCGACATCCTCACGCTGCAGGAAGTCCGCGGCCAGGACGAGCATCTCGAGGCGGCATTGCCTGGATGGACCTTCGTGCACGACGAGGCCACGGCCAAGGGCCGCGCCGGCGTGGCCATCGCCAGTCGCCAGCCCGCCCTCGCCTCGCGCACCGACTTCGGCGACCCGGACTTCGACTCCAAGGGACGGTGGATCGAAGCGGACTTCCTCATCGGCGACCGTCCGCTCACGGTCGTCAGCGCGTACGTCCACAGCGGCGAGGCCGACACTCCCAAGCAGGACGAGAAGTGGAAGTTCCTCGACGCCTTCGGCGCGCGGCTGGCTGAGCTCGGCCAGGCCGACGGGGCCCTCGCGCTCGTCACCGGAGATCTGAACGTCGGCCACCGCGAGCTCGACATCAAGAACTGGCGCGGCAACCGAAAGAAGGCAGGATTCCTGCCACGCGAGCGCGCGTACTTCGACCGATTCCTCGGAGCGGCGGGCGAGACCGTCGAGGGCGTCGACGGATCGACCGGAACGGGTCTCGGATGGGTCGACGTGGGCCGCGTGTTCCACGGCGAGGTAGAGGGACCGTACACCTGGTGGTCGATGCGCGGGCAGGCGTTCGACAACGATTCCGGGTGGCGCATCGACTACCACCTCGCGACTCCCGCTCTCGCGGAGAAGGTCACGGCCTACCACGTGGCACGCGCAGCCGCATACGACCAGCGCTGGAGCGACCACGCGCCGGTCGTCGTCGACTACACCTACTGAGCAGCAGACGGCGCCCGGTGCCGGCCGGGCTCAGACGGCGCGATCCGGCACGACCGGCGCCGCCTAGGATTGATGTCGTGACGAAACCTCGCCTTTACTCAGGAATGCAGCCCTCCGCCGATTCGCTCCAGATCGGCAATTACATCGGAGCGCTCCTGCAGTGGCGGGATCTGCAGAGCTCGTACGACGCCTACTTCTCGGTCGTCGATCTGCACGCGCTCACCGTCGCACAGGACCCCGCCGAGCTGCGCGAGAAGACCCGCCGCACCGCCGCTCAGTACATCGCCGCGGGCATCGAACCCTCCCTGTCGACGCTCTACGTGCAGTCGCACGTGCGCGCGCATGCGGAGCTCGCCTGGATCCTCTCGACGATCACCGGCTTCGGTGAAGCCGGCCGCATGACGCAGTTCAAGGACAAGTCGGCCCGCTACGGCGCCGACGCCACGAGCGTCGGCCTGTTCACCTATCCGGTGCTGATGGCGGCCGACATTCTGCTGTACCAGACGGATGTCGTCCCGGTGGGCGATGACCAGAAGCAGCACGTCGAGCTCACCCGCGACCTCGCCGAGCGGTTCAACTCCCGGTTCGGGGAGACGTTCGTGGTGCCTCGGCCCGTGATCCAGAAGGACACGGCTCGCATCTACGACCTGCAGAATCCGACGTCGAAGATGTCCAAGTCGGCGGAGAGCGACGCAGGGGTGCTGTGGATGCTCGACGACCCGGCGAAGTCGGCCAAGAAGATCATGCGCGCGGTCACGGACAACGAAGGCTCGGTCCGTTTCGACCGGGAGAACAAGCCCGGGGTCTCCAATCTGCTGACCATCTACGCGGCGCTCTCGGGACGTCAGGTCCCGGCGATCGAGGACGAGTACGCGGGCCGCGGCTACGGGGACTTCAAGAAGGGACTCGCCGAGGTCGTCGTGAACGAGTTCGAGCCGGTGCGGGCCCGCGCTCTCGAGCTTCTCGATGACCCGGCGGAACTCGATCGGATTCTCGCGCAGAACGCTGCGCGCGCGGACGCCGTCGCCGATGCCACGCTCGGGGCGGTCTACGACCGGGTCGGACTGCTTCGTCGCGTCTGACCTGGCCAGCCATAGGATGGGGGCGTGACTGATCCGCAGCAGCCCCCGTCCGGTGCCGTCCCGCCAGTACCTCCCGTGCCCCGGCCCGCCGATGAGCAGCCGCAGTTCCCGCCGCCCTCCGCCTCGCCCGTGCCGCCGACGGCTCCGCCCGCTTCAGCACACCCCGCGCCTCCGGCACACGCTTCGGCACCCCCGGTTCCCCCGGCGTATCAGGGATCTCCTCCCACGTACCCGACCGCTCCCCCGGCCTACCAGGGATCTCCTCCGACGTACCCGACCGCTCCCCCGGCCTATCAGGACGCTGCTCCCGCGTACCCGACCGCTCCGGCTTATCCGGCGGCCCCTCCCGGCGCGTATCAGGTTCCCGTCGGCGGCTACGCGGCGCCCGCCGGCGCATACCAGGTTCCGGGGAGCGCAGAGAAGAAGTCGGGACTTCTCGGGATCCTCTCCCTGATCTTCTCCCTCATCTCGACCGTGGTGGCGCCGATCATCGTCGGCTTCGCGGTCTTCGCGATCGGACGCAGCCTGCCCGGCGGTTTCGATGCGACGCCGTCTCCCGACTTCTTCGCGCTTCTGTCCCCCGTTCGCGATCAGGTGCTGTGGGCGGAGATCGCGTTCTGGACAGGAACGATTTTCGGAATCGCAGCGATCGTGACCGGCATTCTGGCTATCCGCAAGAAGCAGGCTCGGAACGCGGGAATCGCCGGCCTCGCCGTGGCGATCATCGGACCCTTTGTGTTCGGCGTCGTCGTGTCGGTTGCGCTCTCGACCGGGACCGCCGCCGGCCTGCTGCCCTGACCCGGTTCGCAGACGCGTCGTCCGTCGCGGCGCACATCGGTGATCAGCGCGGTGCGTGGTGCTTCTGCTGAGCGGCGAGCAGTCCGTCCTCGACGAGCAGCTCGACGGCGTCCGCAGCGTCGGACACGAGGATCGGCAGATTCGCGCGCTCATCCTTGCCGAACGGTGAGAGCACCCAGTCGGCGGGATCCTGGCGCCCGACCGGGCGACCGATGCCCACCCGCACCCGCGGGAACTCCGGCGTGGTGATGGCACGGGCGATGTCTCGGACGCCGTTGTGTCCGCCGTGACCGCCGCCGATCTTGAGCTTGACGGTGTCGAACGGGATGTCGAGTTCATCGTGGACGACGATGACCTGCTCCGGCGGCACGGAGTAGAACCTCACGAGTGCCGCCACCGGAGTGCCGGACACGTTCATGAAGGTGTTCGGCTTGGCGAGCACGAGCTTGTCTCCTCCCGGACGCAACCACGTCTCGACGACGCGCGCGCCGCCCTTGTGCTCGCGGAAGCTCTCGCCGCGACGTGAGGCGAGTTCGTCGACGACCATCTGGCCGATGTTGTGGCGCGTATCCGCGTACCGCGGACCGGGGTTGCCGAGCCCCACCACGAGCCAGGTGGATGCCATGTGGTCGTCCTCTCGGGATACGGGCCCTTCACGGTGCCCGAGTCAGAATACGACAGAGGGGGCGCGATCTGCTCGCGCCCCCTCTGTGATGCAGTCAGCTGTGCGCTGCGCCTGCGGAGATCACTCCGCGGCGTCTTCCTTCGCAGCCTCAGCCTCGGTCTCGCCCTCGGCGGGCTCCTCAGCCGTGGTGTCGGTCTCGAGGTCGAGAACCGGCACGGAGACGGCGATGACGAGGGTCTCGGGCTCCGTCAGCAGCGTCGAGCCCTTGGGCAGAGCGACGTCAGCGGCGGTGATGTGCGCGCCCTCTTCGAGACCCTCGACCGAGACCTCGATGTTCTGCGGGATGTGCGTGGCCTCGGCCTCGATCGACAGCGTGGTCGACTCGAGGTTCGCGATCGTGCCGGCGAAGGGCTCGCCCGTCACGATGAGGGGAACATCGATGGTGACCTTCTCGCCCTTGCGGACGACGAGCAGGTCGATGTGCTCGATGATCTGGTGCACCGGGTCCTTCTGGACGTCCTTGACCAGGGCGAGCTGCTCCGTGCCGTCGATGTCGAGCTCGAGCAGCGCGTTCGCGCGGCGGATGATCAGCGAGACCTGGTGGCCGGGCAGTGCGACGTGTACGGGCTCGGTGCCGTGGCCGTAGATCACGGCGGGGATCTTGCCTGCGGCGCGCAGACGACGGGCGAAGCCCTTGCCGAAGCTCTCGCGGAGCTCGGCCTTGACCTTGGTGTCTTCAGACATGGGGTTCTCCTTCGGGGCACGCAGCGACAGCTACGCGGTGGTCTTGGAATTGTTCTCGAACGCAGACACGTGAGGAAAGCCACCGGCTTGCTTCGCCGCGTCGATAACGGATGCCAGCGCACGCGCAGAAGCATCCCTCGCCGAGGTACTCCTCTCATGGTACCGGATGAGCCGGTAGGCTGAGAACACCGATCCCCTCTCTGCAGAACACGGAGTTCTCTCATGCTCGACGGCGCCTTCTTCTCCCACGCGATCGCCTGGCTCATCGGCGCGATGACCGTGTGCGCCGCCGGCTTCTCGTTCGCGGCCCTGTTCGCTCTCGGACGCTCGGGATACCGCAAGGACTGAGCCTCCTCGCGTCCGTCACCACCCGTCACACGGGAGCACCACCCCGGACGCAGGGATAATCTGGGAGCATCCCCCTCTTCTCGATCTAGGAGCCATCTGTGCCCGAAGCATCAGCGAACATCGGAGTCGTCGGACTCGCCGTCATGGGTTCGAACCTCGCCCGCAACCTCGCCAGCCGCGAGGGCAACTCGGTGGCGATCTTCAACCGCAGCTACGAGAAGACCGCGACGCTCGTCTCCGATCACCCTGAGGCAGGCTTCATCCCCGCCCAGACGTACCAGGAGTTCGCGGACTCGCTGCAGAAGCCGCGCACCGCGATCATCATGGTCAAGGCCGGCGGCCCGACCGACGCGGTGATCGACTCGCTGGTCGAGGTCTTCGAGCCGGGCGACATCATCGTCGACGGCGGCAACGCGTACTTCCCCGACACGATCCGCCGCGAGAAGGCGGTCCGCGAGACCGGCATCAACTTCGTCGGCGCCGGCATCTCCGGTGGCGAAGAGGGCGCGCTCACGGGCCCGTCGATCATGCCCGGCGGATCGGACGAGTCGTGGGTCACGCTCGGACCGATCCTGAAGTCCATCGCCGCGGTCGCCGAGGGCGAGCCCTGCGTCACGCACGTCGGCCACGACGGCGCCGGACACTTCGTCAAGATGGTGCACAACGGCATCGAGTACGCCGACATGCAGCTCATCGCCGAGGCGTACGACCTGATCCGCCGCGGCACGGGCAAGTCGCCCGCCGAGATCGCCGAGATCTTCGCCGAGTGGAACAAGGGCGAGCTCGAGTCCTACCTGATCGAGATCACCGCCGAGGTCCTCCGCCAGGTCGATGCCGAGACCGGCAAGCCGCTCGTCGACGTCATCCTCGACCAGGCCGGCGCGAAGGGCACCGGAGCGTGGACCGTGCAGACCGCCCTCTCGCTCGGCGTTCCCGTCTCGGGCATCGCCGAAGCCACCTTCGCCCGCTCGCTGTCGTCGCACCCCGAGCAGCGCGAGGTTGCCGGGTCCCTCCCCGGCCCCGACGAGGCGTTCACCGTCGCCGACGAGACCGCTTTCATCGAGGACGTGCGCCTGGCGCTGTACGCGTCGAAGATCGTCGCCTACTCGCAGGGCTTCGACGAGATCCGTGCCGGAGCCGCCGAGTACGGCTGGAACATCGACCTGGGTGCGATCAGCAAGATCTGGCGCGGCGGCTGCATCATCCGCGCGCAGTTCCTCAACCGCATCGCCGACGCGTACGCCGCAGAGCCCGGCCTGCCTGTTCTGCTCACCGCCCCGTACTTCACCGAGGCGATCACCCGCGCCCAGGCCGCATGGCGTCGCGTGGTCGTCGCCGCCGCACAGGCCGGCATCCCGGCCCCGGCGTTCTCGTCGTCGCTGTCGTACTACGACGGCATCCGCGCCGACCGCCTTCCCGCGGCCCTGGTCCAGGGCCAGCGCGACTTCTTCGGAGCGCACACCTACAAGCGCATCGACAAGCCGGGCACCTTCCACACGCAGTGGTCGGGCGACCGCACCGAGATCGAAGCCGAAGACACGCACTGAGCGCGGTCCGACGTACCACGAAGGCCCCGGCGGGTTCGCCGGGGCCTTCGTCGTGTCTACTGTCTGCCTGTCATCTCGTGATGTCCTGCACCGTGCCCTTCGCGAGACGGAGGCGCCTGGTGGCCCGGCGCGCCACTGCGGAGTCATGCGTGACGACGATCATGGTGATCCCCTCCGCGCACAGGCCCTCGAGCAGCGTCAGGATCTCATCTCGCATGCTCTCGTCGAGGTTGCCCGTGGGTTCGTCGGCGAGCAGCACCCGAGGACGCTTCACGATCGCCCGAGCGATCGCGACGCGCTGCTGCTGACCGCCTGAGAGCTCGGTCGGCAGATGGTCACCACGATCGGCGAGGCCCACGTGGGCGAGCGCCTCGACGACCCGAGTCCCCCGCTCGGTGCGGCTGAGGCCCGTCGGCTCGAGCGCCATGTTCACGTTCTCCGCCGCCGTCAGCGTCGGGATGAGGTTGAAGCCCTGGAACACGAAGCCGATCTCCTCGGCGCGGATGCGGCTGAGATCGCGTGCGGATGCCGACGACAGTTCGATGTCGCCGAGTGTCAGCGACCCGGACGAGGGCTTGTCGAGCGCGCCGAGCATCTGCAGCAGTGTCGACTTGCCTCCCCCGGTGGGCCCCTGGATCGTGACGAACTCGCCGGCCCCGATCGCGAGGTTCACGCCGGTGAGCGCCTTCACCAGCCGCCCCTTCTGCTGGTACGTGCGAGTGACGTCGCGGACTTGGTACAGCGGAGCCGTGGTGTCTGCTCCGCCCTCCGCGGGTGCGATATCTGCGATGGTCATGATTCTCTTCCTTGTCTGTGATGTCTGATGAGGGTCAGGCGACGGAGCGCAGGGCCTCAGCCGGGCTGAGACGCGCGGCGCGCCAGCCTCCGAACGCTCCGGCGACGAGACCGCCGAGCACGGCGAGACCGACCGCGGCGACCAGCACCCACGGGGTGAACGGAGCCTGCAGCACGATGTCGGCCGCCTGCTGGGTCTGGAACATGCCACCGCCGCCACCCGGTCCTCCCCCCATTCCACCGGGACCTGCCTCGGCACCGTTCGATGTGGACGCGGCCACCGTCGGCTTGACGAGATTGATGACGACGATGCCGGCGACCCCGAGCGCGAGCCCCACCGCTCCGCCGATCAGCCCCTGGATCATCGACTCTCCGGCGACCTGACGCACGACGCGGCCGTTCGACCAGCCGATCGCCTTGAGCGTGCCGAACTCACGGGTGCGACGGGAGACGCCCGAGAGGGTCAGCAGCACCGACAGCAGCACGGCGACCGCCAGCACGATGACGGAGAGCCACGTGCCGAGGTTCGTGATCAGCGCCGTCGCGCTCGAGAGCGAACCGGAGACAGTCGAGGCGAGCTCGGACTGCGACGTGATCGTCGCGTCGGGAAGCTCATCCGCCAGCGCGCTCTGCACCGCGTCGATGGAGGCGGCCGACTCGGCCTGCACATACACGGTCGAGACGACGTCGCCAGCGCCCGAGAGCTCCTGGGCGGTGTCGAGCGGCAGGTAGACGTTGGCTGCGGTATCTGCGGAGTCCGAGGTGGATGCCACGACTCCGACGACCTCGACGTCGGAGCCCGCGACATCGATCGTGTCTCCGACGGAGATCTCATTCGTGCTCGCGTAAGTCGCATCGACGAGGGCCACGAGCGCACCTGCATCGTCACCGTCCAGCGCGCGACCGTCACTGACCTCGACCGAGGCGAGCGGTCCCACCGACGTGACGGCCGGATCGATGCCCAGCACCGTGAACGAATCCACGCCGAACGATCCGCCGCCGGCGCCGTCCGCGCCGCCCTGCGGAGGCGCCTGACCCTCGGTGGGTGCAGCACCCTCGGTCGTTCCGTCCTGCCCCCCGAAGCCGCCGCTCGGCAGCTCGCCCGAGAACGTCGAGTTGGTGAGGCTGAGAGCCGCGGATGCCGCTGTCACGCCCTCCGTCGACGCCACCGTCTCGAGCACGGACGCGTCGAGTGTTCCTCGCATGAAGTCCGTCCTCAGCGTCGACTGGCTCAGTGTCGTCGTGTCGCCCTCGGTCGCTCCGTCCTCCGATCCGAAGTCGAAGCGCTGACCGCCGCCCTCCCCGGGCTCCGCGGCAGCACCGGTCACCGTGAGGTCGGTGCCGACGCCGTACACCGATTCCAACGCCTGCGCCTGCGCGTCTCGCACTCCTGCCGTGAGCGCGTTCACGATGATGACGAGCGCGATCGCTATCGCGAGCCCGATCGCGACGATGGCCGTCTGCTTCTTGCGGCCCGCCAGTTCGCGCCGCAGATATGTCCCGTACATGTGTCTCCTTCCGCCGCGCCGTTCGCGGGGCCGATGATGACGCTAGGGACCGGACTTTTGGGAGATCGAGGGACCGGTGATGAGAACGCTATGTGCGACGGTTCTCACAGGAGACGCATAGCGTGTTCCATAGAAACCCCATAGGTGATTCCGCAGAATGTACTCATGAGCTCCGATCTTCCCGAACTGCGCCGTCCTGACGGCACGCCCCTGCGCATCCTCGCCGTCGACGACGAGCAGATGCTCACCGACCTGCTCGCGATGGCTCTGCGGATGGAGGGCTGGGAGGTGCGCACGGCGTCGTCCGGGCTCGAAGCGCTGCAGGTCGCGCGCGAGTTCGAGCCCGACGCCCTCGTGCTCGACATCATGATGCCCGACCTCGACGGCATGGCCGTGCTGCGGCGACTGCGCGAGTCGGGCAGCCTCGTGCCCGTACTGTTCCTGACCGCGAAGGATGCCGTGGGCGACCGCGTCGCGGGCCTCACCGCGGGCGGCGACGACTACGTCACGAAGCCGTTCAGTCTCGAAGAGGTCATCGCCCGCCTGCGCGCGATCATCCGTCGCACGGGGCATGCCACCGCCGACGACGGCCAGTCGATCCTGCGCGTCGCGGATCTCACCCTCAATGAGGACAGCCACGAGGTCATGCGCGACGGCACCGAGATCGAGCTGACCGCGACCGAGTTCGAGCTGCTGCGCTACCTCATGCGCAACGAGCGCCGCGTGCTCTCGAAGGCTCAGATCCTCGATCGCGTGTGGAGCTATGACTTCGGCGGAAAGTCGTCGGTCGTGGAGCTGTACATCTCGTACCTCCGCAAGAAGATCGACGCCGGGCGCACCCCGCTGCTGCACACTGTGCGCGGCGTCGGATACATGATCAAGGCGCCTCAGTGAGCAGCACGAGGATGGCCAGGCGCCCGATGAGCCTGCAGACCCGGCTGATGACGGCCGTGATCGGCTTCGTCTCGCTCATCCTCGTGATCGTCGCCGTGATCACCAGTGCACTTGTCGGCGGCACCCTCGAGAGACAACTCGAGGGTCGTCTGGGAAACTACTCGCTTCAGGTGACCAAGTGGGTCAACCAGGTGCCGGCCCAGTTCGCGGACATCGACACGATCCTCGCCGAGAGGAACCCTGGTGTCCCCGGAATCCTGCTCGCCGTGTCGAGCACGGAGGGCGGCACCAGCGGCGTCGTCTTCCCCGACACGAGAGGGGAGTTGAGCGGAGTCTCTCAGACGCTGACCAGCGCTGATCTCGAACGCATCAACACCGCGCTCGATGGGCGCCCGAGCGGCACGGTGACTCTGGACGACTTCGGTTCGTACCTGGTCGTCGTCCAGCAGGCTCCCAATGGCGTGAACGTGGTTACGGGCCTCCCCCGCGCCGAGATCCAGAATCAGCTCACCACGCTGCTCACTGTGATCGCCCTGGCGACCATCGGCGGCCTGATCCTGCTCGCACTCACCACGGCGATCACGATCCGCGTGGGGCTCAGACCGCTGCGCGCCGTCGCGGCGACGGCGACCCGGGTCGCCAACCAGCCGCTCGACCGAGGCGAGGTGCAGATCACCGAGCGCGTTCCTGCATCGGAGGCCGACCCGCGCACGGAGACCGGTCTCGTCGGCTCCTCGCTCAACAAGCTGCTCGACCATGTCAACGCGTCTCTCGCCTCCCGACAGAAGAACGAAGAGCGGATGCGACGGTTCGTCGCCGACGCGAGCCATGAGCTGCGGACGCCCCTGTCGTCGATCCGCGGCTACTCCGAGCTGTCACTGCGTGCGCTGAAGCAGCAGGGCGGGGAAGCGGCCGTCGAAAGCACCACGACGTCGCTCGAGCGCATCCAGGCCCAGTCCCTGCGCATGACCCGCCTCGTAGAGGACCTGCTGCTTCTCGCCCGTCTCGATGAGGGACGAGAGCTGGTCTACGGCACCGTCGATCTGACGCAGCTCGCCCTGGAGGGACTCTCCGACGCGCGCCCGACCGCGGCCGACCACCATTGGAATATCGAGGCTCCGGACGAGCCCATCGTGATCGTCGGCGATGCAGGGCGCATGCACCAGGTCGTGGCGAACCTGCTCGCGAACGCTCGGACGCACACGCCTGCGGGCACCTCGATCACCCTGAGCGTTGCTCGGGAGGGCGATGAGGCCGTGCTGCGGGTGCACGACAACGGGCCGGGCATCGACCCGGGAGTGCGTGATGAGCTCTTCGCACGGTTCGCACGCGGCGACAGCTCGCGCGCACGCCAGACCGGCGGCACGGGGCTCGGACTGGCGATCGCGAAGGCCATCGTCGAGGGCCACGGCGGCCACATCACGGTCGCCAGCGAACCCGGCGACACGACCTTCACCGTGCGACTCCCGATCACCCCGGCGGCCGCCGCGGCAGCCTCGTCCGTCTGACCGTCCGCGGGCACGTCTGCAGTACCGGACGCCGTCCGCTCCCGTCGACCTGCTGACGGCTGCGGGGCACGGAGGCGCCTTGACCTGCTCCAGCGCATTGCGCATGCACGCCGAGGATCCGAGCATGCAGATCACCCGGCCCCTACTGCGGATGCCCCGGACGAGAGCGCCTCAGTAGCCGGCGAACGCGTCGGTCGTGAGGGAGCGAGCCTTCTGCAGCGCGGGGGCGAGGTCGGCGATCAGCCGCGGCGGGCCCGAGATGTAGGAATGCCGCTCGCCGATGTCCGGGACGTAGTGCTCGAGCGCCGCGGAATCGAGGCGTGCACCCTGCGCCCAGGTCCACCGCGCGGGAAGATCCGAGGGCTCGTCACGGGTGAAGACGATGACTCGCGCTCCGGTCGCAGCGAGCTCATCGCGGAACGCGAGCTCCGAGCTGTCCGATGCCACGTAGACGAGTACCACGTCACGCTGCTGCTCGGTCAGCATCAACTGCCGAAGCTGCGAGATGAACGGGGTGACGCCGATGCCGGCGGCGACCATCAGCACGGGGGTCTCGGCGCGCGGCAGAAGGAAATCGCCCCAGGTGCCGGTCACCGCGAGGGTGTCCCCGGGCTCGGCAGCGGCAAGCGCTCTCTTGTAGCTCGACGGATGCTTCTGGTCGCCGTTCTTGTAGGCGATGCGGAGCGTCGGGAGGTCGGCGGGGGCCGAGACGATGCTGAACTCGCGTCGTGTCCCCCGCGCGTCAGGGCGGTGGTGCGGCACGTCGAGTTCGAGGTACTGACCGGGAAGGAAGCGCACCGTGCCCTTCGCGCGGAAGGTCAACTCCTGAGCGGTCGGTGTGATGAACCGGCGCTTCTCGAGCACGAGCCGCACCGACCCACGCAGCGCGAAGGCGAAGGCGAGGAGGTTGCCGATGAGCAGCGCACGCTCCTGGCCGAGGGTGAAGAGCCCGGCGACCTCGATGGGCCAGCCGGCGAGCACTCCGACGAGAACGGCCACCGAGAACTGCTGCCACCGACGCGGCGGCAGAGTCAGTGGCTCAGACAGCATGAACGCCCCGAGGAACAGGAACGGCGACTGGAGCACGGCGAACGAGAGCGCGGCACCGGCGTCGAAGTCGATGGCGAACTCCTGCGCCTGTACGGCCTGCCGGAGGATCGACACGGCGATGGCGACGACGAGGAACACGACGACGATCCGTACCTTCTCGGTGCGCCACAGCACGGCGAGCCCGAGGATCAGGACGGGGATGAACAGCGAGGGTGTGCCGACCCACCAGGACGACGAGGTCCCGAGCCATTCGAAGGCTCCGAACGACCCGAGGATCGAGACGACAGCGGCGCCGAATGCCGCGGGGTTGAGAACGTGCCGACCTCGCCACGCGATCAGGTACTTGGAGAGGCTCGCGAGAGCTCCGGCGATGGCGAGGCCGAGGAGGGCGCTCGGCTCGATGCCGGGGCGGAGCACGAAGAGCAGGATCAGCGCGGTGACGAGCGAGGATTCGATACGCCAGGGCAGGTGCAGGATGCGCTGGGCTGCGGCATCCACCAGCGAGATGACCGCGGCGAGGACGACGAAGGAGGCGATGATCTCGACCGGCGCGGGCGAGACGATCACGCCGAGCGACGAGAGCACTACCGCGATGAGCGCGAGCGTCAGCAGAGCGAACAGCACCAGGCGGTACATCGAGATGGTGCCCAGCAACGCAAGGACCCGCTGCCGCAGCGCGGTGATGGAGGTGATCACAGGTCTACTCTTCCCTACT
The DNA here is from genome assembly GCA_037033305.1 of Actinomycetota bacterium. Taxonomy (GTDB): domain Bacteria; phylum Actinomycetota; class Actinomycetes; order Actinomycetales; family Microbacteriaceae; genus Microbacterium. Next base: position 92,045 of record JAZBLP010000001.1, on the reverse strand, counting down.
TCTCCGCCTCATCGGCGGGCCGTGAACAGCTGCGCGGGGCAGCCGGGTGAGCGCGCCGCGCGTCCGTCGGTCGTCATCCGCACCCACTCGACGCCCCACGCCGCGGCGAGTTCCGGCCCGCCGTCGAAGAACAGCGCCGTCGCGACCGCATCCGCTCGCATCGCGTCGGGGGCGATCGCCCACGTGGCGGCCCACGTCCGCACCGGGACGCCGGTTCGGGCGTCGAGGACGTGGTGCAGTCCGTCGCCCCATGCACGGCGATTGATCGCCGAGGCGCAGAGCGCGGCATCCTGCAGTTCGATCACGCCGACCGCCTTGGTGGCATCATACGGATGCTCGAGCCCCACCCGCACGGCATCCCCGCGAACCCTCATGTCACCGCCGGCATCGATCACGAGGTCGCCGGGGACATCCGCGAGCACCACGGCGACGAGATCGACCAGGCGCCCCTTGCCCAGGGCCCCCACGTCGAGGAGGACCGGAGCGGATGCCGAGACCTCCTCTGCCGTCCAGGTCAGCTGGGACGTCCAGTCTCCGGGCGCGGCGACCGGATCGCGAACCACCAGCGAGTAGGTCGAGTCGTACCCCAGGGCCGACAGGCTGTCGGCCACGAGCGGGTTCACCGCCCCGCGGGTCGCCTGCGATGTCCGCCGGTAGGCATCGAGCATCGCCCCCGCATCGGATGACGAGATCGAGCCGCCGTCGCGTCCCACGCGCGTGACCGCGGAGTCGCTCCTGAATCGAGACCACTCCCGGTCGAACCGCTCGATCTCGGCAGCGACCCGAGCGCGGTCGTCGGCGCCGAGCTCATGCGACGTCTCGATCTCCCACACCGTGCCGATCGCATCGAAACGCCAGATCGCCATGGGGTGCCCAGGCGACTCAGGCGGCCGCCTGCTCCTTGATCGATTCGACGGCCTTGTTGAATCCGCCGCTGGTGAGCGACGATCCGGCCACACGGCTGACCTCGATCTCGTCGAGCGACTTGCCCACGACCTCATCGGAGATGCCGTCGATGAACTGCCCCTGGTACTGCTCGGTCTCACGAGCCTTCGGGTCACCCGTCACCTCGACGTCCGTGACCAATCCGTCGGCGACCGTGAGGGTCACGCTGATCGTCTCGACGGTCTCGGGAGTCTGGTACGAGCCGTCGGCCGAATACGTGCCGTCGGCATAGTCGCCGGTCGACGCTCCCGAATCGGTCGATTCGGTGCTCGTGTCGGTGTCGGTGTCGGTGGACTGGCCCTCGGCGTCAGCGGTGCCCGAGCATCCGGCGAGGACGAGGAGCCCTGCCACGCCGGCGAGAGCTGCGCCCTTGCGAACAGAAGTCGGTACAGTCGTGCGGATCATGATGGTCCTCCCGGCCTTGATCGATGTGGTGATTCGACCGTAGGGACAGCGTCTATGCGCGGGCTGTGCCCGACATGTGGGTTGCTTACGCGTCTCCGCCGAACATGCTCGTGACGGAGCCGTCTTCGAAGACCTCGTGGATGGCGCGGGCCAGCAGCGGGGCGATCGGGAGGATCGTCAGCTTGTCCCAACGACGGGACTCGGTGAGCGGGATCGTGTCGGTGATGACGACCTCGTCGATCGACGCATCCTGCAGTCGCTCGGAGGCCGGGTCGCTGAAGATCGCGTGCGTCGCGGCGACGATCACGCGGTGCGCGCCACTGGCCTTGAGCGCCTGCGCCGCCTTCACGATGGTGCCGCCGGTGTCGATCATGTCGTCGACCAGGAGGCAGGTGCGTCCCTCGACGGCTCCGACGATCTCGTGGACCGAGACCTGATTGGCCACCTTCGGGTCACGGCGCTTGTGGATGATCGCCAGTGGGGCGCCGAGGCTGTCGGACCAGGTGTCCGCGACGCGCACACGGCCCATGTCGGGCGAGACCACGGTGAGGATCTCGCGGTCCTCTGCGCTCAGCGTGCGCTGGAAGTAGTCCAGCAGCACGGGCTTGGCGAAGAGGTGGTCGACGGGACCGTCGAAGAATCCTTGGATCTGCGCGGCGTGCAGGTCGACGCTCATCACGCGGTCGGCGCCGGCGGTCTTCAGCAGGTCTGCGACGAGGCGGGCGCTGATCGGCTCACGGCCGCGGCCCTTCTTGTCCTGACGCGAATACGGATAATACGGCGCGACGACGGTGATGCGCTTGGCGGATGCGCGCTTCGCAGCATCGATCATGATGAGCGTCTCCATGAGCCACTCGTTGACCGGCTCGCCGAAGGTCTGAATGAGGAAGAGATCACAGCCTCGGATCGACACCTCGAACCGGGCGTAGATCTCCCCCGATGCGAACGTGCGGTGTTCGGTGGGAACGACCTCCGTGCCGAGTGCCGCCGCGACCGCCGCGGTGAGTTCCGGGTGCGACCGGCCACCCGCGACCACGAGCCGCTTCTTCGTCTTGGCGACGAGTCCCGGTGCGATGCCGTTGTCCCGGTCCAGATCGACCGTCTTCTTCTTGCGCGCCATCGTATTCGCCTATTCCGCCACTCGGGATCGTGCTGCGGCGTCTGCCGCGCCCGTGCCTGCCCTGTTCTTCTCGACCCAACCCTCGATGTTGCGCTGAGGGGCGACGCTCATGGCAAGGGAACCGGCGGGGACGTCCTTGCGGACGGTGGCGCCGGCACCTGTCTTGGCGCCAGCTCCCAGCCTAACGGGCGCGACGAGGGTCGTGTGCGACCCGGTGTGCACCTCGTCCTCGACGACGGTGCGGTGCTTGTTCACGTCGTCGTAGTTGGCGGTGATCGTGCTGGCGCCAAGGTTGACGCCACGCCCGATGGTCGCATCGCCGACGTACGACAGATGCGGAACCTTGCTGCCCTCGCCGATCTCGGCGTTCTTGGTCTCGACGTAGGCGCCGATCTTGCCCCGTGCCCCGAGCACCGTGCCGGGGCGGAGGAATGAGAAGGGGCCGACCGTGGCCTCGGCGCCGATCACGGCGAGCGTCGCGTCGGTACGGCGGACGATCGCGTCCTCCCCCACCTCGCAGTCGACGAGCGTCGTGTCCGGCCCGATGATCGCGCCCTCTGCGATCGTCGTGGCGCGCAGGATGTGCGTGTTCGGGAGGATCGTGACATCAGGCGCCAGGGTGGCGTCATCGTCGATCCACGTCGTCGCCGGATCGATCACCGTGACCCCCTCGAGCTGCCAGCGCCGCACGATGCGGCGGTTGAGCAGCCGACCGACCTCCGCGAGCTGAGCGCGGTCGTTGACGCCGTAGGTGACGGTGACGTCGGAGACGACGGATGCCGCCACACGGCTGCCGTCGCGTCGGAGAAGCCCGGGGACATCGGTCAGGTACATCTCACCCTGCGCGTTGTCGACACCCACCGACGGCAGATACTTGCGCAGCGTCGAGACACGGAACACGTACATGCCGGCGTTGATCTCGCTCACGGACGCTTCGTCCGCGGTCGCATCCTTCTGCTCGACCACCCGATCGACGCCGCCGTCGGCATCGCGGATGACGCGCCCGTAGCCGGTCGGATCGTCGACGACCGCGGTCATCAGGGTCGCCTCCGCATCGGCCGCGCGGTGCGCGTCGAGGAACGAGCGCAGCGTGTCGGCATCCGCCAGAGGGCAGTCCCCCGAGAGCACGAGCACATCGCCGTCGAAGTCCGCGGGGAGCGCATCGACCGCGACCTGCACCGCTCGCCCCGTGCCGGGAACGTCGTCCTGGTCGACGAAGACGGCGTCGGGGTAGTCCTCGGCGAGCGCGGCGACCACCTGGTCCCGCTCGTGCCGGACGACGACCTCGACGTGGTCGGCCCCGAGTCGTCCGGCCGTCGTCAGCACGTGACCGACGAGCGGACGCCCGCCGATCGGATGAAGCACCTTGGGCAGACGCGAGCGCATGCGGGTGCCCTGCCCTGCGGCGAGGACGATGATCGCGAGGTTGTTCCCAGTCATGCTCCGCCGCCAGGACTCGAACCTAGACCTAACAGCTCCAAAGGCTGTCGTGCTGCCATTACACCACGGCGGACCGCGGCCCCCGAGGGCGCCGCGGATCAAGTCTGCCACGTCCGCCTGCGTGCTACCGGCGATAATGGACGGATGACTGAGGCGGATGAGGTTGATCGGATCGTCGGCGCCTGGAACACCCAGCGCCCCGACCTCGACTTCTCGCCCCTCGAGGTGCTGTCGCGGATGGATCGGCTGACCCGCCTTCTCGACAGAGCGCGTCGCGACGTGTTCCGACGCAGCGACCTCGAGGCCTGGGAATGGGACGTGCTGTCGGCCCTGCGCCGCGCCGGAGCGCCCTTCCAGCTCTCGCCCAAGCAGCTGCTGCAGCAGACGCTGGTGTCGAGCGGCACCATGACCAACCGCATCGACCGTCTGGTGGGGCGTCGTTTCGTGCGCCGTGAAGACGACCCGGCCGACGGCCGCAGCGTGCTCGTGACGCTCACGGATGACGGTCGGATCAGGGTGGATGCCGCGATCACGCGTCTCGTCGACGTCGAGGACGATCTCCTGCAGGCTCTCTCCAAGGGCGATCGCGATCGTCTCGCCTCGCTGCTGCGCAAGCTGAGCCTCAGCTTCGACGCGTGAGGAACTGACGACATGGCCATGCTCTCCCCCCTTCCGGTGCGCGACGGCGTCGGTGCCACACGCCTGCACGTTCCGATGAGCGGCGAGTGGCCGACGGTGGGCGCGTACATGATCGAGCGCTTCTTCCACCTCGACCCCGAGGGGCTGCTCAGCCGCTTCGACCGGGGCGAGATCGTCGCCCGCGACGGCACCCCCCTCGCGCGAGACACGCCTCTGGGTGTCGAGGAGTTCATCTGGTACTACCGCGACCCGCCCGTCGAGACCCGGCTTCCCGTCGAGGTCGAGGTCATCCACCAGGACGCCGATCTGGTGGTCATCGACAAGCCCCACTTCCTGCCCACCATCCCCGGCGGGAAGTTCCTGCAGAACTCCGCGCTGATCCGGCTGCGCAACCTGCTCGGCAACGATGAGCTGGCGCCGATCCACCGCCTCGACCGGGCGACCGCCGGAGTGCTGATGTTCTCGGCGCGACCGGCCACCAGAGGGCCGTATCAGCTGCTGTTCGAGACTCGACAGGTGCAGAAGGTCTACGAGGCCGTGTCGGCTCGACCGGCCGACTGGGATGCCGCGCGGTTCCCCCTCGTGTACCGCAACCACATCGTCAAGCTCCGCAACGAGCTGAAGGTGAAAGTCGACGACGAGCGGGAGCCGAACGCCGAGACGCGGATCGACGTCATCGACGCGGACGATCGCGTCGTGCACACGCTGCTGCACCCGCACAGCGGCAAGATGCATCAGCTCCGGGTGCACCTCGCGGCGCTGGGGCTCGGCATCCTGAACGATCCGTTCTATCCCGACCTGCGGGGCGAGAAGCCCGATGACTTCGACAGGCCGATGCAGCTGCTCGCGCGCGAGCTGCACTTCGTGGATCCGCTCAGCGGCGCGCCGCGGGTCTTCACCACGACGCGCACGCTGCAGGAGGCTCCGATCAGCGGCGCATGATCTTTCGTGCGAGCCACGTGCCGAGCATCTGCACGAGATGCACGAAGACGACGATCAGCACGATCGCGGTCCACATGACGACCGGCTCGAACTGCCGGAAGCCGTAGATCTGAGCGAAGGCTCCGAGGCCGCCGCCGCCGATGAGTCCTGCCATCGCGGTCATGTCGATGAGGGCGACGACGATGAACGTGTAGCCGAGGATCAGCGGTCCGAGCGACTCGGGGATCGCGACCGTGAACAGGATCCGAGCAGGCCCAGCTCCCATGGCGCGGGCCGCCTCGATCACACCGGGCGAGACCGACACGAGGTGCTGCTCGACGATGCGTCCGATGGCGAAGGCCGCGGCCAGACCGATCATGAACGCGCCGGCCGTGGTGCCGATGCCCGTGCCGACCACGGCGCGGGCGAACGGCTGCGCCACGGCGACGAAGAGCACGAACGGGATCGGGCGGAAGAAGTTCACGCCGAGGTTGGCGATGACCGACACCGCCCTGTTCTCGGCGAGACCGCCCGGGCGGGTGACGTAGAGGATGACGCCGATCGCGAGGCCGAGGACGCCACCCAGCACGAGTGCGAAGGACGTCATGTACAGCGTCTCGAGGGCCGCCTTCCAGAGGTCGGGCCACAGTTCGTTCAGACGGTCCATCAGCGCGCCTCCTCTCCTGCGATCTGGATGACTTCGACGCGCTGGCCGATCTGCTCGAGTGTGCGGTCGATCACCGCGCCCTCACCGCGGATGGCGAGTGTGAGGTGTCCGAAGGCGCGACCGCGGATGTCGTTGATGCCGCCGTACACGAGCTCGAAGTCGAGTCCGGCACCCGCGAGGTCGAGGAAGACCTGCGCCTGTGACGAGTCGCCGTCGCGGAACGAGAACGTGACGAGCCGGCCTCGGTGGCGCTCCCGCAGCACCCCGAGCTCGGACGGAGAGGGGACGCCCTTCACCACCGTGCCTACGAAGCGCTGCGAGGCCGGGTTCTGCGGGGCGGAGAACACGTCGAAGACATCGCCCTGCTCGATCACCCGTCCGTTCTCCATCACCGCGACCTTGGTGGCGATCGTCTGGATGACATCCATCTCGTGGGTGATGACGACGATCGTGACTCCCTGCTCCTGGTTGACCCGCTTGAGCAGATCGAGCACCTCGTGCGTGGTCTGCGGGTCGAGCGCGCTCGTGGCCTCGTCGGCGAGGAGGATCGCCGGGCCGGTGGCGAGGGCGCGGGCGATGCCGACGCGCTGCTTCTGGCCGCCGGAGAGCTGTTCGGGGTAGGCCTTCGCCTTGTCCGCCAGCCCCACGAAGCTCAGGAGCTCCGTGACCCGCTTCTCGATATCCGGCTTCGACCATCCTGCGAGCTTGAGCGGGTACGCGATGTTCGCCTTCACGCTCCGCGACGAGAACAGGTTGAACTGCTGGAAGATCATGCCGATGCCGCCGCGGACCCGGCGCAGCTCGCTCTCCTTGAGAGCCGTGATGTCGACGTCGTCGACCGTGATGGTGCCGCTCGTCGCCGGCTCGAGAGCGTTGATCAAGCGGACGAGGGTCGACTTGCCCGCTCCGGAGTATCCGATGATGCCGAAGACATCGCCCTTCTCGATCGAGAGGGTGACATCGTCGACGGCCACGATCTCGGCGTCGTCACGGGTGCGGGAGGGGTAGGTCTTCGAGACGTTCGTCAGGGTGACGATCGGCATGCGGTGCTCCGGTCTGCTTCGGGAACGAAGAATCGGGTGACGCACGAAGCGCCACCCGATTCTCCCTCATCGGACGGGGGTGTCAGTCACCCCGGTCGTCCTACTTGTTGGCCTCGGTGTCCTTCTGGACCTTCTCGAGCGAGGAGACGAGGTCCTCGACCGGGGTCTGCAGCGGCACCGCGGTGTCACCGGACGACTCGAGCAGACCGGCCTGGACGTCCTCGTTCGTCTGGAAGATCTCGACGAGCTTGAGGTACGTCTCGTTGTCGGCGTCCTCGGCACGCGCGGCGAAGATGTTCACGTACGGCAGCGCGTTCGGGTCCTCGGGGTCATCCTGAGCGATCGCGTCGTCGAACGTCAGACCCGCGTCCTCGACGAAGTCGTTGTTGATGATCGCCGCGGCGACGTCAGGAAGCGACGTCGGGATCAGCGCTGCCTCGAGCGCCGTGACCTCGACCTTGGACTTGCCCGTGTCGATGTCGGAGAGGTCGGAGAAGATCGTGCCGCCGCTCTTGAGCTCGATGAGTCCGGCCGACTGCAGCACGAGCAGCGCACGGGCCTGGTTCGAGGCATCGTCCGGGACGGCGACGGTCTCGCCCTCGGGGATGTCGTCGACGTCGTCGTACTTCTGCGAGTACAGACCCAGCGGGTAGATCGCGGTCGAGCCGATGGGCGTGAGGTCAGAGCCCGATGCCGTGTTGTACTCGGCGAGGTACACGATGTGCTGGAACTGGTTGAGGTCGATCTCGCCCTCGGTCAGCGCGGGGTTGGGCTGCTCGTACGAGCCGAAGTCGACGAGCTCGACCGTGATGCCCTCGTCAGCGGCGGCCTCGACGAAAGGAGCCCACTGCGCGTCTCCCTTGCCGACGACGCCGATCTTGACGGTCTCGTTCTCGGAGTCGCCGCCGCCGGAGCCGGCGTCGGAGGATGCCGTCGCGCAGCCTGCGAGCGCGACGAAGAGCGGGACCGCGGCGAGCGCGGCGATGACGGATGTGGTCCGACGGGATGCTGTGATGGACATGAGTGTTCGGGTTCCTCTCTTGGGGGACTCGAATACGTTAGGCAGGCCGATACGCTCCGCGACAATCGAGTGTCACAGAGCGTCACAGCTGTCAGTCGTAGTCCTCGATGCCCTGCAGTCGCACCTGCTCGAGATCGAGTCGCGCCGAGATGCGACGGACCACGAGGTCGTCGACCGTCCCGTCTCTGCGCAGGCCCAGGAGCACCTCGCGCTTGCGGTCGATGAGCGCGAGCTTGAGGCGCGTGTGCTCCTCGTGGCGCAGCAGCGGCGACCGCTGCATGACGTCGACGTCGGCCGAGGTGGCGATCATCTGCAGAGTCCTGACCTCGCCGTCCGCGAGCTCGCCGTCGTCGCCGACGCGAGTCGCATCCGGCAGTCGCAGCGCGACCGACGCCTCCGCTGCACCGGCATCCGCTCCCCCACCGATCTGCTGGCCGCCGCCCAGTGGATCGGGCTCGTCGAGCATGACGTCGAGCGCCTGCGCCTCCGCATCGACGATCGCCTGCTCGCGCGCCAGCGCCCGCGCGTTCGAGAACTCGAGCATCTGGTAGCCCTCGGCGCGCACCTTGTCGCGGATCTCCTGGCCGACGCCGTGCTCGACGGCGAGGTCGTCGAGGGCGGCGAGTGCCGCGCCCGAGATCGTCCGCTCAGCCAACTCGTACTCTTCGGCCTCCATGTGATCGACGGGGAACCGCGCCCAGCGGACGATCGCCGGCAGCAGCGGACCCTGCACGAGCAGACTGAGCAGGATCACTCCCGCCGTGACGAAGACGATCTCGTCTCGTCCGGCGATCTCACCCTCCGTGCCGCTGGCCACCGGAACCGACAGGGCGATCGCGAGCGAGACGGCACCTCGCATGCCGGCCACCGTCGATACCGCCATCGACCGGGCCTTGGCACCACGGGACGGCAGCGCCGGGTTTCGCCGCTGGAAGGGCGCGTTCAGCAGCTGGAAAACGTACCTGACCACCAGCAGCGTCACCCACACCGCCAGGGTGATGAGCAGCAGCCTGCCGATCGCGGCCGCCGAGATCTCGTGGGCGACGAACTGCACCTCGAGACCGATCAGCACGAAGAGCGCTCCGTTGAGCAGGAAGACACCGAACGGCCACGCGGCATCGGCCTGTCGCCGTGACGAGGCGGTCGTCACCCGCGGCGAGACGTAGGCGACGATGAGACCGGCCACGACGACCGCGAGTACACCCGAGGCATGCACGATCTCTGCGAGCAGGAACGCGCTGAACGGGATGAGCAGGAGCGTGACGTTGATGACGATGGTCGAAGAGGTACGACGCAGCAGCAGGTACCCGAGGCCTGCGATCACGACACCGGCCGCCACTCCTCCGACGTAGGAGGTGAGCACCGACATCGTCACAGACAGGGGCGTGATGTTGCCGCCGAGAGCCAGCGAGACGGCGATCGCGTAGAGCACGAGGGCGGTTCCGTCGTTCGTGAGACTCTCGGCCTTGAGCTTCATGAACATGCGTCGGGGCAGCAGCCTGCCGAGGGCCGCCACGGCCGTCGCATCCGGCGGAGCCACGGCCGCACCCAGGATCAGCGCGGTCTCCCACGGCATCCCGAACATCAGTCCGACACCCGCGACGGCGAACGCGGATGCCACGACCAGCACCGTGCTCATCGGGAGGATGTAGCGGAAGTCGCGACGGATCGAGCGCAGGGAGGTCGTGAGGCTCTCCCAGAACAGCATCACCGGGAGGAACAGCAGCAGGACCGTCTCCGGGGGCAGCTGGATCTCGCGGAGCTGCGGCACGAAGCCGAGCAGGAGTCCGAAGATCACGAGCACGAGCGGCAGCGCGAGCCGAACGCGCGGCGCGATCAGCGTGCCCACGAGGATCGTGAGTCCGATCAGGACGGTGACCTCGAGCCCTTCCATGTGAACCTCCCGGGTACCGCAGGATCAAGCAGTGCGATCCCGGCTGGCATCGAACCCCGCCCAGAGCACAGCGCATTCGACTGCCACCGTATTCCCGCGGCGGCGGAAGGGCCAGACCTCTCGTCAGTCGAGCTCTTCGGTCAGCTCGAACCAGCGGAGTTCGAGCTCCTCGATCTCCGCCTGCTGATCGCTGATCGCCTTCATCTTGTCGCCGAGCCCGGCGAAGTCCGACTGGTCGTGATCCGCCAGAGCGGTCTTCGCCTTGTCGACCTGCTGGGTCAGCTTCTGGATACGGCGCTCGAGCGATGAGACCTCCTTCTGGGCGGCGCGCAGTGCGGCACCGTCGAGGCTGGAGGCCTTCTTCGCCGTGTTGACGGCCGTCTGCGACTTGCCCGGCGCCGAGGTCTGCAGCTGGCGCAGGCGCAGGTACTCGTCGACACCGCCCGGCAGGTGCCGCAGATGTCCGTCGAGGATCGCGAACTGCTGATCGGTCACACGCTCGAGGAAGTACCGGTCGTGGCTGACCACCAGCAGGGTCCCCGACCAGGAATCGAGCAGATCCTCGATCGCCGCGAGCATGTCGGTGTCGAGATCGTTGGTCGGCTCGTCCAGGATCAGCACGTTGGGCTGGTCGAGGAGCACGAGAAGCAGCTGCAGGCGGCGCTGCTGCCCTCCGGAGAGATCCTTCACGGGAGTGGAGAGCTGCGCGGAATCGAACCCCAGCCGCTCGAGCAGCTGCCCCGGCGTGAGCTCCTGCGCCTTCGAGCCGGACCCCATCGTGTAAGAGGTGCGCAGCCGCGAGATCACGACACGCACCGGCTCGCGTCGGACGTCTTCGAGTTCGTCGAGACGCTGCGTGAGTGTCTTGACCTTCACGGTCGTGCCGCGCTTCACACGGCCGACGGTGGGCTCGACGGTCCCCGAGATGAGCCCGAGCAGCGTCGACTTGCCGGCGCCGTTCACACCGAGGATGCCGGTGCGCTCCCCCGGCGCGATGCGCCACTCGACGTCGCGGAGCACCGTCTTGGTGCCGCCGTCCGCCGTCGGATAGGTCACTCCGACGTCGAGCAGGTCGACGACGTCCTTGCCGAGGCGGGAGACGGCGAGCGACTGCAGCGACACCTTGTCGCGGATCTCCGGCACGTCGGCGATGAGCTCGTTGGCCGCGTCGATGCGGAACTTCGGCTTCGCGGTTCGTGCGGGCGCGCCTCGACGGAGCCACGCGAGCTCCTTCTTGGCGAGGTTCTGACGCTTCGCCTCGGTGGCTGCGGCCATCCGGTCGCGCTCGACGCGCTGCAGGATGTATGCCGCGTACCCGCCCTCGAAGGGCTCGACGATGCGGTCGTGCACCTCCCAGGTCTCGGTGCAGATCTCGTCGAGGAACCACCGGTCGTGGGTCACGACCATGAGCGCTCCGGAGTTCGGGCTCCACCTCTTCTTGAGATGTCCGGCGAGCCAGGTGATGGCCTCCACGTCGAGGTGGTTGGTGGGCTCGTCAAGAGCGATGACGTCCCAGTCCCCCGTCAGGAGCTTGGCGAGTGAGACGCGTCGGCGCTGGCCGCCGCTGAGGGAGCCGATCTCGGCATCCCAGGGCAGATCCTTCAGCAGTCCCTCGATCACGTCGCGGATGCGCGGGTCGCCGGCCCACTCGTATTCCGGCGTGTCACCGACGACAGCCTCGCTGATGGTCAGGTCGTCACTGAGGGTGTCGGCCTGCGAGAGCACTCCGATGGTCGTGCCACCGCGAACCGTGACGCGACCGGAGTTCGGCTCCTTGATGCCGGCGAGCATTCCGAGAAGGCTCGATTTGCCGTCGCCGTTGCGGCCGACGATGCCGATGCGGTCACCCTCTTCGATGCCGAGGGTCACGGAGTCGAAGACGACCCTCGTCGGATATTCGAGATGAAGGGCTTCTGCCCCGAGAAGATGTGCCATGTCACTCCCCAGGGTAGTCGCGCGCCCTGTACGCGCCGGTCAGTCTTCTGTCACCCGCTGGCGCTTCTTGGGTGTGACCCGCTGTGGCGTCTTCCGTCACCTGCTGGCGCGTCATTCGGCAGCCCGTGGGCGTGCGTGCTGGCGAACAGCTCGGGGATGGATGCCGTGAACTCCTCGAAGTGGCTGTACCAGACGGTGTGCGCGGCGCCGGCGATGCTCCGCACCTCGATGCCGTGCGCCTCGAATCGGCGGACGTCTGCTTCTCCCACCCACGCGCTCGGCTCTGCGCGCACCACGATCGACCCTGCCTGCGGAAGCCACTCGTGGTCGGCGCCGCACGAGACGGACGCCATCGTCGCCGGATCGAAGCGCCGGGCGGCGAGGGCTTCGACCTCGGCATCCTTCGACGAGTAGAACGGACGTGAGGCGCTGAGGTGCTCGGGCGACTCTCTTGCTTCTCGATCGCGGGCGTATCGCTCGGTGAGGTCATCGCGGTCGCCGCCGCCGGGAAGGACGAGTACAGTGTCGACGTAGACCGCCGGATCGGGGCGGAGCACCGGTGCCGCCTCCGCGAGAACACTCGCGCCGTAGGAGTGCCCGATGGCCGCGAGCGGCTGTCCCGGCGCGAGGTTCCTGACCGTCTCGACGACCGATGACGCTGCCTGCTCGATCGTCAGACGTGGATCTCGCGGCGACAGGCCGTGACCGGGAAGATCGATCGCCAGCACACGGAAGCCTTGTTCGGCCAGTACGGGGATCACTCGCCACCAGCTGTCGGCCGAGGCCATCATTCCGTGGAGCAGAACCACCGTGAGCCCTCGCCGACATCGACCGTATGAAGGAACATGAGGTCAGTGTCGCACGAGTCGTTACCTTTTCGTGATCATACCGATCGAGGAATGTCTCGAATCTTCGTTCGAATGTCGGTGGTCCGTGATCTACTCGGAGACATGACAGCACTGCTCGACGCGACGGACACGCAGATCGCGAATCTCGCCGATCTCGTCGGTGCGCTCAAGGTCGCTGAGGCGACGTTGAGCAGCATGAGCGCGGCTCGCGACGGGCTGCTGGCGATCGCCGGTCGACTCGCGATCGACATCGCGAAGCAGGGCGATCACCCCGATCGCGGAGACCATTCGCTCAGGACCATCGCGGCCGAGATCGGAGCGGTACAGAACGTCAGCGATCGCACCATCGAGCGGCGGATGGCTGCGGCCGAGCTGCTGGTCGATCGGTTCCCTGCCGTATGGGCCGCACAGGGGGCAGGGCGGATCAGCCCAGCCCATTCGCGGGTGATCGTCGACGCAGGCTCGAGCCTCGAGTCGCCGAGCGATCGCGAGGCGTATTCGGCGGTCATCCTCCCGATCGCGGAGGCAGAGTCGCCCAACCGTCTGCGCGCGTTGGCGCGACGAGTGGCCGAGCGGTTCGCTCCGACGACGGTGTCGGACAGACACCGTCGAGCGAGGTCTCAGCGACGCGTTTGGGTGACAGACGGCGAAGACGGGATGGCGGCTCTGCACACGCACGCGCCCGCCGCGCTCGTCCACGGCATGTTCGATCGCCTCTCACAGATGGCGCACGCTCTGCGCGACGAGAACCTTCGCGCGAAGCGACAGGCCGCGCGCGACGGCAGCGAGTTCGAGCCGGATGACCGGTCCGTCGACGAGATCCGTGCCGATCTGCTCGCCGATCTCGTGCTCAGCGGGCAGCCGACAGGTCACGACAGCGAAGACGGACTGCTCGGAGCCATCAGCGCCCGGATCGAGATCACCGTTCCGGTGACGACGCTGATGAACGACGACGCGCACGACGGATCGGATGCCGAGGCAGCGCCACCAGCCGAGCTCGACGGCGTGATTCCGATCGATGTCGATACCGCGCGCCGGCTGGCGGGGCAGACGAAGGGATGGGATCGGGTGCTGACGCATCCGATCAGCGGTCGGGTGCTCGCCGTCGACCGATACCGCCCGAATCGTCACCTGCGCAGGCACCTCCGGGCAAGAGATCAACGATGTCGATTCCCCGCGTGCGGAATTGCGGCGCGGAAATGCGACCTCGACCACAACCACGCCGCCGCAACCGGTGGCGCCACCTGCGAATCGAACCTGGCGTCGTTCTGTCGCCGACATCACGTTCTGAAACATCACACGCCATGGCACGTCGAGCAGAAGCCCGGCGGGGTCATGGAGTGGACGAGTCCGACGGGGCGGACGTACATCGACACCCCGCCTGCACCGAACACGGTGACCTTCGCCGAATCGGAAGCCGTGCGCGCGCCGTTCTGACAATCGGGTCGCGCGCTGTGGATAACCATGACGCGACCGCGTGCCGATTCATTACGGTGGCGCGGTGACCTCCCCTCTCGTTCGACACACCTTTCGCCGCTCGCGCCTGCTCTCGACTTGCTGTGTCTGTGCCGCCGTCTGCGCGTTGACTGCTTGCACACTGACCACATCGGATCGTGCGGCGCAGCCCGCAGAGGAAAAGCCAGCGGTGAAGGCCGAGGATGCATATCGGTCGTACATAGACGCCTCAAACGAGATCGACTACGCGAACCCCGACACGTTCGGCCCTGTGGCGGAGTTCGCAACCCCGCAGTTCTATGCTGGCGTATCTAAATCATGGATCGATCGACACGAAAGCGGTCAGACTGTCGGCGGAAAAATCGTGCTCGAATCTTTCCAAGCGACCACGGTGTATCCCGACCGGCGAGTCGACGCCATAGCGTGTCTCGACATGACCAATGTCACCCTGGTCGATCGCCACGGCGAGTCGTTGCTCCCGGAAGACCCACCAGACTTCCTGGAGATGAATCTGATTTTCATATCGGTTGATGGTGAAACGCTTCTAGACGATCAGCGTATTGTGCCGCTCTCGTGGTGCGCCGAGACGCGACCCACGCCCACGCCGGGGGCCGCTGCGCCTCACCCAGCCGATACGTCCGCCGCCGGGAACCACCCCCGAAGACGAGATGAAGGCTGCATCTCGTGGACCGCTGGCGCGACCACTTGCGGAGGCTGAGCAATGCGTGAACCCAGACCGATCCACGGTAGGAACATTTCTCTTGCCGCGTTTGCCCTGATCGGGATGAGTATCCTCGCGGGGTGTACCTCTGAGCTGACCCCCGTCCTGACGCCGACCGCCGCCTTCTCGAGCGAGGAGGAGGCATTCAACGCGGCGGAAGACGTGTACCGGGCATACAACGATGCCGTTAATGCACGATCGAACGGTACCGAGGGCGCCGATCCACAACAGTACTTAACAGGTCTAGCGCTTGAAGGTGACATAGACACTCAAAACCTTTTATCAACGAGCGAACTACGCGTCTCCGGCACCGCGGTCGTTGAGGCGTTCACCGGGGAGTCAGCAGACATCAGCGGCAGCCTTCCCGAGATAACCGGCATCATTTGCTTGGACGTCTCGGATGTCTCCCTGATCGACAAATCAGGTGCGGATGTGACGCCACTGGACCGGGGCGAAAACATCACGCAACGGGTTGTGTTCGTCGGGGCAGGAGACGCGCTGCGCATCTCGAACGAGTCCATGGTCGACGGGCCGACGTGTTGACCAAGGTGGTAGCCGCATGCGTCGGACTCCTTCTCGCAATTGGCACCACCGCAACGGACGCATCACGGATGGCCACCTGCACAACGACCGCTTCGCGCGCGGGCCTATGCGGAGTTAGCGACGGCGACTCGCTGACAATCTCGGGCACGCAACAGCAACCGAGCGCTGATCCCGGTACGAACTCCCGTCGGGGCGACGGAGGTCCGGGCGACCACGGCGGTCCGGGTGAGCCGTCGGGGCCGAGCCAGGAGGCGATCGACCTTGCGGCGTGCATGGACGACTCGGGCACCACGCGATGCGCTCCCCGCGCCAATGCGCCAGGGCGCCCGCCGTCCGCTCCGTCGACGCCTGGCACGCCGACGATCACGATCTCCGATCTGGCGCGATTCGCGCCGGCATCCGTCCGTGCGACTGCCGAACCCGGCAACGTCGGGATCGCGGGAATGCCGACGAACTTCACGGCCGCAGCATCCACGCAGATCCAAGACCGGGAGCTGTTCGGCGCGCCACTGCGCGTGCGGTTCACCCCGGCCAGCTACGTCTACACCTACGGCGACGGAACCTCGGCGATCGTGACCACGCCGGGTCGGACGTGGGAGGCGCTCGGCCAGGCACAGTTCACGCCCACACCGACCAGCCACGTGTACCGCGAACCCGGCGTCTACTCGTCCGAAGTCGACATCCGCTACACCGCGCAGGTCGACGTCGGCGCGGGATGGATCGACGTGCCCGGACAGCTCACGACGCCGGGCCCCACCCAGGAGATCCGCATCCTCGAGGCCCGCACCGCTCTGGTCGCCCACACCTGTCTCGAGAAACCCACCGCCCCCGGCTGCTGAAGAACGCGCCACAGCAGCACGCCAAGAAGAAAGCCCGGCCGCCGCCGACCGATCCCCTCCGGCTTAAACTAGACAGGTGCCATGGAGTCGCCGGGTGTTCTCGCTCTCGCTAGCCAACCGCAAGGCAAAGCTGGTGCAGTCGAGAAGGCGCCCCGGTCGCTTCGAGCTCAGCGTGGATGGAATTCCGCAGTCCGTCGTCTCGATCACCGAACCCACCGCCCTCGAATACAGGTACACCCAGCACATCGCCCGCGCAATGGATGCCGCCGCCGAGCCTGAAGCGCCGCTGTTCACCGTGCATCTGGGGGCCGGAGCACTCACGCTGGCACGCTACGTACAGGCGACGCGCGCCGAATCACCTCAGCTCGTGGTGGAGTTCGAACCCGCGCTCTACGCCGCCGTCATCGACGCGCTGCCATTGCCTCCCGGCTCTGACGTACGAGTCATCTTCGGTGACGCTCGGACGGTCGCGGACGCCGCGCTTCCGAATGAGAAGATATCGCCGGTGCAGTCTTCTCCGTCCCCCGGACTTGACGACGCAGCGAGCTGTCGCACCGCAATCGACACCGATTGGGTTGATGCGTGCTTCACCGTCGTCGATCTCTGGGATGCCGCCGTCATCCGCCATCGTGTGGCCAGCCAGGAGTTCTACCGGCGGGTCGCCGCGCGCTCCGCAGCGGCGGGCGTGGTCGCCGTGAACCTGCTCGACGGGCATCCGTTCGAATACTCACGGCGACAGGCGGCGACCCTGAGTACCGTGTTCGATCACATCGCTGTCGTGCTCGACGCAGAGCCGGAAGATACGGAAGGGCCACTCGGCAACGTTGTCATTTTCGCGAGCGATGAGCCGCTGGACAAAGTGACGACCTCCGCTCTGCTCGACACACCGCGACCTCATCTCCTCCGCGATGGCCCTCTGACGTCGTGGATCGCTGGAGCGCGCATCATGACCGATGCCGACGGCACAGACTCTCCCGACCCCGACGACCCCCTCTGGGGCTAGCTCACCGTGTGCGGAAGTCCTCCGACAGAGCCCTCGCTTCCCGCCAGCGGCCTGCCCGCGCGCGGTGAGGAACGTCGCCCCGAAACAACAAAGGGCCGCCCGGGTCGTATGACCCGGGCGGCCCCTCGTTTGCCCTCGGCGAGGGCTTGATGCTTACTGGTAGGACTTCACGATCTCGAGGAGGCTCGGCACGTTGGCGTACGCCTCGGCAGCGTTCTCCTTCGTGACGATGATCGGGTCGAGCAGGTATGCCGGAACGACCTTGGCGCCGTTGTCATACGACTCCTCGTCGTTGACGTCGACGGTCTCGCCCTTCTGCAGCTGGCCGACCATCTTGATCGACTGCTCGACGAGCAGCGTGGTGTCCTTGTTGATCGTGGAGTACTGCACGCCCTCCATGATCGACTTCACCGACTCGACCTCGGAGTCCTGACCCGTGACGACCGGGACCGGCTTGCCGGCCTGCTGCACCGAGGTGATGATCGCGCGAGCAAGCGTGTCGTTCGGCGACAGCACACCGTCGACGACGGCGTCACCGCTGTACGACGAGGTCAGCAGCGTGTCCATACGGTTCTGCGCGTTCTCCGGAAGCCATCCCTCTGTCGCGGTCTGCGCGATCTCGGTCTGCCCCGACACGACGACGAGGTTGCCGTTGTCGATCTCCGGCTGGAGCACGTCCATGGCGCCGTCGAAGAAGACCTTCGAGTTGGCGTCGTCCGGCGAGCCCGAGAAGAGCTCGATGTTGTACGGAGCCTCGTGGCCCGCACGCTCGGCGAGACCGTCGAGCAGAGCCTGGCCCTGCAGCTGGCCGACCTTGAAGTTGTCGAACGCGACGTAGTAGTCGACTGCCTCGGTGTTCTCGATGAGACGGTCGTACGCGATCACGTACGCGCCGGCGTCCTTGGCCGCCTGCACCTGGGTGGCGAGCTGCTTGCCATCCTTCGCGCCGATGATGATGACCTTGGCACCGTTGGTGACCATGGCCTGGATCTGGTTCTGCTGCTCGGCGACAGTGTTGCTCGCCGGAGCGTACTGCACGTCGGCCTTGAAGCCGGCCTCTTCGAGGCCGTCGGTGAAGAGCTGACCCGCGAGGACCCAGTTCTCACTGGTCTTGTCGGGAAGCGCGACACCGATCGAGGAATCTGCCGCGAAGCCCGCTTCGGCCTCGTCGCCGGATCCCGTGTCGGTTCCGCCGCCGCGCTCACCGGAGCAGCCCGTGAGTGCGAAGGCAGCCGTCGCGACGAGCGCTGTCGCTGTGACGATGATCTTCTTCATGTGATCTCTTTCTTGTGTGATGTGACGGATTCTGCGTGCGAGCACTGCGCGGAGACTCCGCTTACTCAGCCCTCGTCTTTTCGACGGGAGGGGCTTGGTAAGTCCTGTTGGGCTCGAAGGTCGGCGTCGCCTCCGGGTCGCCACGGCGGCCCGATCGACGCGTCAGGAGCCCGATGAGCGACGGACGGCCCTGCTGCTTGTTCCAGACGTCGATGCCGACCGCGAGCAGGAGCACGAGGCCCTTGATCATCGAGACGACGTCGGCACCCTGGCCGAGCAGAGCGAGACCGTTGTTGAGGAAGGCCATGACCAGACCACCGATGATCGATCCGATCACGGTTCCGATGCCACCGGCGACCGCAGCACCACCGATGAAGACCGACGCGATCGCGTCGAGCTCCCAGCCGGTGCCGTCGTTCGGTCCGGAGGCCTGCGAACGGGCGACGAAGATCATGCCGGCGAGTGCGGCCATCATCGACATGTTCATCATGACGAAGAAGTCGACCCAGCGGTCCTTCACACCCGACAGGCGTGCGGCCTGGCGGTTGCCACCCACGGCGTAGATGTGGCGGCCGAAGACGGTGTTCCGCGTGATGAACGAGTAGATGATGACGAGGGCGAGCAGGATCAGACCCGGAACCGGGAAGCTCGTGCCGGGACGACCCGTCGCGAACATCCACGCCGCAGCGAGCACGACGACCGAGAGGAGCACGACCTTGACGACGCTGACCCACAGGGGCGCGCTGTCGGAGCCCATCTTGTGCTGCTGGCGACGCGTGCGGATCTCCCAGAAGACCAGCCACGCGACGGCGAGCAGGGCGAGGAGCATCGTCGGCACGTTGAAGTCCAGCGGCAGACCGACCTCAGGCAGATAGCCGGTGCCGATCACCTGGAAGCCCTTGGGCACCGGGATCGTCTGCGCGTCGCCGATCCACTGCTGCGCACCGCGGAAGAAGAGCATGCCGGCGAGCGTCACGATGAACGCGGGCACCCCGACGTACGCGACCCAGAAACCCTGCCACGCGCCCACCAGGGCACCGACGCCGAGACCGAGCAGGATCGCCAGCGGCCAAGGGAGGTTCCAGTCGGCCATCGACTTCGCGACGATGATGCCGGTGAAAGCCGCCACGGAGCCGACCGACAGGTCGATGTGCCCCATGATGATGACCATCACCATGCCGATCGCCAGGATCAGGATGAACGAGTACTGGTTGATGACGTTGATCAGGTTGCCCGACGTCAGCGTCGCACCGTTCGGTCCGTTGCGCAGCAGTGTCAGCACCTCGAAGAGGACGATGATGACGATGAGGCTGCCCAGGATGCCGAACTGGCGCAGTGACGAGGTGCCGTTGCTTCCGAACATCTTGCGGATGTCGCCGAAGTGGAAGCCGCGCTTCGTTGTCGTGAGGTCGGTGGTCATGCGGATGCTTTCTGAGTCGCGGAGGTCATGCTGCGCATGAGTGCCTCGGGTGTCGCCTGGTCGGCCGGGATGCAGTCGGTGACCCGACCTTCGAAGACTGTGTAGATGCGGTCGGAGATGCCGAGGAGCTCGGGCAGCTCACTGGAGATGACGATGACGCCCTTGCCCTGGGAGGCGAGTTCGTTGATGATCGCGTAGATCTCGTACTTCGCTCCGACGTCGATACCGCGCGTGGGCTCGTCGAGGATCAGCAGGTCGGGATCGGTGAACATCCACCGAGCCAGCACGACCTTCTGCTGGTTTCCTCCGGAGAGCTTGCCGACGCCCTCTTCGACGCTGGGCGTCTTGATGCGCAGCGCCTTGCGGTAGCGCTCGGCGACCGAGTACTCCTCACGCTCGTCGACGACGCCGCGCTTCGAGATCTTCGACAGCTTCGCCGCCACGACAGACCGCTTGATCGTGTCGAGCAGGTTGAGGCCCAGCACCTTGCGGTCCTCACTGACGTATGCGAGCCCATGCTTGATCGCGGATGACACGTCCGGGAGGGTGATCTCGACCCCGTCCTTGATGATCGTGCCCGACTGGAAGTTGCCGTAGGAGCGACCGAAGATGCTCATCATGAACTCGGTGCGTCCGGCGCCCATGAGCCCTGCGATGCCGACGACCTCGCCACGGCGCACGTTGAGGTTCGACCCCTTGACGACCATCCGCTCGGACACCGTCGGGTGCTGCACCCACCAGTCCTTGACCTCGAAGAACACCTCGCCGATCTCGGGAGTGCGGTCGGGGTAGCGGCTCTCGAGCGAGCGACCGACCATCCCGCGGATGATGCGGTCCTCGTTGATCTCGCCGCGCGAGATGTCGAGCGTCTCGACCGTGCGGCCGTCGCGGATGATCGTGATCTCGTCGGCGATCTGCTCGATCTCGTTGAGCTTGTGGCTGATCATGATCGACGCGATGCCCTTGGCCTTCAGGCCCAGGATCAGGTCGAGCAGGTGCTGCGAGTCGTTCTCGTTCAGCGCCGCGGTGGGCTCGTCGAGGATGAGCAGCTTGACGTCCTTGTTGAGCGCCTTCGCGATCTCGATCAGCTGCTGCTTGCCGACACCGAGAGTCTTGATCGCGACGTCGGGGTCCTCACGCAGTCCGACACGGGCGAGGAGCTCGACCGTGCGCTGACGCTGCGCCTGCCAGTCGATGCGACCGAAGTGGCGGATCTCGTTGCCAAGGAAGATGTTCTCGGTGATCGAGAGCTCGGGGATCAGCGCGAGTTCCTGGTGGATGATCGCGATGCCCGCCTGCTCGCTCGCCGCGATGTCGCGGTAGCGCTGCTCCTCGCCGTAGAGGAGGATCTCCCCCTCGTACGTGCCGTAGGGGTACACGCCGGAGAGGACCTTCATCAGGGTCGACTTCCCGGCGCCGTTCTCGCCGCAGATCGCATGGATCTCTCCGGCCCGGACGGTGATGGACACGTCGGACAGCGCCTTGACACCCGGGAACTCCTTGGTGATGCTGCGCATCTCCAGGATGGGGCCTGACACGACCGGCAACGTTGCTGTGGTGCTCACAAGATCTTCCTCGCGACGGGCGGCCACCTTCGATGTGACCGTTCACATTGGATTACATAGTCTACGCTCGCCGAGACGGTGTCAAGACCACTCGCGAAAATGTGGCCTTATCGAGGTGCAGACGATTCCCTCGTGCGCAGAGTCGTCTGCAAGGGCCCGAACTGCGGCGCCTGCTCCCCACGGATCTGCGCGAGCAGGATGCGCACGGCGCGGCGACCCAGCTCCGGGAAGTCCTGATGCACCGTGCTCAGCGTCGGTGCGACATGTGCCGCGACCGGGATGTCGTCGAACCCGACGACGCTCACGTCCTCGGGCACGCGGATGCCCGCATCCCTGAACCCGTGCAGCAGCCCGATCGCCATCTGGTCGTTCGCGACGAACACGGCTGTGAAGTCACGCCGTCGGGCGAGCTCCTGCCCCGCGAAATAGCCGAAGTCGGCCGTCCAGTCTCCGCGGATCGGCGGGAAGGTGGGCAGGTCGGCCTCGCGCAGAGCATCGAGATAACCGCGCATGCGGGATTCGGCCTCGATCCAGTCCTGGGGCCCCGCGATGTGGATGATGTCGCTGTGACCGAGCCCGATCAGGTGCTCGGTGGCGGTGCGCGCGCCGGCGACCTGGTCGGCCGACAGGGTCACCCCGTCGGAACCGGAAGCCGTCTGCAGCGACACGAACGGCATCTCGACCGCCATGCCCTTCAGCACATGGAACGTCCGCACCTGGGGTGCCAGCACGACGATCCCGTCGACCTGCTCCCGCGCCAGCTGGCGCAGTGCGCTGCCGATCGCCTCGGGAGTGGTGGCCGAGAGGTTGAGCGTCGAGACCGAGTACCCCTCCTCGCGAGCGGCATCCTCGATCCCCACGATGGAGGACGTCGGGCCGAACTCGCCCACGGTCGCCGCGAGTATCCCGAGCATGTTCGACTTGCTCGTCACGAGCGCCCGTGCCGCCAGGTTGGGGCGATAGTCCAGCACGGCGATGGCGTCGAGCACCTTCGCCTTCGTCTCGGGGCGGATGCTCGGGTGGTCGTTCAACACCCGCGACACGGTCTGGTGCGACACCCCGGCGAGTCGAGCGACGTCGCGGATGCTCGGCATCCGGGCACGCTCGGAGGCAGTCGACATCACAGACCTCCTTGTATGTGCACGGTCACATCGTCTCTTCATTATGTACGCCAGGCGCACCCAGCGCACCTCGTCGAGGCGAGGACGCCGGCAGGACGGGTCAGGCGAGGATGCGCGCGCCGGGCACAGGGCCGTGCACGTGCAGCGACTCGAGTCCGTGCTCGCGGAGCAGCGACTGGACGTCCTGCGCGCCCTCGGGACTGGCGCAGAGGAGAGCGACGGTGGGCCCAGAACCCGACACGATGCCCTGCAAGGCGCCGGCGTGGATGCCGCGCAGGATCGTCGTCTCCAGCTCGGGCCGCTCATACAGAGCGGCCTCCTGCAGGTCGTTGTAGATGCTCTCCGACAGCAGTTCGGGATCCCCGGAACGCAGCGCCTGCAGCACGGGAGCCGGCACCTCGAGCGACAGCGGCGGATCATCGGCGAGAGCGCCCTCGGCGTCACGCAGCGCGTCGAGTCGCGCGTACACGACCGGCGTGGACAACCCGGCATCGCTCGGGACGAGCACCCAGTCGAAGCGTCCCCTCGCCAGCGCGGGATTCAGCTGATCTCCTCGGCCGGTTCCGACAGCGGTCCCGCCGTGCAGTGCGAACGGCACATCCGCACCGAGGCGGGCGGCGAGCTCGTGCAGGCGCGCCGTGGAGAAGCCGGTGCCCCACAGCGCATCGCAGGCGACGAGCGCGGCCGCTGCATCCGCGGATCCCCCGCCCATGCCTCCCGCGACCGGGACGCTCTTGCGGATCTCCAGTGCCACCCCACCGTCGTATTCGGCCGCGGTCGCGAGCAGCTTGGCAGCGCGCATCGCGAGATTGCGATCGTCCAGCGGCACACTGTCGGGGTCGTCCACGCCCGAGACCGTGATCGAGAAGTCGTCGGCGTGCCGCGCGATCACATCCTCATAGAGCGAGACCGCCTGGAACACGGTCGCCAGGGCGTGATACCCGTCGTCATGACGGCCGCCCACGCCGAGATACACGTTGATCTTGCCGGGCGCGCGCACGTGCACGGAGTCGACGGGGGCGGCGAAGCTCATCTCGGTGTTCCCGTCACAGCTCCGTCGACGTCGACCACAGGTCGACGTCGATGGCGCCGGCCGCCTCGTCGATGCGGGCGAGCTCGTCGTCACTGAACGCGGGACCGTTGACGGCGGCGACGTTCTCGTCGAGCTGCTCGGGGCGCGATGCGCCGACCAGCGCAGAGGCGACCACCGGGTTGCGCAGCGTCCACTGGATCGCCATCTGCGCCAGGGACTGTCCGCGCTGCTCGGCGATGTCGTTGAGCGAACGGAGGGTCTGCACGGCGGCATCCGACAGCGGCGCCTCAGGCAGCGACCCGCGCTTCTGCGCCCTGGCGGCGGTGCCGTCACCGAGGTACTTGTCGGTGAGCAGCCCCTGCGCGAGGGGCGTGAACGCGATCGCGCCGACGCCGGACTGCTCGAGGGTGTCGGTGAGACCGTCCTCGACCCAGCGGTTGAGGATCGAATAGGCGGGCTGGTGGATGACGAGCGGGGTGCCGAGATCGGCGGCGACCGCCACGGCCTCAGCCGTGCGCTCGGCGCTGTACGACGAGATGCCCACGTAGAGAGCCTTGCCCTGACGCACGAGCGTGTCGAGCGCTCCGATGGTCTCGGCGACGGGCGTCACGGGGTCGGCGCGGTGCGAGTAGAAGATGTCGACGTGGTCGAGTCCCATGCGGGTCAGCGACTGCTCGGCGCTCGCGAGGATGTACTTGCGGCTGCCGAAGTCGCCGTACGGACCCGGCCACATGTCCCAGCCGGCCTTCGACGAGATGATCAATTCGTCGCGGTAGGGGCGGAAGTCCTCGGCGAAGATGCGACCGAAGTTCTTCTCGGCCGAGCCGTAGGGCGGGCCGTAGTTGTTCGCGAGGTCGAAGTGCGTGATGCCGCGGTCGAACGCATGACGCAGCAGTGCTCGCTGGTTGTCGAGCGGGATGTTGTCGCCGAAGTTCCACCACAGCCCGAGCGAGATGGGCGGCAGGAACAGCCCCGAGGTGCCGACCTGACGGTACTCGAACTGCTGGTAGCGGCTCTCATCTGCGGCGTACGGCCGGTGGAGCTCAGGGACGTTCGGACGGAAACGGGGGGACTCGGTCACCGTGCCAGATTAGCCGGTGACGGCGGCGTCTTCGATCTTCGCGACGTGCTGGGCAACTCGGTGGTAGTCGTCGACCGTGAGATCCTCGCCGCGGGCGGTGGGCGCCACTCCGGCCGCCACCAGAATGTCGGATGCTGCGGCCGAGCTGCCGAACAGCCCCGACAGCGCCTGTCGGAGCATCTTGCGTCGCTGGTTGAACGCGGCATCCACGATCTGGAACGTGCGATGGCGCTCGTCCTCCGTGCCGCGCTCGCCCACCGAGCGGTCGAATCCGACCAGCAGGCTGTCGACGTTCGGTACGGGCCAGAAGACCTGACGCGACACCGTGCCCGAGAGCTTCCATTCGCCGTACCAGGCGGCCTTGACGCTCGGAGATCCGTAGATCTTCGAGCCCGGCTTCGCGGCGAGACGCTCCGCGACCTCGGCCTGAACCATCACGACGCCGCGCTTCAGGTAGGAGAAGTTCTCGAGGAAGTGCAGCAGCACGGGGACCGAGACGTTGTACGGCAGGTTCGCGACGAGCACCGTGGGCTCGCCGGGGAGCTCGGTGATGCGCAGCGCGTCGGCATCGACGACGGTGAGCATGTCGGCGGGAACGCCGTGCTCGGCGGCGGTCTGGGGCAGGCGCGCGGCGAGACGGTGATCGATCTCGACGGCGGTGACGGATGCGCCCGCCTCGAGGATCGCGAGGGTCAGCGAGCCGAGGCCGGGACCCACCTCGACGACTCGCTCCCCCGGCTGGACGCGGGCGGCGTGCACGATCTTGCGCACGGTGTTCGCGTCCACGACGAAGTTCTGTCCGAGCTTCTTGGTCGGGGTGACGTCGAGCTCAGCGGCGAGGCGGCGGATCTCGGTGGCGCCGAGCAGGGTGACTGTCATTGCTCCATTGTCCCCCACCCCCGTCGATGTCCGAGCCGCCCACTAGTCTGCTGTGATGCCCTCCCTCGGTGAACTGATCGCACCACGACGCATGGGCAGGGATTTCCGCTGGCTGCTCGCGTCATCGTGGACGAGCAACGTCGGAGACGGGGTCGCCCTGGCGGCCGCACCCCTGCTCATCGCGTCGATGACGTCGTCACCGATCCTCGTGGCCGCCGGCGCCATCCTGCAGTTCCTGCCCTGGCTGCTCTTCGGACTCCACGCCGGGGCGATCGCCGACCGTTTCGACCGTCGACGCCTCGTGATGTTCGCCAACGCCGCGCGAGCTGTCGTGCTCGCCGGGCTCTGCGTCTTCCTCCTGACAGGCACGGCGAACATCTGGATCGTGCTCGCGGTGGCCTTCCTCTACGGCACGGCAGAGGTCTTCGTCGACACCGCGGGCAGCACGCTGCTGCCGATGCTCGTGAAGCCGGCCGATCTCGGCATCGGCAACGCGCGGCTCCAGGCCGGGTACCTCGTGGCGAACCAGTTCGCAGGCCCCCCGCTCGGCGCGTTCCTCTTCGCCGCCGGCACCGCCTGGCCGTTCCTGCTCGAGATCCTGTGCGTGCTGCTGGCCGTCATGCTGATCTCGCTCATGGCCCGCACGCCCGTCCCACCACGGGCGGAGGACACGAAGTCGCACGTGCACACCGACATCGGCGAGGGCCTGCGCTGGCTGTGGCAGAACCCGCCGGTGCGGATGCTGGTGCTGATCATCCTGGTCTTCAACGTGACCTGGGCCGCTCCCTGGGGTGTGCTCGTGCTCTATGCCACCGAGCACCTGAACATGGGAGCCGTCGGGTACGGAGCGCTGACCACGGCGTCGGCCGCGGGAGGCATCCTCGCCACGCTGTGCTTCGGCTGGCTCGAACGCCACGTGTCGTTCGCGACGCTCATGCGCGTCGTGCTGTCGCTCGAGGTGCTGATGCACCTCGCCTTCGCGCTCACCACCGCCGGGTGGGTGGCGCTGGTCATCATGTTCGTGTTCGGCGCGTACGCGTTCGTGTGGGGCACGATCTCGGCGACGGTGCGCCAGCGTCTGGTGCCCGCCGAGCTGCAGGGCCGCGTCGCCTCGGTCAACATGGTCGGCGTGTTCGGCGGCATGGTGATCGGGCAGGCTCTCGGAGGCGTGATCGCCGAGATCTGGGGACTCACTGCGCCGTGGTGGTTCGCGTTCGTCGGAGCCGCGCTCACGCTGGTGCTGGTGTGGAAGCCGATCTCGCAGATCGTCTCAGCCGCGCCGGTCGATCAATCGGTGAACGAACCGTAGACCCGCAGGGTGTTGGCGGCGATCTGCGCCGACAGCTCATCGACCTCGATGCCCAGCTCGGCCGCCATGAAGCGCACCGTGATCGGCACGAGGTAGGGAGCATTGGGACGACCGCGCAGCGGCGTCGGAGTGAGGAACGGCGCATCGGTCTCGACGAGGATGCGATCGAGCGGCGTCACCTTCAGAGCATCCCGCAGGTTCTGGGCGTTCTTGAACGTGACGTTGCCGGCGAACGACAGGTGATAGCCGGCATCCGCGCAGATCCGGGCCATGGCGTCGTCGCCCGAGAAGCAGTGGAAGACCGTGCGCTCGGGCGCTCCGACGCGGCTCAGCGTCTCGAGCACGGCGTCATGCGCGTCGCGGTCGTGGATCTGCATCGCGATGCCGTGCTTCTTGGCGAGCGCGATGTGCGCCTCGAACGACTCGAACTGCGGCGCCCGGCGCTCGGGCTCGGTGCGGAAGAAGTCGAGACCTGTCTCGCCGATCGCCCGGGTGCGCGGGTGGGCGGCGAGCTCGTCGATCACCGCGATGGCCTCATCGAGGCGCCCCTCCTCGGCGTAGGCGGGCGCGTCGTTGGGATGGATCGCCACGGCGGCGAGCACACGGGAGTCCGACTCCGCTGCCTCGACGGCCCAGCGCGACGACTCGATGTCACCCGATGACTGCACCACGCCCGCGATGCCCACGGCCTCGGCACGATCGAGCTGCTCCGTCAGAGACAGCGGCTCGTCGCCGTCGAGGATGTCGAGGTGCGCGTGGTTGTCGTAGACCGGCACCCCGAGCGGCTCGGGGGCCGCCGGGTAGCGCAGGTCCTTGCGTCCGTCCCCGTCCCGCTGCTGCACGTACGTCATGCTCAGGCGTTGGACTCCACACGCGGGAACAGCGGAGTGAGACCGTTGACGCTGGAGCCGGGGCGCAGCACGCCCCAGGCTCCGGCCTCGCGGATCGGCTGGTCCTGCAGACGTCCGAGGCTCTCGGCGGCGCCGAGCGCGACCCAGAGCTTCTCGGTCGACTGCGGCATCACGGGCGACAGCAGCACGGCGAGCGCCCGCAGGCCCTCGGCACACGTGTAGAGCACGGTGCCGAGGCGCCCGCGCTGAGCCTCGTCTCCGCTGTTCGCCTGCTTGGCCAGCGCCCACGGCTCGTTCGCGGTGATGTAGCCGTTGAGGGCGTCGACGATCGTCCAGATCGACGAGATGGCCTCGTCGATGCGGAACTGCTCGATCGCGGCATCCGCGCTCGAGGCGGCATCCGCGACGATCTTCTGGATCTCGAGATCCTTCTCGCTGTACTCGGAGGGCGGCGGCACGATGCCCTCGAAGTACTTCTCGATCATCGCCGTCGTGCGCGAGGCCAGGTTGCCGAAGCCGTTCGCGAGCTCCGACTGGTATCGGGCCGAGAGGTCCTCCCACGAGAAAGAGCCGTCCTGCCCGAACGCGATCGCCGAGAGGAAGTAGTAGCGGTAGGCGTCGGATCCGAAGACATCGGTGATCTCGGTCGGCGCGATGCCGGTGAGCTTGGACTTGGACATCTTCTCGCCGCCGACGAGCAGCCAGCCATGCGCGAACACACCCTTCGGCACATCGAGGCCTGCGGCCATCAGCAGCGCCGGCCAGATGACGGCGTGGAAGCGCAGGATGTCTTTCCCGACAACGTGATAGGCGGGCCAGCGGCGGTCGAACGTCTCCTGGTCGGAGCCGTACCCGACGGCGGTGGCGTAGTTGAGCAGGGCGTCGACCCACACGTAGATGACGTGCGACTCGTCCCACGGCAGCGGGATGCCCCAGTCGAACGTCGAGCGCGAGATCGAGAGGTCCTTGAGGCCCTGGCTGACGAACGAGACGACCTCGTTGCGCGCCGAATCGGGGCGCACGAAGTCGGGCTGGGTCCTGTAGAGCTCGAGCAGGCGGTCCTGGAACTCGCTGAGCTTGAAGAAGTAGTTCTTCTCCTGAAGCAGCTCGAGGGGCTTCGAGTGGATCGCGCAGACCTTGAGACCCTCGAAGGGACCGGTGCCGTCGACGATCTCGGACTCGGGCTTGAACTCCTCACACCCCACGCAATACAGAGCCTCGTATTCGCCGGCATAGATGTAGCCGCGGTCGTACAGACGCTGGAAGAACGTCTGCACGTTGGTCTCGTGGCGCTCCTGCGTCGTGCGGATGAAATCGTCGTTCGCGACGTCGAGCGTCTCCAGCAGCGGGAACCACGCCTCGGTGACGAGCTTGTCGACCCACTCCTGCGGGGTGACGTTGTTCGCGGCCGCCGCACGGAGCATCTTCTGGCCGTGCTCGTCGGTGCCCGTCAGCATCCACGTGTCGTCGCCGCCCTGCCGGTGCCAGCGCGCGAGCGCGTCGACCGCCACCGAGGTGTACCCGTGACCGATGTGAGGCACATCGGAGGGGTAGTAGATGGGCGTGGTGATGTAGAACGATTCGCCTGCGGGCATGGGGACAATTCTAGGTGGGATGCAGACGGTGGTTACGCTCAGGCGACCGACACCTCGATGCGGTGCCACCCCTGGGCGCCATCGGGCACGACATCGGCCGGATCCGAGGTCTGCGTCTCGCCCTTCGCGCTGATCGCGCGGCACTCGATCGTGTGCGACCCGCTGTCGGCCGCCCAGTCGAGACTCCACTGCACCCAGGTGTCGTCGGAGATCGCAGAGGCGAGCTCGGCGCGACGCCACTCACCGTCGTCGATCCGCACCTCGACGCCCTCGACGCCCACGTGCTGCTGCCACGCCATACCGGCGATGACGGTCTCGCCCGCCTCGATCCGGGTCCCCCGCCGGGGCACGTCGATACGCGACTGGAGTTTGACGGGCCCGCGCTCCGACCACCCGCGGTCTGTCCAGTAGGCGGTGGCCCGATCGAACCGAGTGACCTCGAGTTCGGTCACCCACTTGGTCGCGGACACATAGCCGTAGAGACCGGGCACCACCATGCGCACCGGGAAGCCGTGTTCGAGCGGCAGCGCATCGCCGTTCATGCCGACCGCGAGCAGGGCATCGCGCTCGTCGGTGAGCGCCTCGATCGGAGTCGACGCCGTGAACCCGTCGGACGATCGGGAGAGCACCATGTCGGCGTCGGGGTCGACTCCTGCTCTGGAGAGCAGATCCCGCACCGGATGCCCGAGCCAGAGCGCGTTGCCGATCAGGTCGCCGCCGACCTGGTTCGACACGCACGCGAGAGTGACGTGCGACTCCTGCATCGGCAGGCCGAGCAGCTCGTCCCACGTGAGCACGACCTCGCGTTCGACCATCCCGTGGATCCGCAGAGACCAGTCGGCCGGGTCGATGCGCGGCACGATCAGCGCTGTGTCGATGCGGTAGAACTGCGCGTTCGGAAGGACAACGGGAGCGAGGCCGGGGATGTCGAGCTCGGCCCCCGCTGCCACCGCCGGCGCGGGGGTGGCGGGCCGGGGCAGGCGCAGCGTCGAGCGGATCGCCTCGATCGACCTCGTCGCACCGCGGGCGGCGCTGCCGATGACGAGCGCCACGACACCGGTGGCCGCGACGCCGACCGTCCACAGCAGGAACTGTCGGCGTTCCTCATGCTCGGCACGGAGATACGGAACTGGATGCACGGTGCGCATCAGCAGCCGCAGGGCGACGACCGCGGCCACGCCGGCGACGAGGCCGGGGAGCCAGGCGAAGGGGCCCGCACCCGGGCGGATCATCGCGGCCACCAGGGCGAGCACCCCGAGGGCGCCGAGGATCGCCGAGCCTACGCCCGCCCGGCGGGATTCCAGGATGCCGGCGAGTGCGGCGACCCCGACGAGCACCACGGCGATTCCGGTGATCAGGGCCACCTTGTCGCCGGTGCCGAACAGCGCGATCGCCGCATCCTTCGCCCAGCTGGGCGCGAGGTCGATGAGACCGCTGCCGATCACGGCGAACGGACTCGCACTCGGTTCGACGACCGCTGCGACGAGCTCTGCCAGCCCGACGGCGAGGACCGCCGCACTCAGCCCGGCGGCCGCCGATCGGAGCGTGTCTCCGCGCGTGACGCGGACTGCGTGGGTCATGATCCGAGGGTAACCCCGGGGCAGAGCCCCGGGGTCGTGCGGCTCAGAGCCCGTTGCGCCGAGCGACCTCTCCGAGCCAGGCGAGAGAGGGCTTCGGCGAGCGCTCGAACGTCTCGTGGTCGAAGCCGATCAGGCCGAAGGTCGGGCGGAACCCGCTCGCCCACTCGTAGTTGTCGAGCGCGCTCCAGTGCTGGTACGCCTTCACCTCGACACCGTCGGAGATCGCCCGGTGGAGTCCCTCGAGGGCACCCTGGGTGTAGGCGATGCGCCGGGTGTCATCACCGGTCGCGATGCCGTTCTCGGTGACGAGCACCGGCACGCCGCCACTGCGCTCCCAGGCGCTGCGCACGCCCATCTCGAGCGCCTCGGGGAAGAACTCCCAGCCGGTGAGGGTGGTCTCGACGTCGTCCGCCACGGGCCGAGGGCCCTCCGGTCCGATGAAGGTGCGGGTGTACGCCTGCACGCCGACGAAGTCGTCGCCGGCCGACTGGTCGAGGTACCAGTGGTCGCGAGGGTCGCCGTACTCGGCGAGCATCTCGTCCGCTCCCGGCTCGCCCGTGGAGTGGAAGGCCTGTGTCGCGATCGTCCACCCGGCCTGCACGCCCGGGACGGAGTGCAGGATCTCGGAGGCCCGGTGGTGCGCGTCGAGCAGGGTGTCGGCGACCGCGAGATCGGGGTTGGGGAGTCCGAAGGCGACGAGGTTCGAGGCATCCTCTCCCCCGGCGAGCATCGCCGCGATGTTCGGCTCGTTGATCGTGCAGACGTAGGTCACGCCCTCGAGGATCGGGAGGACCGTCTCGACATAGCGCGAGAACAGATCGACCGCGTCATCGGCACGCCAGAAGCCGTCCTTCTGGAACCACTGCGGCACCGTGAAGTGCATCAGCGTCACCGTCGGATCCAGACCGTTCTCCCGGGCCGTGTCGATCATGCGCCGGTAGTGGTCGACCATCGCCCGCGACACGAAGCCGCGCTCGGGCTCGATGCGGGCCCACTCCATCGAGAAGCGGTACGAGTTCAGACCGGCATCCGCCAAGAGACGCATGTCCTCCGGATACCGGTGGAAATGGTCGGCGGCGTCGCCCGAGGGCTCGACCATCTGCGAACCCGGAGCATGCTCCATGGCCCACCAGTTGCTGGTCGTGTTGTTCCCCTCCACCTGATGGGCCGCGGTGGCAGCACCCCAGAGAAAGCCGTCAGGGAATGTGAGCACGAGTGCTCCTCTCTATTTCGAGATTCGGGATGGATTGGGCACCGCGTCGAGCAGCTGCACCGTGTACGGGTCCTCCGGATGCTGGAGGACCTGCGAGGTCTCGCCGCGCTCGACGACCCGGCCGCCGTTGAGCACGAGGATGTTCTCGGTGACGAGCCGGGCGCTGAGCAGGTCGTGCGTGATGTAGAGCATGCTGATGCCCCACCTCTCGCGCAGGTCCTCGAGAAGGGCGAGCACTCCGGCGCGCAGCGACACGTCGAGCATCGACACCGGCTCGTCGGCGATCAGCACCTGCGGATCGCTCGCGAGCGCCCGGGCGATGACGACGCGCTGACGTTGACCACCCGAGAGCTGATGCGGCAGCTTGGCCGCGAACTGCTCGACCGGGGTCAGGCCCACGGTCTCGAGGAGTTCGAGCACGCGGGCTCTGGCCTCGTCACCGCGCAACGGGGTGTAGTTGCGGATCGGCCGGCTGAGCGCGTACTCCACCGTATGCAGCGGGTTCAGCGCGGCATACGGATCCTGGAACACCATCTGCACGTCCTTGCGCAGGTCGCGCAGACCCGCGCGGCGCAGGGTCGCGACGTCGACATCGCCGAAGCGCACGGTGCCGTCGGTCGGCTTCTCGACGCCGGTGATCAGCTTGGCGATCGTCGACTTGCCAGAACCCGAGGCACCGACGAGAGCGAGCGCCTCACCGGGCTCGAGCCGGAACGACACATCGTCGACGGCGGTCACCGGCTTCTCGCCGCGACGGGGAGCCGGGTAGCGCTTAGACACGCCCTCGACCACGATCGCGGCATCGGCGCGTCGGGTGTCGCGCTGCGACACCGTGGGCAGGGTCTCGGTGAGGTCGGTGCGGGACTGCCCCTGACGACGCCGGGTGCCGAGGTCGACGAACCCCGGGATCGAGATCGACTCCGCCCTGGGGTCGGCGTAGTGGCTCAGCAGCATCCTCGTGTATTCGTCCTGCGGACGGTGCAGGATGTCGAGGCTCGGCGCGTCTTCGACGATCCGCCCCTCGTGCATGACCATCACCCGGTCAGTGGCCTCCAAGACGATGCCCAGGTCGTGACTGATGAGGATCGCGGTGAAGTGCTCGGTGTGCTGAAGATCCTTGATCGTGTCCATGACGGCGTGCTGCACGAGCACGTCCAGCGCCGTGGTCGGCTCGTCGAACACCATCAGCTGCGGCTCGAGCGACAGGGCCAACGCGATCGAGGTGCGCTGGCGCATGCCGCCCGAGAGCTCGCTCGGGTATCTGGCCAGCACCGCGGGATCGAGCCCGACCTTGCCGATCAGCTCCCGCGCTCTCGCGTCACGATCGTCGCGAGCGACGTGCCCGTGCGCGACGAAGATGTCGCGGAAGTGGTTGCCGATCGTGCGGACGGGGTTCAGCGCGTTCATGCCCGACTGCAGCACCATCGCGAAACCGCCTTGGCGCTGACGTCGCAGCTCCTCGGCGTCGAGCTCGCGGATGTCCCGCCCGTCGAACAGGATGCGCCCGCCGCTGATGCGCGCCGGCGGCTTCTGCAGCCGCGTCAGCGCGAAGCCGAGGGTCGACTTGCCCGAGCCCGACTCGCCGACGAGTCCGATGAACTCGCCGCGACGCAGCGTGAACGAGACGTTCTCGACCGCGGTGACCGGTGCGGTCCCCGGCGAGGCGTATTCGACCGACAGGCCCTGGACATCCAGCAGCACGTCGTCTGTGAGGGCGTTCGCTTGCATGGCGCTCATCGGCCCTTCCCCTCTCGCAGGCGCGGATTGGATATGCCATCCACGCCGAAGTTGATCAGTGTCAGGCTCAGAGCGAGCAGGGCGATGCAGAGACCCGGGGCGAACAGCAGCAGCCACTGCCCGGTGAGCAGGGAGTTGGAGTTCTGCGCCCAGTAGAGCATGGTGCCCCAGCTGACGATGCTCGAGTCCCCGAGACCGAGGAACTCGAGCCCCGCCTCGGCGAGGATCGCCGCGGTCGCCGCTCCGAAGAGCGTGCCGGCGATGATCGAGGTCATGTTCGGCAGGATCTCGCGGAACACGATGCGCGCCCGGCTGTCACCCGAGAACTGCGCGGAGGTGACGAAGTCGTTGCCTCGGAGCGACTGGGTCTGGCTGCGGAGCACGCGCGCACCCCACGCCCAGCCGGTGACGACGATGACCGCGATGATCATCAGGATGCCGCCGTTCTGCAGGTACGCGGCGATCACGATCATGAGCGGCAGCCCAGGGATCACGAGGAAGAGGTTGACGATGAAGCCGACCACCTCGCCCAGGAATCCGCGCATGTACCCCCAGCTGAGTCCGATCAGCACGGCGACGATCGTCGACAGGATCCCGGCGGCCATGCCGACGAGCAGGCTGATCTGCGAGCCGTAGATCAGCTGACTCAGGACGTCTTCGCCGGCGGCCGTCGTGCCGAGCCAGTGCGCCCACGACGCGTCCGCGTTGCGCTCGAACGTGTTCTCCTTGGGGCCATAGGGAGCGAGCAGCGGTGCGAACACCGCGACGAGCACGAACAGCCCGAGGACGATGAGGCCCAGGCGGGCCTTGCCGTTGGACCAGAGGGTGCCCACCATCCGGGCGAACGAGCGCCACGGGCTGGGAGCCGCGATCCGGTCGGAGGGAACCTTGACATTCATGGTGGAGGTCATCGGCGGGTCCTTGGATCCAGCACGCCGTACAGGATGTCGACGAGGAAGTTGGCGACGAGCACGCTCACGGTGATCATCAGGAAGAGCGCCTGCATGAGCGGGTAGTCCTGCCCGATCACGGCGTTGAAGAGCAGGTATCCGATGCCGGGATACCCGAACACCTGCTCCACGAGGATCGATCCGCCGACCACACCGCCGAGCGTGAGCCCGAAGCCGGTGAGGTTCGGCAGGATCGCGTTGCGTGCGGCATACCGGAGCGCGATCGTGCGCCCGTGCAGTCCGTTCGCCTCGGCGAAGGTCACGTAGTCGTCACCCAGCGTGTTGATCATCGCGTTGCGCATGCCGATGATCCAGCCGCCCAGGGATGTCAGCAGGATCGTCACCGCCGGCAGCACCGCGTGCTGCACGAGATCGACGATGAACTCCCACGTGAAGCCGGGTGTGGTGGTCGCAGAGTAGGCGCCGGTCGTCGGGAACCAGTGCAGCACGTACCCGAAGAAGAACAGCAGCAGCAGCGCCGTCCAGAAGTACGGGAAGGTGCTGAGGAACGACCCGGTCAGCGTCGGGAGGGAGTCGAGCCACGTGCCGCGACGCCAGGCGGCGGCGGTGCCGATCAGCGTGCCGATCACGAACGCGAGGATCGTGACGATGCCGACGAGACCGATCGTGTAGGGCAGCGCGGTGGAGACCATGCTCGACACGGTCTGCGGGTAGAACGTGTAGGAGACGCCGAAGTCGAGTCGCGCGACCTGGCCGAGGTAGGCGACGTACTGGTCCCAGATGGATCCCGTGGGAACGCCGAGCTGGGCCTCGATCGCGGCACGGGTCGCATCCGACACGGGGCCGTTCTGCGAGAGCTTCGCGATGGCGGCATCGGCGGGCGAACCCGGCATCAGCCGAGGCAGGAAGAAGTTCAGGGTGACGGCCGCCCACAGTGTGAGGACGAACAGTCCGATCTTCTGGAGGACGTACTTCATCGGTCGTCCTCCTTCACGCGCTCGAGCCGGGTGAAGATGCCCAGCGGCGCCGAGTCGTAGTTCTGCGGGATCATGTAGGGGTCATCCTCCGAGGGCCAGCCGGTGAACTTGGAGTCGTTGAACAGGCCCCAGATGCCGCCGTAGTAGAGACCGATGACCGGCATCTCGTCGTAGACGATGCCCTGCAGCTCCTGCACGATCTCTGCCTGGCGTGCGGTGTCGACGGTCTCGCGGTACTCCTTGAGGAGTGCATCCGTCTCGTCCGAGCGGTACCGCTCGAAGTTGTTGGCGGTGGGTTCGCCGGACCCGGACGGCACGTAGAACTCGCTCGAGAGCAGGTTGTTGAACGCCTGGTAGACGTCGCCGTTGCCCATGCCGCCGATCGCCATCTCGAAGTCGCCGTTGCTTATGGCGTTCTGGTAACCGGCCGGCTGCGGGAGCTTGAGGCTCACCTTGACGCCGACCTTCGCCAGCTGGCTCTGCACGGTCTGCGCCGCACGGGTCCAGTCGGAGAATCCGTTGGCGGTCGTCAGCGCGAACTCGAGCTGCTTTCCGTCTGCGCCGACGAGCCGGTCGCCGTCGAGGGCGTATCCCGCTTCGGCGAACGCGGCGAGCGCGGCATCCGTGTCCTGTGTGATCATGCCCGCATCGGGAATGCTCGGATCGAGGTACTCCTCCTGGTTCGGGAGGATGAGTCCGGTCTGGCCCGCGGGCTGCATGTAGCCCTCCGAGGCGGTCTCGGCGATCTCTTCGCGATCGAGCGAGAGGGCGATCCCGCGGCGCACGTTCACGTCGTCGAACGGCGCGACCTCGAGGTTCGGCATCAGCGCGATCACGCCACCGGGCGGGAACCACCAGGCGTTGTGCTCGCTGGCTGCGCCCCAGGTGCCCTCGACATCGGAGATGAACGAGTAGGCCCAGTCGTAGCCGCGCGTGACGGTGTCGAGCTGCGAGTTCGTGGACGGCAGGATGATGTGCTCGATCTCGATCTTGTCGGCCTGCCAGTAGTCGGGGTTCTTGTCGACCGAGTACTGCTGGTCGTTGTAGTTGCCGAGCACGAACGGGCCGGTGCCGACCGGGTTCTCGTTGCGGTAGGTGCCAGGGTCCTTCACGTCGGCCCAGAGGTGCTCCGGCACGATCATGGTCTGACCGAGGATGGGCAGCGAGGGCGCGTCATCGGTCTGCAGGTGCATGATGACGTCGTCGCCGTCGACCTCGACGGTCTCGAGGTGCTGCCAGGCGCCCTTGATGTCGAGCGAGGGGTTGTCCTTGAGCAGCTGGAACGTGAAGGCCACGTCGTCGGGCGTCAACTTCTCGCCGTCGCTCCACTCGACGTCATCGCGAATCGTCATCACGATGGTGCGGGCGTCGGGCTGCGACCATTCGCTCGCCAGCCACGGGTTCTGTGTTCCGTCGAGCGGGTTCACCAGGATCAGCGGTTCGTAGATCCACCGCGACGCCGTGCGCGTGTTGGTCAGATACGGATTGAAGTTCCGCGTGAAGAACGGGTTGCCCTTGTCCGCGTTGATGAGCATCGTGTCGTCGCCGATCGATGGATCGGGCTGCGAACTGATCTGGATGCTGCAACCGCTGAGCACGACGGCTGCTGCCGCCAGTCCCACGATCGCGGCTCTCCGCCAGCGCCGGAGCATGTGCGTCTTCGCCACACTGCCACCTCATGTCGTCTGTGTCATGAAGGGGGTCCCGCGGGTTCGGGGCGCCCTGCGGCCGAAGCCGCACCAGCAATTGTAAGCGCATACATTTGTGGGACGCAAGGCGCTGCGCGCTGGGAGCGGTGCCAGACTCCCGGCTACGCGGGGCGCTGCGAGCTCTCGCGCACGAGGATCTGCAGGGGTAGACGCACGGTCATCGGTTCGGCATCGGGTTGCTCGAGGCGCCGTGCGAGCAGCTGCACGGCGGCGCGACCGAGATCGATCATCGGCTGACGGACGGTGGTGAGGGCAGGACGCGACAGCGCCGCCGCCTCGATCCCGTCGAACCCCGTGACCCTCACGTCGTCCGGCACGCGGATGCCTGCCGAACGGAACGCATCGATCGCCCCGAGAGCCATCTGGTCGTTGGCCGCGATCAGCACGGACGGCGCCCCGCGTGCGATGAGCTGCTCGGCGGCGGTGTGCCCCGACGCGCGGGTGAAGTCCCCGCGCAGCACGATCACGTCGTCGATCGCGAGCCCCACCTGAGCGATGGCGGTGGCGAAGCCGTCCCAGCGCTGCGCGCCATCGGGTGAGTCCTCGGGGCCACCGAGGAACGCGATCCTGCCGGGGTCGGCCTGCGCGAGCGCCAGGCGGGTGAGCTCGGTCATCGCCTCGGCGTTGCTGACGGTGACGTGGTCGTAGCTGTCGCCCCGGGCGGGGCCCGAGAGCACGACCACGGGAATCCGCTGGGCGAGTCTGGCGAGCACATCGTCGGGAACGCTCTGCGCGAGCACCATGAGTCCATCGACACGACCGGCGATATCGCGCACGGTCTCGCGGGTGGGGTCGTCACGGCCGACGCCGATCATGAGCACGAAGCCACGCTTCCATGCCTCCAGCTCGGCGCCGCGCAGCACCTCATCGAGGAAGAGCATGGTCGGATGCGGCGCGTCGGCGTGGGCCGACGCGTGTTCGACCGTGAAGGGCGGCGCTTCGCCCTGCTCCTGGGCGAGCACGTCGAGCACCGGGGCATCCTCCGACGCGTCGAAACCCGGGAAGTAGAGCCCGAGCACGCCGGTGCGGCGTTCGGCCAGTCCCCGCGCGCTTCCGCTGGGCACGTACCCGAGCTCGGAGACGGCGTCGAACACGCGCTCACGGGTCGCGGGGCGCACGGCATCCGGCAGTCGCAGCACACGCGAGACCGTGGCGATCGACACTCCGGCGCGCTCCGCGACGTCGTAGACGGTCGCCTTCTTGCTCACGCTCGGTCCTCCTCCGCTTTCGTGTGCACCAGGCTACCCGGCGAGTGAGTCACCGCCTGCGCGCCTCGAGGGAGCCGTGCGGACGCGCGCTGATCTCACCTGGTTCGCGGCCGCGGCCCTCGATCGATACCACCTCGAATCCCGCGTCGACGAGGACCGCAGTGAGCGCGTCCGCAGACCAGAAGTATGCCGGCGCGACGGCGTGCGGGAACGGCTCGCGCGGCTCGCCGTCGAAGAAACCGATCAGGATGCTGCCGCCACGGGCGAGCACGCGAGCGAACTCGGCGAGGATCTCGGGGACGTCGCCCGGCGCGGTGTGGATCAGCGAGTACCAGGCGAGGATGCCGCCGACCGCCCCTGCCTCGAACGGCAGATCGCGGAACGAGCCGACCTCGAAGGAGATGCCGGGATGCTGTCCTCTCGCGGTCGCGATGAACGCCGCCGACAGGTCGATTCCCCACGCCTCGCGCCCGCCTCGACTCAGCAACCCGGTCCAGTGCCCGGGCCCGCATCCTGCATCCAGAAGCCGTCCGGACGTCGCGTCGCGCCAGGAGGCGATGATCGCCGTGTCTCGGGCATCCATCTGCTCGACAGTGCCGGCGACCTCGATGTACTCCGCAGCCCGCGCGTCGTAGGCGGCGGCGATGCCGGCATCCGAGGCGCCCTCCATCAGCTGCGAGCGGCCAGCGCTGCCTGGTAGAGCTCACGGGACGAGAGGCCGGTGGCGGCGGCGACCTCGGCGCAGGCCTCCTTGAGACGCACGCCGGATGCCACCAGTCGCTGCACCTGGGCGAGGGCGTCCTCCGCCGACGCCTCGCGACGGGGTGCGCCCTCCACCACCACGACGATCTCGCCCTTGACGCCCGCCGTCGCCCACTCGACGAGCTCGGCGGAGGTGCCGCGGCGCACTTCTTCGTAGTACTTGGTCAACTCGCGGCATACGGCGATGCGGCGGTCGTCACCGAAGGCTGTGCCCATGTCGGCGAGCGACGAGGCCAGGCGGGCAGGCGATTCGAAGAAGACCATGGTCCGCGGCTCTGCGGCGAGCGCGCGCAGGGTCGAGCGCCGCTCCCCGGGCTTGCGCGGCAGGAACCCCTCGAACGTGAACCGGTCGGTCGGCAGCCCCGAGATCGACAGCGCCATCAGCACCGCACTCGGCCCGGGGATGGCCGTGACCGCGACACCCTGAGCGACGGCCTCGGCGACGAGCCCGTACCCGGGGTCGCTGATGGCCGGCATCCCCGCATCGCTCACGACGACGACGTCCGTCTCGATCGCGAGGGTCGCGAGCTCCGCCGCCTTCTGCTTCTCATTGTGATCGTGCAGGGCGATCAGCCGCGGCCGGTTGGTGATCTGCAGCGCCTGCAGCAGTCGTCCGGTGGTGCGCGTGTCTTCCGCGACGACGACCTCGGCGTTCTCCAGCACCTCGACGAGGCGACGCGAGACATCCCCGAGGTTTCCGATCGGTGTTGCGGCGAGGATGATCACCCGCCCAGCTTAGGCGGCGCTCATCGACGGAGTGTCTAGGCTGGTGCGGTGACCGCGCCCCTGCCTCTGCTGCCTCCGCCCGAGCAGCGACTGACGCGCTACGAGCGCCTGCGCGACCGCGTGCTGCAGGATCCCGATTGGGGGCGCATGGTGCGCTGGTTCGCGCCGCTCGTGGTGACGACCCTCGCCGCCGTGCTGCGCCTGGTCAACCTCGGCCATCCGCATCAGCTCGCCTTCGACGAGACCTATTACGTCAAGGACGCCTGGTCGTTGTGGACTCTGGGATACGAGGGCACCTGGGGCAAGGATGCGAACGAGGCGTTCATCACGCTGCAGCAGCTGCCGCTGTCGGATGCCGGATCGTTCGTCGTGCATCCACCCCTGGGCAAATGGCTGATCGCCCTGGGGATGGCCGTCGGAGGACCCGACAACACCGTGGGCTGGCGCATCGCGACGGCACTGTTGGGCACTGCCACCGTGCTGCTCGTCTATCTGGTCGCCCGCCGACTGACCGGATCGATCGTGGTGGCGACGGTCGCCGGCACCCTGTTGGCCATCGACGGCCTCAGCATCGTGATGAGTCGCACCGCGCTGCTCGACGGTCCACTGACGTTCTTCCTCATGCTCGGCGCGCTCTTCATCCTGATCGACCGCGAACGGTCGATCCCCGTGCTCGAACGCGCTGATCCTGAGACCGACTCCGACTCCCCCGCGCCGATGTGGGGGCCGGTGCTCTGGCGGCGCCCCTGGCTGATCGCGGCGGGCGTCGCGCTCGGCGCCGCCTGCGCCGTGAAGTGGTCGGGGCTCTATGCCCTCGCGGCGTTCGGCCTGTACGTCGTGGTGACGGATGCTCTGGCGAGACGCCGCGCGGGCGTCGTGCTGTGGCCCACCGCGGCCGCCTTCCGTCAGGGACCTGTCTCCTTCGTGCTGCTCGTGCTCCCCGCGCTCGGGGTCTACCTCGTCAGCTGGACCGGCTGGTTGGTGACCTCCGGCGGCTACGCCCGTCAGAGCGATCCCAATCCGCTGATCGCGCTGTGGAAGTATCACGAGGCGATCCTGAACTTCCACGTCGGTCTCAGCAAAGGCCACCCGTACGCGAGCCCCGCATGGGAATGGCCGCTGCTGCTGCGGCCCACAGCGGTCTGGGTGGGCAGCGACCCCGGGCCCTGCGGCGTCGATCACTGCATCGCGGTGATCTCGACGATCCCCAACCCGCTGATCTGGTATTCCGGTGTCGCCGCCGCTCTCTACCTGCTCTATCGGCTCGTGCGCGGGTGGGCTGAACGGCGCCCCGTCGGTCCTGCGCTCTCGTTCCCTCTCGTCGGACTCGCCGCGACGTACGTGCCCTGGCTGCTCTTCCCCGAGCGGACGATCTTCCAGTTCTACACGGTCGCGATGGCGCCGTTCCTCGTCCTCGCACTCGCGGTCGCTCTTCGTCAGATCGCGGGACGGCGAGAGGACCCGCTGCACCGCCGGCAGGCGGGTGAGCGCACGGTGATGGTCTTCCTCGCCGTCGTGGTGCTGGTCTCCGCGTTCTTCTATCCGGTCTGGACCGGCATGAGCGTGCCGTATGACTTCTGGCTCCTGCACAACTGGATGCCGGGCTGGATCTGATCCTCAGCCGGCGTCGCCGGCGACATGCTCGACCAGAGGCAGCACCCGTCCGGACAGGTGCGTCCGCATCGCGATCGACGACGCCGTGCGAGCGACCCCCGGCACCAGAGCGACACGGTCGAGCACTTCCTGCAGTTGCGTCGCATCCCGGGCGACGAGCCGCAGCTGCATGTCGCTCGCCCCGGTGACCGTGTGCATGTCGACGATCTCGGGCACCGCGTCGGCGAGGGCCGTGGCGACATCGTCATGGCCGACCTTCTGATCGATCTCGACGAGGCAGAACGCGACGACCCCATAGCCGAAGCCGGCGGGGTCGACACGGGGCACGATCGCCTCGATCACTCCGCCCTCGTGCAGCCGGGCGAGCCGGCTCGTCGCCGTCCCCCTGGCCACTCCGAGTCGTCGCGCACACTCGAGTATCGGCAGCTGCGGCGACTCGGTGAGCATCCGGATCAGCTCGGCGTCGAGGCGATCGATGTGCATGGTCAGTCCACGACCGAGCGGTCGCGCTCGCTGGTGACACCGGGGCGCGAGGCATTCCGTGTGAGTCGCGCGACGATCAGCAGCACGACGGTCAGACCGATGGTGAGCAGCAGCTGCACGCGCGCGGCCGCGTCGATCATCGTGAGCGCGATGACACCCGCGAGGAGCGCCAGGCACAGCCAGGACAACCAGGGGAAGCCCCACATGCGCATCGGCATGTCCTCCCCCGCGCGGTCGGCGCGACGGCGAAGGATGATCTGCGACACCGCGGTCGCCGTCCAGATGATCAACAGTGTGGATCCGACGACGTTGAGGAGCGCGGGGAGCACCACATCGGGGAAGGCCCAGTTCAGGCCGACCGTGACGAAGCCGAACGCGACCGAGGCGAGGACAGCGACCACCGGCACCCCCTTCGACGTCGTGCGGGTCGCAGCCAGCGGAGCGAGGCCGCGCTCGCCGAGCGAGTACGCCATGCGCGATGCGCCGTAGATGTTCGCATTCATCGCCGAGAGCAGTGCGATCACGACGATGAGGTCCATCACGAGTCCGACCCCGGGAAGCTGCAGCGTGTCGAGCACGGCGGAGAAAGGACCGTCCTTGACGGCCGGGTCGTTCCACGGCAGCACCGACACGATCACGAAGATCGAGCCGACGTAGAAGATCAGGATGCGCACGACGACCTCGCGCACGATGCGTCGGATGTTGCGCGCGGGGTCGTCGGATTCCGCAGCCGCGATCGCGACGACCTCGGTGCCGCCGAACGCGAAGACCACGATCAGGAGCGCGGCAGCGATGCCCGTGAGGCCGTTGGGAGCGAAGCCGCCGTTGTCGACGAGATTGCCGATG
Organism: Actinomycetota bacterium; assembly: GCA_037033305.1. GTDB lineage: Bacteria > Actinomycetota > Actinomycetes > Actinomycetales > Microbacteriaceae > Microbacterium. The sequence goes on along the minus strand of JAZBLP010000001.1, from coordinate 48,711 downwards.
CCCGTCGCCGGCACTCCGGGGATGAAACCGACGATCGCGCACACGCCCACGACGAGGAACACGATGATCGCGGCGACTTTGATCGCGGCGAACCAGAACTCGAACGTGCCGTAGTTGCGCACCCCGAACAGGTTGACCGCGGTCAGGGCGACGACGAAGACGAGCACCCACACCCAGGCCGGGATGCCGGGGACCCAGGCGGCGATGATCCCGGCGGCGCCGGTGGCCTCGGCGGCGATGACGACGACGAGCTGGATCCAGTAGAGCCAGCCGACCGCGCTGCCGGCGCTGCGCCCCATCGCCTTCTGCGCAAACGAGCTGAAGGCACCGGAACTCGGCCGGGCGGCGACCATCTCGGCGAGCATCGCCATGATCAGCACCACGATGCCGCCCGCGACGAGGTATGAGACCAGCACAGCGGGACCGGCGATGCTGATCGCCTGACCCGAACCGACGAACAGCCCGGCGCCGATCGCGCCGCCGAGTCCCATCATCGAGATCTGACGGCGGGTCAGCCCCGGGTGCAGACCTTTCGTCGTGGTCGTCGTGGTCGGTACCTCGGTCATGAGCGGGCCTCCTGCAGTGCGGTCTCAGCCTGGAGCGCTGACTGCACCCGGTCTATGTCCTCCATTGAACCCGATGAGATGCGGATCCCCTCATCGGCGAAGACCCGCGTGATCACACCGCCCTCCTTCAGCAGGCACTCGAGCTCGTCCGTGCGGTCGCCTGAGGGCGCCCAGACGAAGTTCGCCTGGGATGCGACTGCATGCCAGCCCGCAGCGACGAGCAGCGCGTGCAGACGATCCCGCTGCGCGACGACCTCGTCGATGCGCAGTGCGAGCTCGGCCTCAGCATCGAGTGAGGCGAGGGCGGCCGCCTGAGCGAGGTCCGTGACCCCGAACGGCACGGCCACCTTGCGCTGGTTCTGCGCGACCTCGATCGGCGCGAGTGCGTAGCCGATGCGCAGACCCGCGAGACCGTAGGCCTTCGAGAAGGTGTGCAGCACGGCGACGTGCGGATGCCGGCGGAAGAGCTCGATGCCCGCGCCGTACGACTCCGTGCGATCGAAGTGCACGTAGGCCTCGTCGATCACCACCAGCACGTCATGCGGGACGGCGGCGACGAAGCTCTCGAGCTCTGCGGCGCCGACGACCGTCCCGGTCGGGTTGTTCGGGTTGCACACGAAGATCAGCCTCGTGCGCGGGGTGATCGCGGCGAGCATGGCATCGAGGTCGTGGGCGTGCTCGGCGTTCAGCGGCACCGCGACGGGAGTCGCGCCGGCGATGCGCACGAGCGACGGGTAGGCCTCGAACGATCGCCACGCGAACATGACCTCGTCGCCCTCGCCGGCGACGGCGTGGATGAGCTGAGAGGCGAGCTCCACCGACCCGGCACCCACGGTGACGAGCGCCGGATCGACCCCGTAGCGCTCCGCCAGGCGCGCACGCAGAGCGGCGGCACCCATGTCGGGATACCGATGGATCGTGGCGAGGCGATGCTGCACCGCATCGACGACGGACGGGAGCGGCGGGTGCGGCGACTCGTTGGAGGAGAGCTTCGAGGCGCCGGCCGGGGCCGAGCGTCCCTGTCGGTAGGCGGGCACGGCATCGAGTCCGGCACGGGTGGGGAGAGTCATCGTCTGAGCGTCCTTGCTGAGATGCGGTGGCGACCGAGCGGCGCCTGCTGTCGCGCAACACTAGACCGCGGATTCAGGGGTGGGCAATCGGTGCAGCATCCGGTGCGCAACGCGCGCAGCTGGCGGGGTCGAATCGCGAAATCGATGAGCAGACTGCGCAGGCTCGATCAGCGCGTGGGAGAAAGCTGCGAGGGATCGCTCACCGGGAGCCGACACACGAACGAGCGGCAGTCGAACGCCTGCTCCTTCGCGTCGCCCTTTCCCTCGAACAGATCGAAACCGGCGTCCGCGAACGCCCTCGCCTGCACCGGTGCGACGATCGCGACGACGTCGGCGTCCGCCGTGCGCGCAGCGGACGCGAGTGCACCCTCCGGCGTCTCGGTGACGACGACGAGCTGCCTCGGGGCATCGATGAGACCTGCGGCCACGCGCAGCAGGCTGCCATGCGCGAACGGCTGCGATACGGCCTGAGCGGCATGCGCGCGCACCCGCTCGGCCGACGCCTCCCGATACCGGTCCCCTGCGCCGAGTCGCCATGCGGTGAGCGCTGCTGCGGCCACGGCCGCCGCATCCGACGGCAGGTCTCCGTCGGTCTGATCCGGCGACGCCGCGATGCCGTGTGCCGCGAGCAGGGGATCGCCATCGAGCCCGTCGATGGCCGTGTCGAGCAGGGTGCGTGCCTCCACGGCCCACGCCGCTTCACCCGTGGCCGCGGCGAGCGCGAACAGGCCGTCGGCCAGCAGAGCGACATCGGCCGTGGTCGCGACCGCGCCCGACGCGACGCCGTCGAGCGACGCGCGGACGAGGGCTCCCGTCGAATCCCGATTGACCCGGAGCACGCACTCGGCGGCATCGACCGCGGCCTCCACCCACGAACTCTCCCCGAGCGCAGCGCCCGCCCGGGCGAGAGCAGAGATGGCCAGCCCGTTCCAACCCGTGATGACCTTGCCGTCGACGGCCGGCGGCTCGAGTTCCGCGCGTTCTGCGACCGGACGCAGGTAGTACCCGCCCTCGTTGCGCCGTCCGTCGATCATCGACTCCGAGTCCTGCGCAGCGCCGAACCCCCCGCTCTCCCGTCGCAAGGTGCCGACGAGGAAGTCCGCGATCCCCCGCACGGTCGACTCGTCGCCCGCCTCCAGAGCGACGAGGAGCAGCTGGGCGTTGTCGGTCAGCATCCGCTCGTAGTGCGGCACGGTCCAGTCGCGCTGCGTCGCGTAGCGGAAGAATCCGCCGTCCTCGTCGCGCAGGGCCGACCCCGACATCGCCGCGAGGGCTCGGTCGGCGGAGGCCGCGGCATCCGGAGCCTCTCGCCGCACCAGCGGCGTCTGCAGCAGGCTCAGGGTCGTCGCGACGGGGAACTTCGGCGCGCCGCCGAATCCGCCGAACTGGCGATCCTCTCGCGCGGCGATGGTCTCGGCCGCTCCCGCGAGCGCCGCAGCGTCCGGCAGATCGGCGGGGACGGATTCCGCCGCCCTGGCGAGCGCATCGGTCACGGCATCCGCCGACTCCTCGGCCTGCGTACGGCGCACCGTCCACGCCTCGTTCACAGCGGCGAGCACATCGCGGAAGGCCGGCATCGGCTGTCGCGCCTCGGGCGGCCAGTAGGTGCCGGCATAGAACGTGCGACCCCGCGGCGTCGTGAAGATCGTGAGCGGCCAGCCGAGATTCTGCGTGAACGCCGAGGCGGCCGCCATGTAGGCGCCGTCGACGTCGGGATGCTCCTCGCGGTCGACCTTCACCGCGACGAAGTCGCGATTGATCAGCGCGGCCGTGTCGGGGTCGGCGAACGACTCCCTGGCCATCACATGACACCAGTGGCAGGTCGAATACCCGATCGAGATCAGCAGCGGCACATCACGGCGCTGGGCCTCGGCGAAGGCCTCCGGGCCCCAGGGATACCAGTCGACAGGATTGTCGGCGTGCGCGCGGAGGTACGGGCTGAGCGTGTCGGCGAGCCGGTTCGTCATACGACCACGCTACGCCGATCGGCGCCTGACGAGAGCGTCAGGAGACGAGCAGCTCCGCCGGTCGGGATGCTGCGTAGCCGACGAGCGGCAGCGCACGCTCGGCCGCGAGGGCGATGCGCGAGTGCAGCACGTCGGATGCGATCACGTAGCCGTCGAAGTCGGTGTCGCTCGCGTAGACGCCGAGCGGCAGCGTCAGCGCCTGGAAGAACGCGAACAGCGGCCGGAGCTGGTGCTCGATGATGAGCGCGTGGCGCTCGCCGCCGCCGGTGGCCGCCAGCAGCACGGGCTTGCCGACGAGCTCGTACTGACCCACGAAGTCGAACAGGTGCTTGAAGAGCCCCGTGAACGATGCGCGATAGACAGGGCTGCCCACGATCAGCAGGTCGGCCGCCTCGATCGCCACCAGCTTCTCCTCGACGCGCGCCGGAAGCTGGTCACGACGCAGCGCCCCCGCGAGCGACGGGCCGATGTCGGTGAGCTCGATGACTTCGATCTCGACCTCGGCGCGCTCGGCGATCGCCCCGGCGATCGCTCGGATGAGAGCCGTGGTCTTGCTGGGCTCGTGCAGAGAGCCGGAGACGGCGACGACGCGGTAGGGAGCTGTCATGCCGACGACGCTACTCACGACGACGCCCCGTGTCGCGGGAAGCGACACGGGGCGTCATCTGTCGACACGGAGCGTTTCAGTTCACGTCCTTGGGGTGCGATCCGACCCGGCCCGAGCCGTCGAGCGGGTCGAGTGCGTCGATCGCCGCGACCTCGGCGTCGGTGAGTTCGAACCCGAACACGTCGAGGTTCTCGCGCAGGCGCTCGGCCCGCACCGACTTCGGGAAGACGATGAATCCGCGCTGCAGGTGCCAGCGGAGCACGGCCTGAGCGGGAGTGACACCGTGTGCCGCCGCCGCCTCGGCGATCGCCGGGGTGCCGAACAGGTCGTACTTGCCCTGACCGAGCGGACCCCACGACTCGATGCGGACCCCGTGCGCGGTCGCCCAGTCGACGATGTCGCGCTGCTGGTAGGCCGGGTGCAGCTCGATCTGATTGACGGCCGGAGTCACGCCGGTCTCGGCCACCACGCGCTCGAGGTGCGGCACCAGGAAGTTCGAGACGCCGATGCTCCGCGTCAGGCCCGCTTCTCGCAGCTCGATGAGCTGGGCGAAGGCGTGCACGTAGTCGTCCTTGGCCGGGGTGGGCCAGTGCACGAGGTAGAGGTCGACCTGCTCGAGACCGAGCTTCTCGAGGCTCTCGCCGATGGCCGCCCGCGGCTCGTCGTCGTGGTGGCGGTCGTTCCAGAGCTTGGTCGTGATGAACAGCTCGTCGCGCGGGATGCCGGAGGAGGCGATCGCCGCCCCGACGCCCTCTTCGTTGCCGTAGATCGCGGCGGTGTCGATGTGGCGGTAGCCGATCTCGAGAGCCTCGCTCACGGCGCGTTCGGTCTCGTCGGCCGGAACCTTGAACACCCCGTAGCCGAGCTGCGGGATGGAGTGGCCGTCGTTCAGTTCGAGTGCAGGAATCGTCATGATTCCACCCTAGGACCTGTGATGACAGGCTGCCCAGGAGGAACTGCCGCCATCTTCGATGCGACCCAGCCGACGAGCCTCTCGAGGGGGCCCCGTCCGAACAGGATCGACCACAGCGTGGTGAGGAGGAGGAGCGCGACGGCCGTCGCCGCCCAGAAGGCATTGCTCGAGAAGAAGCCTCCGGGCCCTGCCACGAGCGCGACCGACAGGACGTGCACGCTGTATGCCGACAGCGGCATCGACCCCAGCGCCCCCAGCGGAAGGAGCACCGCACGCAAGGGCCCACTGAGCAGCACGCACAGCGCGATGATCGACAGGGCGAACCCGCCGGAGCCCAGGATCTCGGCCGTGCCACCCGAGTGCGGGTCGACGGCGAAGATCGCTCGGACGACGGCTCCTCCCGGATCTGCCGCTGCCAGGGCCTCGGAGTAGCTGCTCCACCCGGAGGCCCCCTCTCCGCCCATCATCCACGAGGAGGACCTGATGCCGGCGACGCCCCCGACGAGGCCGAGTCCGTAGCCGACGACCATGAGGCCGACGCCCGCGCCCAGTGTGATCGCCGCAGTCTCGAGCTTCTCGACGTGCAGACGCCCCAGCGCCATGCCGGCGAAGACGAACGCCAGCCACGCCGTGATCGGGTATGAGCCGTAGAGCACGAGGCTGATCCCGGAGCCGGAGGGATTCTGGGTGAGCGCGGCGAGCAGCGCGAGGAGCGCCGGGGCCGCGAGTGCCAGGATGCCGGCGGCGATCAGCAGCTTCCACGGCTGCCACCGCAGGAACGGGATGACGGCGACGTAGAGGAGTCCGTAGAGAGTGAGGATCACCGCGATCGGAGTGTTCAGCATCTCGAGCGCCAGACCGATCACGAAGATCACCGCTCCGCGACCGACCAGCTGCAGGCGGATGCTCGGCATCCGCTCGGGGTCCGGCAGCACGTGGCGGCCGGTCATCAGGGCGATCGAGACGCCCGCGAGCACCGCGAAGAGGATCGACGATCGCCCGTGCACGAGGTCGGTCCACGTAGAGAGGTCGAACGGATCGAACGCCTCGGTCTCGCCGATGTGCGCCCCGGCCATGCCGAGGATCGCCAGCCCCCGCGCGACGTCGAGTCCGAGGATGCGCGGAGGCCGCCCGAACTCGTCGAACCACCGCGATGCGGGAAGAGGCTTCGGCACAGTGCTCACGGATGAATCGTACGATGGGAGTTCTATGCCTTCTCCCGTGATCTTCTATCCTCCCGAGCTGCCCGTCAGCGCTGCGCGGGAGGAGATCGCCGACGCCATCCGCGACAACCAGGTCGTCATCGTGGCCGGAGCCACAGGCTCGGGAAAGACGACGCAGTTGCCGAAGATCTGCCTCGAGCTCGGCCGTGAACGCATCGCGCACACGCAGCCCCGCCGTCTAGCCGCGCGCACGATCGCCGAGCGCGTGGCCGAAGAGATGCAGGTCGAGCTCGGCACCCTGGTCGGATACAAGGTGCGCTTCACCGACAAGGTCTCGGACGAGACGCGCATCGCGCTGATGACCGACGGCATTCTGCTCAACGAGATCCACCGCGACCGGCTGCTGCGCCGCTACGACACGATCATCATCGACGAGGCGCACGAGCGCTCACTCAACGTCGACTTCCTGCTGGGCTACCTCGTGCGGATACTTCCCGAACGACCGGACCTGAAGGTCATCATCACGTCGGCGACGATCGACCCCGAGAGCTTCGCCCGGCACTTCGCGACCGCTCAGGGCGAGCCCGCGCCGGTCATCGAGGTGTCCGGCCGCACTTTCCCCGTCGAGATCCGGTATCGGGCGCAGACGGAGGAGACCGAGGAGGCCGATGAGGTCACGGCGATCGTCGCGGCTCTGCGTGAACTCGACCGCGAGGATCCGGGCGACGTGCTGGTGTTCCTGCCCGGCGAGGCGGAGATCCGGGATGCGGCGGATGCCGTGCGCGGCGCGTATTCGAAGGACCGCTCCCCCACCGAGGTGCTGCCGCTGTACGGACGGCTGTCAGCGGCCGAACAGCATCGGGTCTTCGAGAAGAGCCGGGTCGCCGGTGTGCGGCGCCGGGTCGTGCTCGCGACCAACGTCGCGGAGACCAGCCTCACCGTTCCCGGCATCCGCTATGTGATCGACACCGGCACCGCGCGCATCTCGCGCTACAGCAACCGCTCGAAGGTGCAGCGGCTGCCGATCGAGGCGATCTCGCAGGCCTCGGCGAACCAGCGGTCGGGCCGCGCCGGCCGCACCAGCGACGGAATCGCGATCCGTCTCTACAGCGAGGAGGACTTCGACAAGCGCGCGGAGTTCACCGAGCCCGAGATCCTGCGCACGTCGCTCGCCTCGGTGATCCTGCAGATGCTGTCGCTCGGCTTCGGCGACATCACCGCGTTCCCGTTCCTCACCCCTCCGGACTCACGCGGAGTCAAGGCCGCCGTCGACCTGCTCACCGAGCTCGGTGCCGTCACCGGCAGTGGAGACTCGCCGCGACTGACCCGCATCGGTCGCGATATCTCGCGCATCCCGATCGACCCCCGCTTCGCCCGCATGCTCATCGAGGCCGGGCGACCCGGGGGCGCCGACGTGACGCGGGACGTGCTGGCCATCGTCGCCGGCATGTCGATCCAGGACGTGCGCGAGCGACCGTCGCAGGAGGCGCCGCAGAGCGTGCGCGACGAGGCCGACCGCATGCACGCGCGCTTCGCCGACCCGACGAGCGACTTCCTCTCGATCCTCAACCTGTGGAACCACCTGCGGGAGCAGCAGCGTGAGCTCGGCTCGAGCGCCTTCCGCCGGCTCTGCCGCTCCGAGCACCTCAACTACGTGCGGGTGCGTGAGTGGTTCGACGTGCATCGTCAGCTGCGCTCGCTGGTCAGGGAGAAGGACTCCTCGCGTACCGGGACGGCGGATCCGGATGCGATCCACCGCGCGCTGCTCGCCGGCCTCCTGTCGCAGATCGGCATCCTCGACGAGCGGAACACTCCCAGCCGCGGTCAGAGCAAGACCCCTCCGAAGGATGCCAAACGGCGTCAGGCGGAGTATCGCGGCGCCCGCGGCATCCGCTTCTCGATCTTCCCCGGATCCGCACTGCGCAAGAAGGCCCCGCAGGCGGTCATGGCCGCCGAGATCGTCGAGACCTCGCGCACCTACGCCCGCACGGTCGCCGCGATCGACCCGGCCTGGGCCGAGACGCTCGCCGGTGACCTCGCGAAGCGCCAGGTCACCGAGCCGCACTGGTCGAAGGATGCCGGTGCGGCCGTCGCCTACGAGAAGGTGACCCTGTTCGGCGTCGAGATCATCCCCCGCCGCCGGGTGCAGTTCGCGCGCATCGACCGGGCGGCGTCGCGTGAGATGTTCGTGCGGCACGCCCTCGTCGAGGGCGAATGGGATCCGACGCGCATCGACAAGCGGGTCAGCGCGTTCTGGCGCAGCAACGCCGAACTGCGCAAGCGTCTCGAGAAGCTCGAGGAGCGCGAGCGTCGGCGTGACATCCTCGCGGGCGACGAGGCGGTCTTCCGCTTCTACGACGAGCGGATCCCGTCCGACGTCTTGGACGTGCGTTCGTTCGAGAAATGGTGGCGCGACGCTCTGGCGGCGACCCCGAAGCTGCTCGTGATGCGCGAGGCCGACCTGCTCGATGATGAGAGCAGAGCGGATCAGAGCGAGTTCCCGACCCGGTGGACGCAGGGCGACCAGGTGCTCGGGCTCGCCTACCGCTTCGAGCCGGGCGCCGCGGACGACGGCGTCAGCGTCGTGATTCCGCTCCCCCTGCTCGCGCAGATCGAGGACAGGGGCTTCGACTGGCAGGTGCCGGGCCTCCGCGCCGAGCTCGTCACGGGGCTGCTCCGCGCACTGCCGAAGGCGATCCGCCGCCATGTGGTGCCCGCGGCCGACTGGGCCGACAAGTTCGGGGCCGAGCTCGCGGGCGACGGCCCGGAGTCGCACGGCGGCCTCCCGACACGCACCCTCAAGGAGGCGCTCGCCCGCCTGATCCAACCGCTCGCGAATCAGCTCGTCTCGGCCGCCGACTTCGAAGAGGAGCGCGTCCCGGCGCACCTGCGCATGAACTTCCGTGCCGTCGACGAACGTGGTCGGGTGGTCGGATCGCACCGCGACCTCAGCGCGCTGCAGGCCGAACTCGCCGATCGGGCGCGCACCAGTGTGGCGCGGTCGATCGCCTCGCCGCCTCGTCGGCCCGGGCCCGGCAACGGGCCGCAGCCGGCCACGGCGCCCGCCTCGATCGAGAAGCACGGCCTCACCGCCTGGACCTTCGGCGACCTGCCAGAGGTGCTCGACACCCGCGTCGCCGGCGGAGTGGTGCGGGGCTACCCGGCGATCGTCGATCAGGGCAAGACCGTCTCGGTGCGAGTGGAGGCCACGGCGGATGCGGCGGTCGCAGCCACCCGCGCCGGTGTGCTGCGGCTCGTGCTGCTCGGCGTGCCCTCGCCCTCGTCGTATGTGCAGCAGCACCTCACCAGCCAGGAGAAGCTCGCCCTCGCGGCGTCTCCCTACCAGTCCGCTGCGGCGCTCATCGAGGACTGTCGGGCCGCCGTCGTGCAGAGCACGATCGATCGACTCGCACCCGGCGGCCTCATCCGCACCGAAGCCGAGTTCGTCCGTGTGAGGGATGCCGTGTCGGCGTCCCTCGTCGACGAGCTCTTCGCCTGCGTGTCGCTGGTCGCCCGCATCCTCACGAAGACCCGCGACGTCGAGCGCGGCATCAAATCGCAGAACTCGCTCGCGCTCCTCGGGCCGCTGAACGACATCCGCACGCAGCTGTCGGGACTCCTGCACCCCGGGTTCGTCTCGGCGGCGGGCGTCGAGCGCCTCGCGCACTTCCCGAGGTACCTCGACGGGATCCTCGATCGACTGAAGACCCTCGCGAACGAGCCAGGCAAGGACCGCACCCGCATGAGCGAGTTCGAGCGCATGGCGACGGTGTTCGAGGATGCAGGGGGCACGATCCCGCTCGCCCCGGACGCGTCGCCCGCCCTGATCGAGGCGCGCTGGCTGCTCGAGGAGTATCGGGTGAGCGTGTTCGCGCAGCGCCTCGGCACCGCTCAGCCGGTCTCACCGCAGCGGATCATGAAGGTGCTGTCGTCTCGGGGGTAGCCTGAATCCATGGCTCGCGCGATCGTCTACACAGAGTTCGGTTCCCCTGATGTGCTGCACGAGATGGAAGTGCCTGATCCCATAGCGCTCGGCGGCGAGGTCGTCGTGCGCATCGAGGCGGCGGGCGTCAACCCCATCGATGCCAAGCTTCGCTCGGCGAAGCGGCCGTCTCCGCCCATCGAGGAACCGCGCACGGTCGGATTCGACGGCGCAGGGGTGATCGAATCGCTTGGCGATGACGTCGAGGGATTCGCCGTCGGCGACCGTGTCGCGATCCGCGACACGCGTGGGACCTACGCGAGCCTGCTCGCGGTGCCGGCCGAGCACCTCGCGCTCCTGCCGGATGCGGTCACGGCCGCCGAGGGCGCGGGAATCGGCATCCCCGCGGGCACCGCCTACCAGGCCCTGAAGTCGCTGGGGGTGCAGGACGGCGATGTGCTGCTCGTGCACGGCGGCTCGGGCTCGGTCGGACAGGCGGCCGTGCAGTTCGCCGTCGCCTGGGGGGCCACCGTGGTCGCCACCGCCAGCCCCGCCCGGCACGACCAGCTGCGTGAACTGGGCGCGATCCCGGTCGCCTACGGCGGGGGGCTGCTCGAGCGCGTGCGCGAGGCCGCTCCGGACGGCGTCTCCGTCGTGCTCGACTGCGCAGGCACCGACGAAGCCATCGAGGCATCGCTCGAACTGGTCGCCGACCGCGACCGCATCGCGACGATCGTGCGCGGCCCGGACGCTGCATCGTTCGGCATCCGTGCGTTCTCCGGAGGCTCCCCCACGCCGCTGACCGAGCAGGAGCTCGCCTGGCGGGCCGAGGCGCTGCCGGCGACCGTCGACCTGATCGCGGCCGGCGACTTCACGATCGAGCTCGGGCCCGAACTCCCCCTCTCCGAAGCCGTGCAGGCCCACGAACTCGTGGAGTCCGGCGAGGCCTCAGGGAAGATCGTCCTGATCCCGTAGAGCCTCAGGACCAGACGCGGGCGGCCGTGGAGGCTGCGGCCATCGAGATCGAGTTCGCGGTGATCAGCCGGCGCGTGGCTTCGGCGAGCGCTGACCGCATGCGTGTTATCGCCGCGGACCACTCCTGGTGAGCCCGGTCGTAGGCTCGCTGCGCCTCTCCGTTCCACGCGGATCTCAGCCGTACGATCTCGGAATCGAGAGCGTCGAGTTCGCGCTCGAAGGCCTTCACGGCGAGTGCGAGCTGCGCGACAGTCTCTGCCACCGCGTCGTGGCGCACGGAGACCTTCATCGAAGCTCCGAGAGGTGCTGTGAGAGGGTTCTGTGATCTGTCACGGCATGATCTCCACTTCCACTCGAGTGATGACGATTGCTTCCCCATCGAGTTCCCCATGCGCGGGCGTGCCGGCGTTGACCCCCTCGTCGAAGTGCCTCTCAAAGCTCTCCGGGCTGCAGTAGTGATCGACCGCTGGACCGAAGAGAATCACGATCGCGGTATAGGTGTTCGGGCCATCCCCGTTCTTCACCAGTCCCGAGTACGTGCGCCCGGCGCCGTCTGTCATCGCAACTCCGAGAGTTCCTGTGCGAGGTCGAGTTCGCGCAAGACATAGGGCTGCGAGACGGTGTCCGTCAGGTAGTAGGTGGAGAAGATCATCGCGGCCTCGTCGGCGGTGAAGACCTCGTTCGAGAACACCCGCACCGCGCGGTCGTCGCTGATGGGGATGAGAGTCGTCGCGCCGTCCGCGGGTTCCGAGCGCCCCACCGTATACAGGTGACTCTCGCCGTCGGGCCCAGGGAGCCGCACCTCCACGGTCACCCCGTCGCCTGAACCGGCGGCCTGCATGAATGAGTCCGTCGCAGAGTCACGGAACCCCACGATGCTGGTCGGATCAGCGCCGCGCCAGATGCTGTAGGTGTAATTCTGTTCTGAGCCGAGAAGGCCGAGCATGCGATGCAGTTGATCGGGAATCGGCCGGTGGTCGTCCGTCAGCCACCCGTTCTGACCGCTGGGCGTCACCTGAGCGAATGGACCATAGAGCGTCATCGTTCCTCCGAGAGTTCGTGCGAGAGATCCAGTTGGCGCAGCACGTAGGGCTGCGCGACTGCATCGGTGAGGTAGTAGGTGTAGAAGCGGAGCCCGCGGCCTGGATGAACGGGCCGTAGTCGCTCATGATCCGTTCTCGATCCCGCCGTCAGTGATGTGATCATCGTCATGCTTCACCTACCGTGGGCTCGGGAATGGTCATGTCGATTTCGCGCAGAGTGTAGGGCTGTGCGACCTTGTCGGTGAGGAAGTACGTGTAGAAGATCACGGCTGCTTCGTCTGCGGTGAACACCTCGCTCGGGAAGACCTTGGTGGAGTGGCGCCCTTCATCCCACCGAACCACTTCGGTCGGCTCGCCGGAGGACTCTACAGCGGGTCGACCCACCACGCACTGGTGCGCGATGCCGACTGGATCGACGTAGCGCACCTCGATACTGAGCGCGTCCGCTGCCCCCGCGCACTGGATGTACTCGTCGCTGAAGGGGATACTGTCCAGTAGATCCGCACCTTCTGGGGCACGCCACAGGCTCCACGCCCATGTCGACGTCCCGTTCAATTGATGCAGGGAGTACCGGATCTGATCTGGGTACGGGCGCACATAGTCGACGAGTGCGCCCCGCGTCGTGTCGTTGATCTGCCGGATATGTGTCGGCTGGTTCATTTCACGGTCTCCAGAATTACTCGAGTGATCTGAATTCGTTCGCCATTCAGGATCGCAGTTGCCGGTCGTTCAGGACTCACTGTGCCATCGAAGCCTCGTTGGGCAGCGTCGCGGCTTCCAGTGCCGGACTTGACCTCGATGCCTGTGTACGTCCCATCGGCATTCTCGAAGTATCCGTCGTAGTAGCGGATCTGATCAGAGGTCGCTTGAGGATTGTGATGATAGCCATCGATGGTCGCTCGTACCTTGTCGCGAAAGACATCCTTCCCTGTGTCGGCAGCCACTTGATCGAGCCCGATCTTTTCCGCATCGAGCCAGGGTCGTTGTCCGTCACCGTTGTAGTGGCCGAGTACGTTTCGACCACCGTGGACAGGGTGCGGTGGCGGGCCCTCAGCCCCAAGACGGGCCGACTCGTTAAGCCACCGTCCCGCGGCGTCCCCCATGAGCCCAGCGCCAATCCCCGCGACGCCGACCCCGGCAGCGGCGAGTGCGGGCGCCCCCGCGAGCGCGCCGACGCCGGTGGCAGTGAGCCCACCGCCTCCGGCCGCAACGGCTGCACCACCGAGGAACGTGGCAGCGCCGTCGAGGAGCTCCAGGATGATGTCGGGGTGCTCCCACAGCGTCTGAGCGGAGATGGCGAGCATGTCCATCGTCGCCTGGAACGGCTGGACGACGGCGAGGGCGAAGATCGCCTCGGTCATTCCGTGCTGCGTCTGTGTCGCGCTCTCCGCATCCGTCAGCGGCACGCGAGCCCCATCTGCGGCCTCGTCCAACCGGGTCGCACAGTCCCGCGCGAAGACCTCGAGAGTCATCCGCGCGTTCAAGAGAACCTCGCGCGCCTCGTCATGCGCGGGACCTGACGGATCGACGAAGGGGACGTCGGCGTCGGGATGCCGCAGCCCCTGGCCGACCCGCAACTCCCGCACATGCGAGCGATGAGCGATCAGTGCCGCAGCCGCCTGCTGCTCCGCGTCGTTCCACAGAGTGATCGCACGGTCGGCTTCGTCCTGCGCCCACTGCAACGCGTCGGCCCACGTGAACAGTGCGCTCGCTCCCGCGCGGAGCCACTCCCCCGCGCGCTTCCAGTGCAACAGCTGGCGTTCGAACCGTTCGAGGTAGAGGTCGTAGGCGGCGCCCTTCCACGTGCCGTCGTCGTCCAGCGTGGCGAGGTCGTCGCGCACGCGGACGGCGTCTGCGCCGCGAGCCTTCCAGGCTTCCGCGGCCGTCCTCACTTCAGACACCGAGCCCGGCACGAGGTCGGTCGCCGACTGGGTCTGCCCCAGCTCCATCAGCCGGCCCAGATCATCGCGTCGACCTCGGCCTTCGCCGCGTCGGTGCCGTCATCGAACACGCGAGCGGTCGTATCCAACCTGTCGGCGAAGTCTTCCGTGTCGGTCACACGCGCCGAGAGCCCGTCGGTCCAAGCCGAGCTGAAGCTCGCCGCCGCCTCGACCACCCACTCGTGCCCGGCGTCACCCGGCGTGATCACATCACACGAAGCGAGCCCGGCGACGATGCGACGCACCTTCGACGCCATCGCCCTCAAGACGTCGGTGTCGACGTCGTAGGACGTCTCCCCTGCAACCATGCGTCGACGTTAGCAAGCTATCCGTCGTCATATGGGGACACTCGACAGAATGCCGATACTCTCGCAAAACGACCAGCCCACCCCGGCGGTGATGCCTGCGGGGTGGGCTGGTCTCGAGTCTCCTGCTCGGGCTACGCGGGAGCCACCGGCCTGCCGATCGAGAGCATCAGGCGGTTGGCCCAGTTGAAGAAGGCGGCGCCGTGGATGACGTCGGCCACTTCGAGGTCGTCGAGTCCCGCCGCCCGCAGGCGGGCGATCTCGTCGGCGCCGAACGTGCTCGGTGTGTCGGTCAGGGCGACCGAGGCCGCGACCACCGCGTTCCACCGCTCACCGAGATCGGCGTCCACGCCCTCATCGAGCAGCAGGTCGACATCGTCGACCCGCTTGCTGCGGTGCGCCGCGAAGCGCGAGTGCACCGAGGCGCAGAACACGCAGCCGTTGCGGCGTGAGGCGGCGGTCGCCGAGAGCTCGCGCTCGGCACGAGGGAGGCCCTCCTTCGCGTTGTAGAAGATGTCCTTGTCGACGAGAGTGCGCGCCTTGAGCACCTCGGGGTCGCGCGCGAGGAGGCGGAAGTAGTCGTTCTTCGCCCGCGACGCGTCGACGAGACCGTCGTAGTGGCGCTCGGTCAGCTCGTCTTCCGCGAGGGGCGGCAGATGCGGAGTCCAGCCCACTTCGGCTCGCGTGAACGCCTCGGGGTGGGGTGCGTCGTCGTGCAGAAGCTCGGTCATGCCGCCTCCTCCTCGGAATCGGATGCCGCGGCGATGCCGGCAGCGGAGAGAACGCTCAGGCCGGTGATCACGCGCTGCTGGAACGCCAGGAAGGACACGAGCTGCGACAGGGTGATGATGCCGTCGGCCGACCAGCCCGCATCGAGCAGCCGCTGGATGTCGGCGGCCGCGGATTCGCGCGGACGGAAGACGAGTAGATGCGTGTGAGCGAGAGCCGCGGCCAGACGTTCGCCGAGCACGTCGGCGACCTCGTCTGACGGCGTGTAGCGCTCACCCTCGGTGTTCTCATCCTGCAGGCCCGCTTCGGTGTACGAGCCGAAGGGTCCGGTCACTGCGGCATCGGTGGCCTCGGCGATCACGACCGCCGCACGCTGCGGGTCGGCTGCCAGGGCTCGGTCTGCGTAGAACGTGCCCGTCGCATCCGAGTCCCCGACGAGACGCGTGGCGAAAGCGGCGATCAGTTCGCGCTCGGCCTGCGACACCTCCGCCGTCGAGACGGCGCTGAAGAGCGCGTCGAAGCTCGCCTGCAGCTGCTCCCTGGTGACAGGGCGACGGCGCCGCAGCGCGTCGAGCTCGGGCGTCACCCCCACGATCTGATCGACGATGTCGGTGGTCATGCCTTCTCCTTGATGGTGTCGGTGAGGGTGTAGCCGAGGGCCGGTGCGACCTGCTCGGCGAAGAGCTCGATCGAGCGCAGCACGTGCTCGTGTGGGGCATCGACCGAGTGCACCTGGAACGCGACCTCGGTGGCCCTGCCGAGCGTCGTGTCGGCGGCGAGCGATTCGGCGACCTGCTCGGGGGTGCCGAGATGGGTGTCGAGCGCGACGATCAGCTCGTCGAGGTCGTCGCCGGGGATCGTCTGCCCCTGGCGCCGGAATCCTTCGGCGGCGCGGCGCAGGCCGACCTCGGCGAACCGCAGGGCCTCGGCGCGGTCATCTGCGACGAACACGGTGCGCGACGCGGTGATACGCGGGGCTGCGGCGTCGGGCAGAGCGTCGAGGTATGCGTCGATGATGGGGTCCTGCAGCGCCGCGAGCGGGGCGTGCAGTGCGTCCGTGGACCGCGGCTGAGTGCGCGAGAGCAGGAGCCCGTGCCCATGGATGCCGGCGCGATAGCCGCCCGGTGCCGAGAAGGTCGCCTGCCAGATGCGGTCGCCGAGGGTTCCGGCATCCGGGTAGAGGGTGTTGTCGGCGCCGATGTCGCGTCCCGCGAGCGCGTCGAGCAGCAGCCGGAGCTTGCGGTCGTAGGTGGGCGCCTTGTCGCGCACGTCTTCGCCGAACGGCACGAACGACGAGGGCGTCCCTCCGCTGCCCAGGCCCAGATCGAGGCGTCCGCCCGCGAGGAGGTCGGCGACCACCGCATCCTCCGCGACGCGCACCGGGTCTTCCAGCGGCAGTGTGATGACGCCGGTGCCGAGGCGGATGCGCGTGGTCTGCGCCGCGACGCTCGCGAGGTAGACGAGCGGCGAGGGAAGCCCGCCCTCCGCGGCGCGGAAGCGGTGCTGGGCGACCCAGGCGCGGCCGATGCCGTGCTGTTCGGCGTGGAGGATCTGCTCGGTGGCCAGCGCATAGCGCTCGGCGGGCGACGCGTCGTCGAGCAGCCGGGTGAAGAAGGCGATCGTGGGTCCGGTCATGCGGGCTGCTCCGTTCGTCCGGGCACCGCTGCGAGCAGCTCCCGGGTGTAGTCGTGCTGCGGGTCGTGGAAGAGCTCCTCGGTCACGCCCTCCTCGACGATGCGTCCGCGGCGCATCACCGAGACGGTGTGACTGATCCTGCGGACGACGGCGAGGTCGTGCGAGATGAAGAGGTAGGTGAGGCCCAGCTCCGCCTGCAGAGAGGTGAGCAGTTCGAGGATGCGCGCCTGCACCGTGACGTCCAGCGCCGACACCGCCTCGTCGAGGACGACGATCTCGGGGTCGATCGCGAGCGCCCTGGCGATCGCGACCCGCTGCCGCTGCCCTCCGGAGAGTTCCCGAGGCGTGCGCTGGGCGAGATCGCTCGGCAACGAGACCCTGTCGATCAGGGCGAGCGCCCGATCCCTGCGCTCGGCACGCGAGCCCACACCGAAGTTCTGCAGCGGCTCGGCGATGATGTCAACGACCTGCTGGCGGGGATCCAGCGATGCGAAGGGGTTCTGATACACGAGCTGGATGCGTCGGCGCAGCGCCCGCAGCCGCTGGCCCGACAGCCCGGTCACATCGACGCCGTCGATCCCTATAGTGCCGGCATCCGGCTCATGGAAGCGGGTGATCAGGCGCGCGGTCGTCGTCTTGCCCGATCCCGACTCCCCCACCAGGGCATGCGTGGTCCCCCGCCGCACCCGGAACGACACGTCGTCGACCGCTCGGAAGCGCTCACGGCCCGCGACCTTGAACTCCTTCACGAGACCGGACGCGGTGATCGCGAACGGGTTCTCGGCCGCGACGGCCGCTGCATCCCGCAGGAAGGGCGGAGCCTCGGGGCGACGGAACCCGGTTGTGAACGCCGGGGCATCGGCGAGCAGCTGCTTCGTATAGGCGTCCGACGGGGCCGCCAGCACGTCCCCGCTGGCGCCCTGTTCGACGATGCGACCGTCCTCGAGCACGACGAGTCGTTGCGCACGGTCGGCCGCGACGCCGAGGTCGTGGGTGACCAGCAGGATGCTCGTGCCCTCCTCGCGGCGCAGCTCGTCGAGCAGGTCGAGCACCTTGCGCTGCACGGTCGCGTCGAGAGCGCTCGTGGGCTCGTCAGCGATCAGCAGCCGTGGCCGCAGCGCGATGGCCGACGCGATCAGCACGCGCTGGCGCATCCCACCCGACAGCTCGTGCGGGTACTGCCTCGCGCGCAGATCCGGATCATCGATGCCGACCCGGTCGAGGAGCTCGATCACCCGTGCGCGCCGGGAGCGCCGGTCGCGGTGTCCGTGCAGCTTCAGCACCTCCCCGACCTGCGCGCCGATCGGGCGCACGGGATCGAGCGAGGTCACCGGATCCTGCGGCACGAGACCGATCTCGGGACCGCGGATGCCGCGCAGCGCGCGATCCGTCCATCCTGAGATGTCGAGATCGCCCAGACGCACCGTGCCGCGGTCGACCCTGCCGCCCTCGGGCAGCAGGCCGAGCAGCGCGTGCGCGGTGGTGGACTTTCCCGACCCCGACTCTCCGACGAGCGCGAGCGCCTCTCCCTCGGCGATCTCGAAGGAGGCCCCGTGCACCACCTCACGGCGACCGGCTCGAGTGGCGTATGAGACGGCGAGGCCGTCGACGGTGAGCACGCTCATCGCGGGTTCCTTCCGATGCGGTGCGAGATGCGGTTCGCGCTGAGCACCACGACGACCACGACGAGTCCGGGCAGCGCGGTGAGCCACCAGGCGGTCGCGATGTAGTTGCGCCCCTCGGCGATCAGCAGCCCCCACTCGGGGGTGGGCGGCGGCGCACCGTAGCCGAGGAAGCCCAGCGTCGAGATGGCGAGGATCGCGGTGCCGAACTGCAGGGCGGCGAGAGCGACTATCGGCGTGAGCGAGTTCGGCAGAACGTGACGAAGGAGCACCGTGAAGAATGTGCCGCCGCTGCCGTACGCCGCCTCGACGTACTCGCTGCGGCGCACCCGCGCGACCTCCGACCGCATCAGGCGGGCGAAGGCTGCCACGCTGCCGAGGCCCACGGCGATCGCCGCATTCACCGTGCCGAAGCCGAGGAGGATGATCACCGACAGCGACAGCAGCAGGCCGGGGATCGCGAGCAGCACATCGACGACGCGCATCAGGATGTCATCGACGACACCGCCGATCGCACCGGCGACCGCACCGAGGAGGGTGCCGAGCGCGAGACCGACCGTGACGGCGATGAGCGCGCCCGACAGCGAATGCACCGCGCCATGCACGACGCGGCCGAACAGGTCGCGACCGAGCGCGTCGGTGCCGAACACGTGCGCGGCGCTCGGTGGCAGCAGTTTGTCGGCGGGAGTGCCGGTGAGCGGGTCGCCGGGTGCGAAGACACCGGGGATCACGGCCCAGAGCACGGCGAGCGCGACGACGGCGATCGCGAGGTAGAGGCCCCACGGCAGGGCCAGCAGTCCGCGCGCGCGGCGCGGAGATCGGGTGATCGTCCCGGCATCCTGCTGCGGTGTGTCGGGCGGGGTGTCGACGGATGCGGCCACGGCGGCGACGGTCATGCCGATGCTCCTGTCTTGGAGAGGGTGCGCTGGCGCGGGTCGATGAGCGGCGTCACGAGGTCGACGGCGAAGCTGATGAGCACGAAGCCCAGCGCCGACAGCAGCACCACGCCCTGCAGCACGGGGATGTCCTGGTTCGACACGGCCTGCTCGGTGAGACGGCCGATGCCCGTGCGACCGAACACGGTCTCGGTGACGACGGCTCCTCCCACCAGCTCGCCGAACAGCACGCCGGCGATCGTGAGCGTGGGCAGCGCCGCGTTGCGCGCGACCGAACGGGTGAGCACCCACGACGGCGGCGCGCCCTTGGCTCGGACCACCGTGATGAACGGCTGTGCCTGCACCTGGTCGATCGCCCGCACGAGAACCTGGGCGAGCGGGGCGGAGATCGGCACAGCGAGGGTCAGCACGGGGAGGATGAGCCCGGCGACGGGGTCGGCGCCGACGATCGGCACCCAGCCGAGACCGAACGAGAAGACCTGGATCAGCAGGATGCCGAGCCAGAAGACCGGCACCGCGACGAACAGCCCCGGCACCTGACGGATGCCGTCGCGCAGCCACGCGAACGGCGCGAGAGACGAGAGCCCTGCGACGAGCACGGCGATCAGCAGGGCGACGACGAGACCCAGCGACGCGAGCAGCACGGTCGACGGCAGCGCCTCGGCGAGCATGTCGAGCACCGGGGTGCCGAACTGCGTCGAGAAGCCGAAATCCCCGGCCGCGAAGCCCAGACCCGCATGCGCGTACTGCTGCCACCACGGCAGATCGGTGCCGTAGGTGGCGCGGATCCCGTCGAGCTGCTCCGGTGACAGCCCGAGGCTGGGGTCGGAGAACTTGATCAGGATCGCGTCTCCCGGCAGCAGCTGCAGCAGGAAGAAGGTGGCCGTGAAGGCCGCGATCAGAACGATCGCGGCCTGCCCGGCTCGTCGGAGGACGAATCTCATCTGTGCACCGTGTCTGTCACGCTCAGTGCTCGGCGAGCCAGACACCCGAGAAGGTGGGGCGACCGACCGACTCGAAGTCCACACCGTGCACGTAGGTGGCGGCGCCGTAGACCTGCGGCTCCTCGAACAGCGGGATGACGTAGGCCTGCTCGGCGATGTAGTCCTGCACCGCCTGCGATGCCTCGGCGCGCTTCTCCGTGTCGGGCTCGGAGGCGACCGCCTCGAGCAGTGCGTCGAGCTCGGCGTCGTTCGAGATCAGCGCGTCACGGTTCTTCGTGTAGTACTGGCTCTTGATGACGTCGAAGTCCGCACGGCCGACCATCGAGTGATAGAAGCCCGTCTTCAGCGGGTCACGGGTGTCCTCGGCGTACGAGCCGGCATCCGCAGGCTTGACCGTGAGCTCCACCCCGACCTTCGCGAGCTGCTGGGCGATCAGTTCGAGAGTCTGCTTCGACAGCGGCTGGGGCGCGGCCTCGTAGACCGTGATCGCCAGGCGCTCGCCGTCCTTCTCGCGGATGCCGTCTGCCCCTGCCGTCCAGCCGGCCTCGTCGAGCAGCTTCTCCGCCTTCTCGGGGTCGTAGGCGTAGTGCTCCGACTCGTCCTTGTAGCCGAGCGCCTCCTGCGACAGCACCGACGTGGCGACCGGGTAGTTCTCGGTGAACAGGGTGTCGACGACCTCCTGCGCGTCCACCGCGGCGACCAGGGCCTGACGCACCTTGATGTCACTCAGCAGCGGGTTCTCGGGACGCAGCGACAGGGAGTTGTTCACGCCGCGGGTCTGCGGCGCGTAGAGCGTGAAGCCCGCGCTCTCGACGCGGTCCTCGTCGAACGCCTGCACGTATCGGACGTAGTCGGCCTGCCCCGCGAGCAGCGATCCGATGCGCACCGAGTCCTCGGGGGTGACGAGCACGTGCACGGCGTCGACGTACGGGCGCCCCTGGTTCTCGGCGCTCTCCGGTGCCCAGGCGTAGTCCTCACGGGCGGTGAGGGTGAATTCGGTGCCGAGCTTCTCGTCGGTGAGGGTGAAGGGTCCTGCTCCGATGATCTCCTCGGCGTTGCCCGCCCCGAAGTCCTCGATCGTGCCGTCGAGCGTCGCGGGCGAGAGGAGACCGGAGTTGATGGTCGACGTCGCCTGCAGGAACCCGGGCGCGGGGGCGGAGAAACGGAAGGTCACCGTGTCGTCGTCGACGACCTCGCTCGAGGCGTAGTTGTTGATCGCCTCCGAGACCGTCAGGCCGCGCTCCGGGTCGCCCAGACCGTAGGTGTCGAAGTTCTTGGCGACGGCGGCGGCGTCCACCGGCGTGCCATCCGAGAACGTCACATCCGGCTTGAGGGTGAAGGTGTACTCGGTGGCGTCGTCGTTCACGGTCCAGTCGGAGGCGATCCACGGCTCGATCTCGAGCGAGTCGGGGTTCTGCCACGTGAGCCGGGCGGTGATGTTGTTGACCACGCCGCCGTTCGGGTAGAAGCCGGCCTGCGGCGGGTAGAGGTTCGTGAACGTCTGGTGCTCGAGGTAGGTCAGCGTTCCTCCGGTGACGGGGTCGCCCGCATCGGCGGAGGTGCCGCTGGGAGCGGGTGAGGACGCGCAGGCGGCGAGGCCCGCCGCGAGGACGAGCGGAAGCGCAACGGCGGCTGCGCGGATGAGACGGCGGTTCATGCGGGTCCTCCTGGACGGGATGCTGTGGTGCGGTGTGCGGGTGAACGTCACGCTAGGGACACTCACGACCGAGGGGCGAATGGGGTCGTCATGTGCGGACCCGGCCTGTCACGAGACGTCATGCCAGGTCACCGGGCGCAATCCGACGTAACGGATGAGGCGGTTCAGCGGACGAGCAGCGAAGATGCGGCACGCTGCCCGGCGCCGACGCCGAGACGGTCACGGAGGGTCGACGAGTCCCCGTCGCTGCGCCCCAGCAGCCCGCGACGACGCAGCTCGGGAGCGGCGAGGCGGGTGAAGGCCTCGAACTGCGCGGGCTGGAACGCCGACAGCACGTTGAACCCGTCGGCTGCGCCCCTGTCGCGCCAGGTCTCGAAGTGATCGGCGATCGTGGTCGCGTCGCCGACCACGAAAGCGGCCGGCACGGCGTGGGCTGCGACGAGGTGGCGCCAGGTCAGCGCTGTCGCACCGTCGTCGCCGACCCGGAGCCCGGCGATGAGTCGCAGCCGCTCGATCAGAGCTGCTCCCCCTTCTCCGAGCCGCGCGGCCTGATCGTGCGTCACGACCTCGTCGAATCCCGCCGACCGCAGGGGGTCGTCGGCGTCGATGCGCAGGGCGTCGGCCAGGGCCGAGACCGATCGGTTCGCCGGGAACCCCGTACGGGACGACTGGTGCCCCTCGTCGAGCGGGACCAGGGCGAGCAGCCGCTCGACGATGCGGCGGGCGTCGGCATCCGATGTCGCGACCACCGGCAGCACGGGCGCGATCACCGCCAGGCTCTCGGGCGAGCGACCCGACTCGGCCGCGATGTCGCGCAGCTGCCGGCGCGTGGCGATCGCGTCCGCGATGTTCGGGGCGGCGATGAGCGCGAGGTCGGCCTCGGTCGCGGCGAGCGCGCGCGACCGAGGCGAGGTTCCCGCATGCACGAGGGGGATCCGCCCCTGCGGCGGACGGGCGACGTTCAGTGGCCCCGAGACCCGGACGTGCTCGCCCCGCAGGTCGGCGCCGCGGAGGCCGTCCGGGTCGATGAGCACGCCGCGCGCCGCATCCGCGATCCATGCGTCCTCGCTCCAGGAGTCCCACAGTCGGCGCAGCGCGATCACGAACTCCTCGGCGCGGTCGTATCGGCTCTCGTTGTCGGCGTGTGCGTCTCGGCCGTGATTGCCCGCAGCGCGGGGTTCTGCGCCCGTGACGAGGTTGACGCCCGCGCGTCCGCCCGTCAGCACGTCGAGGGATGCCAGCGAGCGCGCGGTCGCGTACGGGTCGGCGTAGGTCGTGTTCACCGTCGCGATGAGGCCGATGCGGGAGGTGACCCCGGCGAGGAACAGCACGGCGCTCACCGGGTCGATCCGGGCGAGCAGATAGGGGTCGCGGAACTCGAGGTCGGGCCCGGTGGCGAGCCAGTCGCCGAAGAACAGGTAGTCGAGCCCCGCATCCTCTCCCTCACGCGCGATGTGGCGGAGGAGGTCGGCATCCGTCGACGGGTCGCGATGCGCGCCCGGCTGACGCCAACCGGAGGGATACGCGCCGAGTGTGCGCACCATGGCGCCGATGATGAGGGGTTCGGTCATGCACCTGAAAGTATGAGCGACGTCGGGCGCCCGCCAATCGACGCGGAAGCGCAGCGAAACGGAGCGCAACACGGCGACACATGCTCCCCGAGTGTCGGAGGCCGATCGGAGGATGGGACCATGACCACGACCACCTCCCCCGCGCTCTGGGCGCCGCCTGCCCGCGTCCGCGGCACCCTCGCCCTCGTCACCGGCCGCGGCGAGCGCGCAGGCGTCTACGAGCGTTTCGGCCGTCGCCTGAGCTCCGACGGCTACGTCGTCGCCGTCTTCCAGGAAGACGTCGAGGCCGCCAGCTCCTGGCTCGCACAGACGACGGATGGCCCTCGGGTGCTCGTCGGGTCCGATGCCGGAGCCTCCGCCGTGCTCCACCAGGTGGTTCGCGGGGCGGCCGTCGACGCAGCCGTCGTCGTGGGCACCCTGGTCGACGCCGAGCTCGATCTGCCCTCCGACGAGCAGCGCACGGCCTGCCCGCTGCATCTCGGGGTTCTCGCCGCCGAGGCGTCGTCCGAGTCCCTCGCCGCCGCCGAGCCGCTCCCGGCATCCGCCGATCTTGCCGCCATCGAGGTGCCGGTGCTCGCGATCCACGGAGGCGCCGACAGCGTGTCGCCCCTGCCTCACCTCCTCGCGGCGCTGCGCACGGTGCCCGACCTCGAACTCGTCGAGACGGTCGACGGGCTGCATGACGCGCTCAACGACCAGTCGCACCGCAGCGTCGCGGCCTCGCTCGTGCTGTGGCTCGAGCGCCTGCGCACCGGAGACGCCCACACCGCGATCGTCCGCACGCACGAGAGCATCGCGGTGGCCGCGTGACCGAGTTCGCCACGCGGCAGATCCAGGCGGGCTACGTACCAGGCACCCCGCAGAACAGCGCGGTCCCGCCGATCTATCAGACCGCCGCCTACGAGTTCGCATCGCTGGCCGAGGCCGCCGACCTCTTCGCGCTGCGCTCCGTCGGCAATCTCTACAGCCGCAATGCGAGCCCCACGCAGCAGATCCTCGAAGAGCGCGTGGCCGCCCTCGAGGGTGGCGTCGCGGCGGTCGCCGTCGCCTCAGGGCAGGCCGCGGTCGCGGTGACGCTGCTCGCGCTCGCCGGTCGCGGCGGCCACATCGTCGCCGCCTCCCAGCTCTACGGCGGCACCGTCGACTTGCTGCAGGAGACCTTCGACGACTTCGGCATCCCGGTGACCTTCGTCGATCAGGACGACCCCGAGGCGTGGCGGGCGGCGATCCGCCCCGAGACGCGTGTGCTGTTCGGCGAGTCCATCGCGAATCCGATCGCACAGGTGCTCGACATCCGCGCTGTCGCCGACATCGCGCACGACGCGGGGGTGCCGCTCGTGATCGACAACACGGTCGGGACGCCCCACCTGGTGCGCCCGGGCGAACACGGCGCCGACTTCGTGGTGCACTCGGCGACCAAGTTCCTCAGCGGCCACGGCACGTCCCTCGGCGGTGTCGTCGTCGATCAGGGCACCTTCGACTTCGGGCGCGATCCGGCTCGGTGGCCCCAGCTCACCGAGCCCTACACGCGGGTCGGGGACTTCGCGCTCTGGGAGCGGTTCGGCTCCGGACAGGCGTTCGCCGCTCTCGTGAAGTCGAAGTACGTGCACGACCTCGGGCCATCGCTGTCGCCGTTCAACGCCTGGCAGATCCTGCAGGGCATCGAGACCCTCGACCTCCGGGTGTCGCGCCAGAGCGCCACTGCTCTCGCCCTCGCCCGGCATCTGCAGCAGCATCCGGCCGTCGCGACCGTGCACCACCCCGGCCTCGACGGCAACCGCTGGCATCCGCTCGCGCAGCGCTATCTGCCACGAGGCGGCCCCTCGGTGTTCTCCTTCGACCTCGCCGTCCCCGACGACGCCGAGACGCAGAGCAGGGTGGCGAGAGTGATCGACTCGCTCGAGGTCATCAGACTCGTCGCGAACATCGGCGACGCACGCAGCCTCGTCAACCACCCGGCGTCGATGACGCACTCGCACCTCACCGCCGATCAGCGCCGCGCCGCAGGGATCTCATTCACCACGATCCGTCTGTCAGCCGGACTCGAGGATCCGCGCGACCTGATCGCCGACCTCGATCACGCGCTCGCGCTGGCCTGAACGCGGTCCGATCCGACCATCCAAGGAGCACTATGGCAATCGACCTCGGCTACTGGACCCCCGTCTACGGGGGATTCCTGCGCAACGTCACCGATGAGGGCCGCATGGCCGCCACCTGGGACTACATCCGCGAGGTGTCGGTGCGGGCCGATCGGCTCGGATTCCACACCACCCTGGTGCCCGAGCTGTACCTCAACGACCGCAAGGGCGTCGACGCGCCGAGCCTCGAAGCCTGGTCGCTGTCGGCATCGATCCTCGCCGTGACCGAGCGACTGCGCGTGATGACGGCCGTGCGCCCGGGGTTCCATCTGCCCGCGGTGCTGGCGAAGACCGTGTCGACGCTCGATCAGATCGCGCCGGGGCGCGTAGCCCTCAACGTCGTCGCCGCCTGGTGGGCCGAGGAGGCCCGGCAGTTCGGCGGGCAGTTCACGACGCACGACGAGCGCTACGTGCAGGCCGAGGAGTTCGTGGCGGTGCTGAACGGCCTGTGGCAGCACACGCCCTTCACGTTCGCCGGGTCTCATTACTCCCTCGACGGCACGATCGTCGAGCCGAAGCCGTCGAGCCACCCTGTGGTCTTCGCCGGCGGCGAGAGCGAGGCGGGGCGCGAGTCGATCGCGGGCTTCGCCGACGCCTACGTCATGCACGGCGGCACGCTCGACGAGGTACGAGCGAATGTGAGCGACATGAACGCCCGGTCCGAGCGACTGCACGGCCGCCCGATCGCCGAGTTCGGAATGCCGGCGTATGTGATCGTGCGCGACACGGAGGCCGAGGCGCAGCGCGAACTCGACCGCATCACGACGGTCGACCCCGACTCCCCCGGCTACGCCTCGTTCGAGGAGTTCCAGCGCAACTCGAAGCTGTCGCTCGAGCTGACACGCCGGGAGTACTCGGTCGGCACCCGGGGCCTCCGCCCGAACCTCGTGGGCACGGCCGAGCAGGTCGCCGAACGCATCCACGACTACGCGGATGCCGGCATCACCCTTCTCCTCATCCAGGCGTCGCCTCTCGACGAGGAGCTCGAGCGGATCGCCGAGCAGGTCTTCCCGCTCGTCCCGCAGCGCACGCTCGCGGCGCTGCCCTGATCGTGCGGCTGTCGGCGTCACCCCCTACGCTGAGATGATGACTGGTCTTCGTTGGGGAATCCTCGCGACCGGCGGCATCGCCGGCGCGTTCGCATCCGATCTGCGCACCGCAGGGCTCGATCTCGTGGCGGTCGGCTCACGCTCGCAGGAATCGGCCGACGCGTTCGCCGCCCGCTTCGACATCGCTCGCGCGCATCCCTCATATGAGGCGCTCGTCGCCGACCCCGAGGTCGACATCATCTACGTCTCCACGCCGCATCCGATGCATCACGAGAACGCCCGCCTCGCCCTCGAAGCCGGCAAGCACGTGCTGGTCGAGAAGGCGTTCACCCTCAACCGCGCCGAGGCGGAAGACCTGCAGCATCTCGCAGCCGAACGGGGTCTGCTCGCGATGGAGGCGATGTGGACGCGCTACCTGCCGCACATGGTCCGCATCCGCGAGATCATCGCCGCGGGCACACTCGGCGAGATCCGCGCCGTGAGCGCCGACCACACGCAGCTGCTCCCCTCCGATCCTGCGCACCGCCTCAACGCCCTCGAGCTCGGAGGCGGTGCCCTCCTCGACCTCGGGATCTATCCGATCTCGTTCGTGTGGGACATCCTCGGTGCGCCGACCGACATCCACGCCGTCGGCCGCCTGATCGAGACCGGAGCGGATGCCGAGGTCGCCACCGTCATGACCCATGACGGCGGGGCGATCTCGACCACGCTCTCGTCGTCGCGCGCCGCGGGCCCCAACGCCGCGAGCATCGTCGGCACGGCCGCACGCATCGACATCGACCGCGTCTGGTACACCCCGACCGCCTTCCGCGTGGTGCAGCCCGACGGCACGGTCGTCGAGGAGTATGCATCGGAGGTCGACGGGCGCGGCATGCAGTACCAGGCGCTGGCAGCCGAGCGCCTCGTCGATGAGGGCCGGCTCGAGGGCGACATCCTGCCGATCGCCGAGAGCGTCGCGATCATGGGCACGCTCGACGAGATCCGCGCGCAGATCGGCGTGCGCTACCCGCGCGAAGGAGCGAATCATGGCTGAGGCCACGGACGCCCGCGTCGCGGTCTACCTGGACTTCGACAACATCGTCATCTCCTGGTACGACCGTGTGCACGGCCGCAACGCCTACGGCAAGGACCGTCAGCGCATCACCGAGAACCCGACCGATCCGGAGGTCACCGAGCGGCTCTCCCGGGCCATGATCGAGGTCGGCGCGATCATCGACTACGCGGCGTCCTTCGGAACCCTCGTGCTCACCCGCGCGTACGCGGACTGGTCCTCGCCCGTCAACGCGGTCTACCGCTCGCAGCTCGTGGCCCGCGCCGTCGACCTCGTGCAGCTCTTCCCGGCCGCCGCCTACGCGAAGAACGGCGCGGACATCCGCCTCGCCGTCGACGCCGTCGAGGACATGTTCCGTCTGCCCGACCTCACGCACGTCGTGATCGTCGCCGGAGACAGCGACTATGTCCCGCTCGCGCAGCGCTGCAAGCGCCTGGGTCGCTACGTCATCGGCGTCGGCGTCGCGGGGTCCACCGCCAAGTCCCTCGCGGCGGCATGCGACGAGTTCGAGGCCTACGACTCTCTTCCGGGTGTCGTGCGTCCGAGCAAGACCGCCGCCGCGCCGGTCGTGGCAGCGCCGGAGGCCGCGGTCGAACCGGTGGCCGAGCCCGTCGCTGAACCCGCGGCGAAGGCCAAGTCGCGACCGCCGACGAAGGCCGCCAAGGCCAAAGCCGCCGCAGCGGCGGCGGTACCGCCGTCATCCCTCAAGCTCGACGAGCACGGAGAGGGCACCGAGCAGAGCGAGGCTACGGAGCTGCTGCACCGCGCGCTGCGCCTCGGACATGACAAGGCCGACGCCGACGACTGGCTGCACAGCTCGGCGGTGAAGACGCACATGCGTCGCATGGACCCGTCGTTCAGCGAGAAGGCCCTCGGCTACCGGTCGTTCTCGGACTTCCTCAAGTCGCGCGACGGCATCGCGGAGCTCGAAGAGACCGGGCATGAGCGCCTAGTGAGATTGCGCGACTCGGCCTGATCCGCCGACCGACCACGTCGTCACTCCTCGAAGTCGTACTCCTGGAACGCCGCGACCTCGGGCAGCCAGCGCTCCGACACGAACGCGGTGTGCGCCGGGTGCGCGTCGTAGGCGCGGTACGCGGCACGGTCGCGGAACACCATCGAGAACTGATGCTCGAGGTCGCTCTTCGGGCTCACCTGGCGACGGATCGCGAAGTCCTCGACGCCGGGGATCGAGGTCAGCACCGCTCTGCCCGTCGCGAGGAACTCCCGCTCCTCCGGGCTGCCCGCCTCGTGCACGAGACGGAAGACGACGGTGTGCTGGATGGTCATGATGCGTCCCCGGTCTGCTGGCTGCTGAAGGCGGCGTCGAAGGACGCGGTGGGCGCGGGCCACAGCAGCGAGCGCACGTAGGCGAGCGCCTCCGGGGCGCCGTGCAGCCGGTCCATTCCCGCATCCTCCCATTCGATGGAGATCGGACCGCCGTAGCCGATCGCGTCGAGAGCGCGGAACGCGTCCTCCCAGGGAACGTCGCCGTGGCCGGTCGACACGAAATCCCACCCGCGCCGAGGGTCGCCCCACGGCAGATGCGAGCCGAGCACTCCCGCGCGTCCGTTATGCGGCCGCATCCGGGTGTCCTTGCAGTCCACGTGGTAGATCCGGTCGGCGAAGTCGACGATGAACCCGACCGGGTCGATGTTCTGCCACATCATGTGCGACGGGTCCCAGTTGAATCCGAACGCCTGGCGGTGGTCGATCGCCTCCAGCGCCCGCACCGACGACCAGTAGTCGTACGCGATCTCCCCCGGGTGCACCTCGTGCGCGAACCGCACGCCCTCGCCGTCGAACACGTCGAGGATCGGGTTCCAGCGGGCGGCGAAGTCCTCGAACCCGTCCTCGATGACGGATGCCGGCACCGGCGGGAACATCGCCACGTAGGGCCAGATCGACGAGCCGGTGAACCCGACGACGGTGTCGACCCCGAGCTTGCGGGCGACCCGTGCCGCCCGCTTCATGTCCCCGGCCGCACGGGCGCGCACGCCCTCGGCCTCACCGTCGCCCCACACGTAGTCGCGCAGGATCGCCTGGTGACGGAAGTCGATGGGTGCGTCGCAGACCGCCTGGCCCGCGAGATGGTTCGAGATCGCGAAGATCTGCAGTCCGTGGCGGTCGAGGATCTCGCGGCGTGAGGCGACGTACGCGTCGTCCTCGTCGGCTCGCTGCAGGTCGAGATGGTCTCCTGATGCCGCGACCTCGAGGCCGTCGTAGCCCCAGTCGGCCGCCAGCCGGGCGACCTCCTCGAAGGGCAGATCGGCCCACTGACCGGTGAACAGGGTGACCGGGTGCGTGGTCATGGACACTCCTTCGTATCGCGTGACGGGTCAGGCGCCGAGTGCTCTCAGTGCCTGGATGCTGCGGGAGGCGAGCTCGTCCTGGCTCGCCGCGAGTGGTCGCCATACCGATGCGGCGACAGCTATCGTCGCATTGTCGCCCGTGAAGCTCTCCAGCCCGAGCGGGCCACGATAGCCGACGTCGTCGAGAGCGCGGATGATCTCCGGCCATTCGGTGTGGTCGTCGCCGACCGCACCCCGATCACTGCCGCACACCTGCACGTGGGCGATCGCCGAGCCCGCCGCGCGGATGGCCTCCGCAGGCTTCTTCTCCTCGATGTTCAGGTGGTAGGTGTCGAGCGCGAGCCCCACCCCTGCGCCGAGCAGCGGCGCGAGCGCGTCGAGGCTCTGCTCCACGGTGTTCAGCACGCTGGTCTCGTAGCGGTTGAGCGGCTCGACGGCCAGGGTGATGCCGGCGGCCGCCGCCTCGGCCGCGACCGGCTCGAGGTTCGTGCGCAGCTCGCGCACGACCTGCTCGCGCTCGTCGACGGACATCCGCCAGGTCGCGCCCGTGGGTGCGTAGAACGGACCGGCGACAACCGTGGAGCCGAGTATCGCTGCCGCCACGATGCACGAGCGCAGGTATTCCTGCGTCGCCTCGACATCGCCCGCCTGAGCGAGCAGCGAACGCCCCGGCCCCATGGCGCCGACGACGATCGCACCGAGGCCGAGATCGCCGAGCACGTCGCGGGCCCGCGCCGGATCCCAGTCCCCGACGCTCTCGAGCGGAAGTTCGAGCGCCTGATACCCCATCCCCGCTGCCTTGCGCGCGAGCGGCTCGAGAGTCGCGTCGGTGAGCGGAGACGTCCACACCCACGTGTTGACGGCTATCGTGCGAGGCATCCTGCTCCTTCGGGGATGACGCGAGTGCTCCCACCCTCCCATCCGCGGGGTGCGGAGGGAAGGGCGGGAGCATCCTTCGTGGTCAAGGGATCTGACGTTCCTGCCAGACCGTCGGATAGCCGGGGAGGTTCTCCCCGCCGAACTTCGCGTAGTGCCCGTCCGGCATGCCCTCGTTGGCGGCGAGGTAGTCGTCGAGCTCGGCTTCGGTGATCGGCTTCTGTGGGAGCACCCACTCCTTCGGAACCTCTTCGCCGGCGAAGATCATCTGCGCGGCGAGCAGCGGCGTCCGCCACTGGAAGTTCGAGTAGACGGGCGCGAGGCCCGTGAGACCCGTGTCCTTCCACTTGCGGAGGAAGCTCATCTCGTCCTCGCCGGTCATCACCGGGTAGTCGGCGCCGGCATCCTCGAAGGCCTCGATCGCAGCGACGGCGCCGTCGCCGGCATCCATCCAGATCCCCTGCACGTCACCCTTGGCGAGCTCGTCGCTGATGATGCTCTTGATCTCTGCGGGGTCGGCGCCCGTGAAGTAGTCCACGGCCTCGATCCCCGCCTCGTCGAAGAGCTTCTCGGCCGCGGCCCACCGGTGCTCGAGCACGTCGACCCCGGGGAGGATGCGCAGCGCCACGACCTTGTCACCCTCTTCGAGGTTGTCGATGAGGAACTCGGCGGTGTCGATGCCCCACGCGAATCCGCCGATCGGGTGGATGAACGTGACAGGGCAGTCGGTGTCGACGCCGCGGTCGAACACGATCACCGGCTTGCCGGTCTCGCATGCGCGCTCCACGGCCGGTGTCATCGCCGCCGTGCTGTTGGGCGAGATGAGGAAGACGTCGCAGCCGCCCTCCGCGATGAAGTAGTCGATATCGGCGATCTGCGTGTCATCCGAGTCCTGCGCGTCGCGGGTCTCCATCTCGCTGATCGCGCCGGCCTCCTGCAGAGCCTTGAGCTGCTCGTTCATCGTGATCCAGCCCGTCTGCCGCCACGGGTTCGAGATCGAGGCGTTCGCGAAGCACGCCTTCTTGGCACCCTCGCTGGCGAACGCCGACGTGTCGACCATCTCGGCGTTGATGTGCTGGAGGTACGGTTCGTCCGCCGGTCCCTGGGGCTCGACAGCCCGTTCCTCCATCTGCTTGTCGAAGAGCTCCTGGTCGAACCACTCGGTGGTCTCGGCCGACTCCTCGGGGTTCTCCGACTCCGCCGGCGCCACGGACGGGTCTGTCGTACACCCGGCGAGCGCGATGAGGCCGAAGAGAGCCACCCCTGCGGTGGCGATCTTCATCGATCGTCGCATTGCTAATCTCCTCTGGTTTCTGTGTGGATGGTGCTGGTTGTTACGGGTTCTGAGGTGTGTGTGCTCGGAGGCTCGGGAGACGGCTGCGGACCCCGTCGTCGCGGTGCCCGGAAGGCGACGGCGGAGTAGGCCACCGCGGCGATGATGATCACGCCCTGCACGGCGTCGCGCAGCGTCGAGGGAACCCCGGCGATGTTCAGCAGCATGAACAGCGCCTCGAGGGCGAACGCACCGGCTGCCGCGGCGACGATCCAGCCCCGGCCTCCGCCGAGCACGACCCCGCCGAGGACGACGGCGGTGATGGCGACGAACTCGTAGCCACGGCCGACCGAGGGATGCACTCCGGCGTATCCGACGAGCAGCACGGCCGAGAGCGTCGCGGAGAGCGATGAGATCACGAACGCCCGTGTCGTCACCCAGGCGGTGCGTGCTCCGGCGAAATCGACCGCGGTCGAGTTGTCGCCGACCGCGATGAGCAGTTTGCCGAGCGGGCGCTTGGTGATCCAGATGCCGAGCGCGAGCCAGCCGACCAGGATGAACACCGCCCAGGGGATGAACTCGAGCACCGGCACGTCGCGGATGCCGCCGCGGCCGATCTCGCGGAAGCTGTCTGCGGGGTTGCCCGTGGCCGCTCCCCCGGTCCACCACATGACTCCGCCGAGGAGGGCGAGCATCATGCCGAGCGTGACGATGAACGAGGGCACTTTGAGCAGCGTGGTGATCACGCCGTTCACGAGTCCGATGATCACGCCGAAGACGATCATGAGCAGCAGCACCGGGATGGTGCGGGAGTCGTCCTGTCCGACGAGGTTGCCTGCGACGATCACCTGCGCGGTGATGAGCGACCCCTGCGACAGGTCGAACTCGCCCGCGATGATGACGAAGTACTGACCGATCGCGACGATCGCGATGGGAGCCACGCGCTGGATGAACCGCATGAGCTGCCCCGGCTCCGCGAAGCTCGGGTTGAGGATCATGACCGCGACGAGCAGGATCACCAGCAGCAGGAACACCGCGCCGCGAGGGCTCACGAGTGTGCGCAGAGCGTTCACGACCTGCCTCCTTCCGACACCGCGCTCGTATCGGCGAGCTCTGACGCAGCGGCCGCCATCTCGGACTCGGCCGCCTTGGCGGCGTCGTCACCCCCGGTTCTCGTGCCGCCGGTGCCGAAGCGCGGGCGGCGACGGACGATCGAGCGCCGACTGTAGACCGCGACCGCTGCGACGATGACGATGCCGCGGACGACGTCCTTCAGGAACGGGTTGACCTGCATGACGCTCATCACGTTGTCGACGACCGCGAGGATCGCGACGCCGCCGATGGTGCCCCAGATCGAGCCGCGCCCGCCGAGCAGCAGGGTGCCGCCGAGCACGACCGCCGCGATCGAGAGCAGCGCATAGCCGCCCTGCTGCCCGACCGTGGGACTCCCGACCCCGAGACGGCTGGCGAGCAGCAGTCCGGCGAGGCCTGCGAAGACGGAGCACAGCACGTGTGCGGCGATCAGCGGCGGGCGGGTGCGCACACCCGACAGGCGCGCGATCTCGGGGTCGCCGCCGACCGCATACAGATGGGCGCCGGTGCGCGTGCGGTTGAGCAGCAGCCAGACGACGACGGCGAGTGCGATCATGATGATCGTCGACACGGGCACGGGGCCGACGCCGGTGGCGCCGATGAGCTGGAACTCCCACGGCACGCTGCCCGCCGAGCCCTCGAAGTTGGTGTTGAGGATCCCCTGCAGGATCAGCCCCACCCCGAGCGTCGCGATGAACCCGTTGACCTTCAGCACGGTGACGATGAGGCCGTTGACCAGTCCGATCCCGGCGCACACGAGCAGAGTGATCGAGACCGCTGCCGGGATGTTGGCCGGGTTGCCGTTCATGATGGTGGCCGCCAGGAGGCTCGACAGACTCACGACGTAGGTCACCGACAGGTCGAGCGATGCTCCGAGCACCACGAGGGTCTGACCGATCGCGACCAGCCCGAGGACGCTCATGCCGGTGAGGATGTCGCGGATGTTGCCGGGACTGAAGAAGTTGCGACCGACGGTGCCGACCAGGATCGCGCCGACGATGAGCGTCAGGATGAGGATGCCGAGGACGATCACCGTCGAGTCGATCCGAAGTCGCTTCATCGTGCACCCCCGTCGACGATCGCGCCCGTCGCTGCGCCGAGGATCTCGTGCTCGGCGGATCCCGCCGGCAGCTCGGCGACCAGTTCACCGTCGTGCATCACGAGGATCCGATCGCTCATCCCGATCACCTCCGGCAGTTCGCTCGACACCATCAGCACCGCCTTTCCCTGCGCCGCGAGGTCGCGCATGAGCTGATAGACCGCGTACTTCGCTCCGACGTCGATGCCGCGGGTCGGTTCGTCGAACAGCACGATCTGCGGCTGCGTGAGCAGCCACTTGGCGAGCACGACCTTCTGCTGGTTGCCGCCCGAGAGGAACCGCACCTCCTGGTCGAGCCCACGGGAGCTGATCTCCAGTGCGCTGAGCACCCCGGGAACCTCGCGGCGGGACGAAGCGGTGCGCGCGGTGAAGACGCTGCGGATCACGAGGAGTGTGTTGTCGAGCACCGACTGCCCCAGCGCGAGTCCCTGGGCCTTGCGGTCCTCCGAGACGAGGGCGAGTCCCGCTCGCACTGCCGCCCGCGCGCTCGTGATGCGCGTTGCCGAGCCGTCGACCCGCATCGAGCCCCGCACGAACGGGTCGATGCCGAAGATCCCCTCGACGAGCTCGGTGCGTCCGGATCCCTGGAGTCCCGCGATCCCGACGATCTCGCCCGCACGGAGGGTGAGCGAGACACCGTCGACGAAGGCGTTGCCGCAGCCGTCGAGCTCCAGCCGCGGCTCGCCGACGACGGTGCCGACCACGGCATCCGGATAGTACGACTGGATGGATCGACCGACCATGCGGCGCACGAGTTCGTCGGTCGTCAGGGCACTCGTCTCATCTGTCGACACGAGAGCGCCGTCCTTGAGGATCGTGATGCGGTCGCACAGATCGAAGATCTCCTTGAGCCGGTGCGAGACGTAGATCACCGCCACTCCGCGAGACGTGAGCCGGCGGATGATCGCGTACAGCAGCTCGACCTCGGGGTCGCTCAGCGCGGCGGTCGGCTCGTCCATCGAGATGACCTGCGCCTCGAAGGACAGCGCCTTGACGATCTCGACGATCTGCTGCTCGGCGACGGTCAGCGAACCGACACGGGAGTGCGGGTCGATGAATGAGACGCCGAGGTCGGCGAGGAGCTCGCCGGTGCGACGGATCATCGTCTTCTGATCGACGAAGCCGCCGCGGCGGGGCTCGCGTCCGAGATACACGTTCTGCGCGACCGTGCGTTCGGGCAGCAGTGTGAACTCCTGGAAGACGGTCACGATGCCGTCGTCCATCGCCTGCCGCGGATGAGCGTGCCGCACCTCCTCGCCGCGGTAGCGCACCACGCCGTCGTCGGCGGGCTGCACACCGGCGACGATCTTCATGAGCGTCGACTTGCCCGCGCCGTTCTCGCCGACGAGGCCGTGCACCTCCCCCGGGCGCACGTCGAAGTCGATGCCCTTCAGCACCTCCACTCCGAAGAACGACTTGCGGATGCCCGACACCTCGAGCACCGGCTGTGTGATCGTCGCGGTCATGCCGCCACCTCCGTCCATCGTCCGTCCGCGGCTGCCGAGGCGAGTACCGCCTCGGTGAGCACCGCCGAGCGGACACCGTCTTCGAACGTCGGCAGTCCGTCAGGGGTCGCACCGCCGATCGCCGCGTACACGTCGGCGATGAAGCCGTTGAATGCATCCTGGTAGCCCATGGCATGCCCCGAGGGCACGCGCTGCAGACGAGCCGAGTCGGGCGATGCGGTGGAGGGGTCGCGCAGCAGCAGCCGGGACTCCTCGCGCATGCCGATCCACAGCTCCTCCGGCCGCTCCTGCTCGAAGCGCAGGGTCTGCCTGGTCCCGTGCAGTTCGAGGGTGAGGGCGTTCTTGCGTCCGGCCGCCATCTGCGACACGAGCAGAGTGCCGAGGGCCCCGGACTCGGTCTCGACGAGGATCGCGACGATGTCCTCCGTGTCGACCGCCCGTCCGGCTCGCTCGGCGAACACCCGCCGGGTGCGGGCGCTCAGCGAACGGATCCGCTGGCCGGAGACGAACTCGATCAGGTCGCAGAGGTGCGAGCCGATGTCGGCGAACGCGCGCGATGCCCCGCCGGATGCCGACCGCACCCGCCAGTCGTCGTCCGAGGAGAGCAGCATCCAGTCCTGCAGATACGAGCAGTCCAGCGTGAGGAGCTCCCCGATGCCGCCCAGGGCGACGCGGGTCCTCGCCTCCCGCACCATCGGGTGGTAGCGGTAGACGAAGGGGACCGCGGCGACGCGGCCGAGCGAGTCCGCGGCACGCGCGAGTTCACGGGCGTCTGCCGCGTTCGTGGCGAGGGGCTTCTCGCAGATGACGTGCTTGCCGGCTTCCAGCGCGCGCAGCGCCAGGTCGGCGTGCGTGGCATTGGGGGTGCAGATGTGCACGACGTCGATGTCATCCGCCGCGAGGAGCGCAGCCGAATCGGCTTCGGCTCGGCCGGCACCGAGTTGATCCGCGGCCTGACGCCCGCCCGCCGCGGAGCCTGTGGCCACGGCGCGGAACTCGCCTCCTGCGTCCCGGGCCGCCGTGCGGTGCACGCGAGCCATGAATCCCCCGCCGAGGATGCCGACTCGGATCGTCCCGAGACCGGTGTCTGTGACATCCGTTGTCATGGCGGTGAGTCTGACACGGCTCCGGAACTTTTGCTAGCTCTTTGTCAAAAGTTCTTTGTAACGAATCGGAAGTAGACCGAGTCCCGGCGCAAGTCTGTGGTTTACTGACGCAATGGTCGACGCACTCCGCACCGCCGCGGCAGCGAACCCCGGGGCGGGAGAGATCTTCCAGATCCTTCGCGACGGCACCGCCCGCACCAAGGCCGAGCTCGCGACCATCACGGGCCTCGCGCGGTCGACCGTCGCACTGAGGGTCGACGCCCTGCTTGCCGCCGGCCTCCTGCGACCGGCAGGCGAGGCCGTCTCGACGGGTGGTCGCCCGCCCGCGCGACTCGCGTTCAACTCCCGCGCCGGAGTGCTGCTCGCAGTAGATCTCGGCGCTACTCACGCCACCAGCGCCGTCGCCGATCTCGCCGGCGTGATCCTCGACTCGCGCACCCGCACGATCGACATCGGCGACGGGCCTGAGCGTCTCCTCGACCTCATCCTCGAAGACGGCGCCGCACTGCTCGAGGCGCCCGTTGCCGCCGGAATCCCTCTGCTCGGTGTGGGGATCGGCGTGCCCGGTCCCGTCGAGCATTCGACCGGGCGACCGACCAACCCACCGATCATGCCCGGCTGGGACCGCTTCGACATCCCCGCCTACGTGCAGCGCACGTTCGACGTGCCGGTGCTCGTCGACAACGACGTGAACATCCTCGCGCTCGGCGAGCAGACCACCATCTGGCCGCACATCGATGACCTCGTGTTCGTCAAGGTCTCGACCGGCATCGGCTCCGGCATCATCGCCGGCGGACAGCTGCAGCGCGGGGCGCAGGGATCGGCCGGCGACCTGGGGCACGTCCAGGTGCCGAACGGCGCCGGCTCGGCAAGGAAGCCCGGCGACGAGCGCGACCTCGAAGCGCTCGCGAGCGGGTCGGCTCTGGCCGCCGCGCTGCGGGACGCGGGGCATGCCGCGCACAGTCCCGCAGACGTGGTCGATCTCGTCCGCTCGGGCAATGCCGCCGCCATCGAGGCGACCCGTCAGGCCGGGCGAGACGTCGGCGAGGTGCTCGCGACCGTCGTCAATCTGCTCAACCCATCGATCATCGTGCTGGGCGGGAGCATCGCACGCGCCGGCGAGCACCTTCTCGCCGGGGTGCGCGAGGTGGTCTATCGGCGATCCATCCCCCTGGCGACCCAGCATCTCGCCATCGTGCAGTCGCAGGCCGGCGACCGGGCCGCCGTGCTGGGCGCTGCGATCATGGTCGCCCGCGAGGTGCTCTCACCTGCGAACGTCGATCGCTATGTGGCGACGAAGGCGCGCTGACCCCTCCGCCGCCACATCGGCTGATCTCAGAGTGTCGCCTCGAACGGATCGAAGTCGGCGTTCAGCGAGCCCACCTCGTCGATCGTGCTCTCGACCTGCACGAAGCTGCGCGATTCGGCAGCCTCTTCGATCGACAGCAGCGTGTCGAGGACGTGGTAGCCGAACTCGCCCGTCGCGACGTGCGGCCGGTCGGCGGCGATCGAGCGCGCCATGTCCAGCAGTCCGACTCCGCGACCCGAGAGGACGCCCTCCTGCTCGACGTCGACGATGTCCTGCACGGTCGGCTCCGGCGGCACGAACACACGGGACAGTGGCCGGGTGATCGTGATCGGGCCGCTGAACGTGTTGGGATCGGGGATCACGATCGTGCCCTCCGTGCCCGTGATCTCGACGATGCCCTGGCGCAGCAGAGGCGAGTCGGTGCTGTAGAGGCTCTGCGCCTGCCCACCCTGCTCGAAGTCCATCAGCACGCTCAGGGTCGAGGGGATCTCGACCGGGAACTCCTGTCCGGCGAGCTCGCCGACCTGCACCGTGCGCGTCTGAGCCCCCTGGAGCCCGAGGGCTGCGACCGCAGCCACCGGACCGAACACGTGCACGAGTGCTGAGACGTAGTACGGCCCCATGTCGAGCAGGGGGCCCGCCCCCTTGGCGTAGAGGAACGCGGGGTTCGGGTGGAAGATCTCCGGCCCCTGCCACTGGAACGTTGTCTGGGCGAAGAGCGGGCGACCGATGTCGCCGCGGGCGATCGCGCGCTTCGCGGTCTGCACCCCGGGTCCGAGCACCGTGTCGGGGGCGACCCCGACACGGAGTCCTGCGGCCGCCGCCTTCTCCAGCAGACGCTGCGACTCGTCGCGACTGACGCCGATCGGCTTCTCCGTCCACACGTGCTTGCCTGCGGCGAGGATCGCCTCCGACACCTCGACGTGCACGGCAGGGATGGTGAGGTTCACGACGATGTCGATCTCAGGGTCGCTCAGCACGAGGTCGACACCGCCGGCGCGAGGAACGCCGTACTTCTCGGCCTGCGCCTTCGCGCGCTCTTCGAGCAGGTCGCCGATCGCGATCACACGCACGTCGGGGAAGGTCGTGAGGTTCGACAGGTACTGATCGCTGATGTTGCCCGCGCCGATGATCCCGACGCCGACGGGGCCGTTTCCGATCGCCATCAGCGGGCGACCTTCTCGTCGAGGTAGACGCGGCTGCGCTCGACGGCATCCCAGAGGTCGCCCTCGAAGTGGTCGAACTCGACGATCGCGAGTTCGAGAGCGGGAGCGGCTGCGATGGCCTCGACGAGCGGCACCGTGCCCTCGCCGGCGGCGACCTGGTCGGCGGGCGGGTAGGCGCTCAGCAGCGCGGGGTCGAGCGTGCCGTCCTTCGCATGCACCGCGATCACCCGATCACCCAGGCGCTGCAGGAGCGCGACCGGGTCGACCCCGCCGCGCGCCACCCAGTACAGGTCGACCTCGAGCACGACGCGCTCGTCGAGCAGACCGGCCAGCACCTCGAGTCCGGTGACGCCGTCGAACACGGCCTCGAGCTCGTGGGCGTGGTTGTGATAGCCGACCCGCACGTCGACAGTGGCGCCGACGGCGGCCGCATCGTTGAGCAGGCGCGCGGTCTCCTGGATCTGCTCGACCGACTCCCAGCGTGCGGGCTCGGTGTAGGGGTCGATGACGGTGCCCATGCCGAGCACCTTCGCGGCGGCGAAGACCTCGGCGGGCGAGGGCACGGGAAGGGTGGTGCCGCTGCCGTCCGGATTGACGAACGACTCCGAGGCGAGGAACGCGTGGCCGGAGGGTGCAGTCAGGCCCGTGGCCGACAGCGCGTCCGCGAGCGGCTGGGCCCGGCGCACGAAGTCGTAGGGCTCGACGGCCGTGAAGCCCCTCGCGGCGACCTCCTTCAGCGAGCCTTCGAGGTCGGTCTCGAGCTGATCCTTGATCGTGAACAGCTGGATGGAGGTCTGAATCGCCACGGGGTCTCCTTCGGTCGTCGGTGACGCGCGGGCTGTCTTCGCCCGTCTGTCCGAGCACGCTATCACCAAATACCTCCGCGCGGAAGTTTTCGATCTGTAGACTCGCACCATGAGTCAGGCTCAGGATCGCCCGCGGCAGCGCGGTGCCTACGCGAAGGGCATCGCCCGCCGCCAGGAGATCCTCGACCGCGCCATCGAGGTCTTCGCCGCTCGCGGTGCCGACCGCACGAGCCTCCGCTCCATCGCGAGCGCCGTGGGCGTCACGCACGCCGCCCTCACCCACTACTTCGGATCGCTCGAAGAGCTGCTCGTCGCGGTCTACCAGGAGAGCACGGCGCCCGGCCGCCAGCAGCCCGACGCCCTCCCGGCCGATGCGACTCCCGTCGAGCGGATGATTGAATCGGCGCGCACCAACCGTGAAGTCCCGGGCCTCGTCCAGCTCTACTCCATGCTCGTCGCGAGCGCGCTCGAAGAGGGGCACCCGGCTGCTCGCGAGTTCGCGACGACGCGCTTCGCACGCCTGCGCACGGACATGGCCACGCTGGTGCGGGAGCAGCAGGACACCGGTCGCATGCGCGAGGACGTGGATGCCGAGGCCGTCGCCGCACTTGTGGTCGCCGCCTCCGACGGCCTGCAGACCCAGTGGCTGCTCGACGACGCCGCCCCGCAGCATGAGGCGCTCGCCCTGCTCGACCGACTGCTGCGTCCGGCCTCTCGCTAGGGTGAGGGTGTGACAGCACCCGGCACCGATCGACGCTCG
This sequence comes from Actinomycetota bacterium, assembly GCA_037033305.1. Classification (GTDB taxonomy): domain Bacteria; phylum Actinomycetota; class Actinomycetes; order Actinomycetales; family Microbacteriaceae; genus Microbacterium. Next base: position 7,683 of record JAZBLP010000001.1, on the reverse strand, counting down.
CCCTACGAACGCGCGCTCGGCGACCGCATCTCGCAGCTCCACCCGAAGACCGCCTGGTACTTCCGCACGATCCCCGACGGCCATGTCGGCGTGGGCACCGGAGTGTTCACGAGCGCGGGCTCCCGCCATCGCTGGCTGTGGCCGGCGTTCCGCATCGCGGAGGCCCTCGGCGTCGCGTTCGCCGGGTGGGAGCGCGACGTCCCGTTCCGCATCGAGAACCGCACGGTCGCCGGCGAGGCGCTGGCCGTGCGGCACTTCGAACTGCCCGGACGCACGTGGGTCATGCCCGACGTCGTCACCCTCGGCGCGAATCGCATCCTGCGCAACGAGATCGGCCCTCGCCGCACCGTCGTCACCACCTTCGACATCGACGTGCGCGACGGAGCGGTCGTGCTGACCATTCGCCGAGTCGGCATGCGATTCGGACGCCTGCGCATCACGGCGCCACGTCTGCTGAGTCCCCGCATCGGCCTCGTCGAGCGGTGGGACGAACAGCGCGAGCGGCACCACGTGAACATGACCATCGACGCCCCGCTGCTCGGGCGCGTCTACGAGTACACCGGCTTCTTCGAGTACGCGATCGAGAGCGAGACCCCGTGACGGATCCGACGCCCCATTCCGCAGGTCCGGTCGTGATCGGCGGCTCGACCGGCTTCATGGGGCAGTACCTGATCCCCCGGCTGCGCTCAGCGGGCCGCGACGTGATCACAGTCTCGCGATCCGGCGCGGACATCTCCTGGGACGACCAGGCGGCGATCGATCGCGCCATCGACGGCGCATCGCTCGTGATCGGCCTCGCGGGCAAGAGCGTGAACTGCCGCTACACACCGCAGAACCGTGCGGCGATCTTCCGCTCGCGGCTCGACACGACAGCGGCGCTGAGCTCGGCGATCGCGAAGGCGGCCAGCCCACCGGCGCTGTGGATCAACTCGTCCACGGCGACGATCTACCGCCATGCCGAAGAGCGGCCGATGACCGAGTCCTCAGGTGAGGTCGGTACGGGGTTCTCCGTCGAGGTGGCCAAGGCGTGGGAGCGCGCGCTGTTCGCAGACGATCTGCCGAATACGCGCAGGGTGGCGCTGCGCAGCGCCATCGTCCTGGGTCACGGCGGAGTGCTCGGACCGCTGAAGAACCTGGCACGACTCGGCCTCGGCGGAGCCCAGCACGACGGACCCTGGCCGATCAGCCGCTCACGCCGCGCCGCCGGAACAGGCCACCGCCCCGGCGCACGCCGCGGACGGCAGCGATTCAGCTGGGTGCACGTCGAGGATGTCGCCCGCATCATCGACTTCCTCGAGGTCACGCCCACCCTCGACGGCCCCGTGAACGCCGCGTCTCCGAACCCGACCGACAACGCCGACTTCATGGCCACCGTGCGGCGAGTGCTGGGGGTGCGCATCGGCCCGCCGCTGCCTCGGTGGATGCTCGAGCTCGGGGCCATCGGCATCCGCACCGAGACCGAGCTGATCCTCAAGAGCCGGTGGGTGATCCCCGAGAAGCTGACGCTCGCCGGTTTCGAGTTCGCCTACCCGCACCTCGAGGACGCCCTGCGGGAGTCCTTCGACCTCGAGAACGTCGGCTAGCTCGACGAGTCCGCGGCCCCGCTCGATGACCCGTCGCCGCCCTCGTGCCGGCGCTTCTCGATCTCCTGGCGCAGTCGCCACTCCTCGATCTCGCGGTCGAGGTCTGCGATCTGCTGCTCGGTGCTGCGCGAGTCGACCGGCGCGGACTGTCGGGGTTCCGGGCGGCGCGCCGCGGGGCGCGCAGACGGCCGCATCCGGGGAATCCGCAGACCCGCCTCCGAGTACTCCCTGCCGATCGCGAACCACAGCAGACCGCCGATCAGCGGCAGCAGTATCACGATGACGATCCACCCCATCTTCGGCAGGAACCTCACCTGCGCGTCGTCCCGCCGGATGATGTCGACCAGCGCGCCGATCATCAGCGCGATGACGAGGAGCGAGAACAGGAACGGCATGTGTTCAGGGTAGACGACGCCCGCGTCTCGCGCGCCTGCTACGGGAGCAGGTGTCCGGCGGCACGGAAGAGCTCGTACCATTCGGCGCGCGTGAGCTCGATGTCGGCGCCCGCCGCGGCATCCTGCACCCGCTGTGGAGTCGTGGTGCCGAGCACGACCTGCATCTTCGCGGGGTGACGCGTGATCCATGCCGTTGCGATCGCGATCGGAGCGACCCCGTATGACGCCGCCAGCCGATCGATCACGGTGTTCAGTTCGGCGTACTCCGGGTTGCCGAGGAAGACCCCGGTGAAGAAGCCGCCCTGGAAGGGCGACCACGCCTGGATGGTGATGCCGTTGATGCGGCAGTATTCGACGATGCCTCCGCCGTCGCGGACGATGCTCTGATCTTCGCCGGCCATGTTCGCAGCGACCGGCTGCGCGAGGATCGGCGCGTGCGTGATCGAGAGCTGCAGCTGGTTGGCGACCAGGGGCTGAGTGACGGCCGTACGCAGCAGGTCGATCTGTCGCGGCGTGTGGTTCGAGACGCCGAACGCACGGACCTTGCCTGCCGCCTCGAGCTCGTCGAACGCCCTGGCGACCTCGTCGGGTTCGACCAGCGCATCGGGCCGGTGCAGCAGGAGGACGTCGATGTGGTCGGTGCGCAGCGCAGCCAGCGACCCTTCGACCTGGCGGACGATGTGCTCGTACGAGAAATCGAACGATCCCTCGGCGGGGTGGATGCCGCACTTCGTCTGGAGCACGATCTCGTCGCGCTCGGCAGCGCTCAGCCCCAGGGCGTCCGCGAACCGACCCTCGCAGAAGTGCATGCTGCCGCCGTAGATGTCGGCATGGTCGAAGAAGTCGATGCCCGCACTCCGGGCCGTGTCGTACAGTTCGCGGATCTGAGCGTCATCCTTGTCGTCGATGCGCATCATTCCGGCGACGACGGCGGGGGCTGTGGCGGATCCGAAGGGGATGGTCTTCATACCCCCACGCTAGTGCGGTCAGGGCGTCAGGCGTGCGACCGAGATGTCGAGAGCCTGTGCGATGTCGCCCAGATCGGCGACGGTGAAGTCGGACCGTCCCGCGAGCTTGCTGCGCAGCACGGCGCCCGCGATCCCCGTCCGATCGGAGAGCCACGACGCGTCACGTCCCCCGCGGCGCAGTTCTTCGGTGACGGCTTCCGCCACCGCATGTCGCACATCTGTCGTCATTCATAGACAGTATCGCCGCATGCGTGGCCCGACAAGGGTTCCGCGCACCAGTATGACGGCATCCTGGCTTCATCCCGGTGCTATCGTGACTCACGTGAAGACACCGGGCGAGCAGTTCAATGCGGCGGTCGGCCGCCAGCTCCGCGCCGAGATCGCCGCCGGCGGCAGCAGCATCGCCGCGATGGCGCGCGAGGTCGGCATCGCGAGGAGTGCTCTCGACAACTACGTCACGGGCAAGCGCTCGATCCCGGTTCCCATCCTGTACACGGTCAGCGCCGCCCTCGACATCGCGCCGCACGTGGTGATCACGCGCGCCGAAGAGCGGCTCCGTTCCGAGGGCACCCGTGGTGACGCCACGATCACCCCTCTGCATCCCCGCACCGATGTCCGTGGTCGACGCCAGGATGAATCCGAAGTCGCGTTCGAGTCTCCCCTCACACACGCCGACGACACCGACGATCTCTACGACTGACGACCACCCGCCGAGGAGGATCATGGAAGCCCTCCTTCGCCTGCTCGAAGAGAACGGGCTGCACCTCGTCGAACGCCGAGGCGGGCGCCCGGGCGGCTACGAACCGCACACAGCGACCATCCGCGTCACCCCTGGTCTCAGCGTGAGGGCGACGTCCAGCGTGATCGCGCATGAGCTGGGCCACGCGATGCTCGGGCACGTCCCCTCGGCCGATGCGTCGGTCCGTGCGCGACAGGAGCGCCGAGCAGACGAGTGGGCCGCCAGGCTGCTGATCGACGCCGCCGCGTACGCCGAGGCTGAGAGAGTTCGAGGCACCCACCCCGCCAGCCTCGCCTTCGAGCTGGGAGTGACCGTCGAGCTCGTGACCGCATATCAGCGACTGCTGCGCCGCGTCGGCGACACCACGTATGTCGGCGCCAGGATGGGGCGGGGCCAGTGGGAGCACCGCACCCTGAGGGCGTGACTCGGGGTCGAGCCGGACGCTGATTGAATGGCTGCATGACCTTCCGCACCACTCCGGCACCGATCACCCTCAGCGGACGCCTCGTCGAGCTCCGCCCGCTGGAGACCTCGCATCATGGCGGGCTCCTCGACGCGCTCCTCGAGGGCGATCTGTGGAAGCAGGCGTGGTACACCTCGGTGCCCTCCCCCGACGGGCTCGCCGCCGAGATCGATCGTCGCATCGGCCTGATCGAGAGCGGCGGAATGGTGCCTTTCACCGCGTTCGACGCCTCGGGCCGGATCCTCGGCCTCACGTCGTTCTACGACCTGGACGCCGACGTCCCTCGGCTGCACATCGGCTACACGTGGAATCGCCCGTCAGCCCACGGCACCGGCACCAACGCCGAATCCAAGCTGCTGCTGCTCCGGCACGCCTTCGAAGACCTCGGCGTCTTCCGGGTGGGGCTGACCACGCAGTGGGTCAACTTCCAGTCCCGAGCGGCGATCGAGCGCCTGGGAGCGAAGCAGGACGGTGTCATGCGCGCGATGAGCCGATACCGCAACGGCGCGCTGCGCGACAGCGTCGAGTTCTCGATCATCGAGCCCGAGTGGCCCGCGGTGAAAGCCAACCTCGAGGCTCGGCTGGCCAGGCGAGCCTGACTACTCGGTGGCGTTGCCCGACCAGTTGTCCTTGCGGCGAGTGGCGGAGCCCTTGGCGCGCATCACGAACGCGAGCGAGAGGCTCACGATGAGCAGGCCCGCGATGAAGACGATCGCCTGGAAGTCCTCGAGCGACTGCGCGAGCCCCATGAGCCAGATGCCTCCGAGGAAGAGGATCATGAAGAAGATGAAGCTGAGGATCACGGGATCTCCTGTCGTAGCGGCCGTCATCCAGGATACCGCCTAGCGCAGACGCATCAGCGACGGAACCCCCTGGGCGACCCGCCCCGTCGGTGGTTTCGTACAGGGATGAGCACACGACTGACCGCCCTCGCCATTTCCTGCACACTCAAGCCCTCTCCCTCGGAATCGAGCAGCGATCTGCTCGGATCGCAGATCCTGACAGCCCTCGCGGAGCACGGAGTCGACGGGCAGCTGGTGCGCGCCGTCGATCACTCGATCAGCCCGGGGGTAGAGACCGACATGGGCGACGGCGACGAATGGCCCACCCTCCGCGAGCAGGTGCTCGCGGCCGACATCCTCGTGTTCCTGACCCCCACCTGGATGGGTCAGCACTCGAGTGTGGCGCAGCGGGTGCTGGAACGCCTCGACGCCGAACTGAGCGAGACCGACGATGCGGGTCGACCGATCCTGTTCGACAAGGTTGCGATCGCCGGAATCGTCGGCAACGAGGACGGAGCGCACCACATCGCCGCGATCCTGTTCCAGTCACTGAACGACGTCGGGTACTCGCTGGCCGCTCAGGCGTCGGTCTACTGGAACGGCGAGGCGATGCAGACCGTCGACTACAAGGACCTCTCCACGACTCCCGAGAAGGTCGCTCAGGCCACGTCGACTGCGGCGCGCAATGCCGTGCACCTGGCGCGCAGTCTCCGGGCGGAGGGATACCCCGCCGAGTAGTTCACGACCTCGGAGTGCTCCCGGTGGGAGGCTTCGGCTGCACGTAGTCGTCGATCACGAGCTCGCCCGTCGCGTTGAGCGCGCGCATCATCTCCTCGATGCGCGCCTTCTCGATGTTGTGGGGGTCCGGTGAGGTGAAGAGGAACTGCAGCGGGATGGCCGGGTGCATCCAGACGGTGAGACGGCCGGGATCGCCGCCTTCGCGGGGATGCCAGGTCATCATGAAGCTCTCCTGGCGACGGAGCTTCGTGCCGACGATGACCTTCAGATGAGCGAGCGTCTCGTCGTCGATGAGGATCGGCTCCGAAGTGCCGTCATACCGCAGTCTTCCCATGAAGGAAACCGTACCCCGACGCGCACACCATCGTGTACTCGCGTGCGCGACCCGGCGCGCCGGGCACATCACGACGTCATCGCGGGGTCACCACATCGCGTCCGGCAGTACCGTGGATCCATGACCGCTCCTGTTGATCCGACACTCACTCCCGCCTGGTCCGAGCTCGCCGCGCTGCGCGAGTCGATCACCGCCGATCTGCGAGGCTGGTTCGCCGCCGACGCCGACCGCGCAGAACGTCTCTCGTTCCCGCTCGCGGACCTCCACGTCGACCTGTCGAAGAACCTGGTCACCGATGATGTCCTCACGGCGCTCGTGCGCCTCGCCGAGCAGACGGGAGTCGCCGAGCGGTACGCCGCGATGCTCGAGGGAAGCCACCTCAACACCTCCGAGGACCGCGCCGTGCTGCACACGGCGCTGCGCCGACCGGCCGGGTCCTCCCCCGCGCTCGTCGTCGACGGACAGGATGTGGATGCCGACGTGCGGGCCGTGCTCGACGCGCTCGGCGCGTTCGCCGACAGAGTGCGCTCCGGAGAGTGGCTCGGCATCACCGGAAAGCGCGTCACGCACGTCGTCAACATCGGCATCGGCGGCTCCGACCTCGGGCCCGTCATGGTCTACGAGGCGCTCAAGCCGTACGCGGATGCCGGGATCGAGGCGCGGTTCGTGTCGAACATCGATCCCACCGACCTCGCCCAGAAGACCGCAGACCTCGACCCCGAGACGACACTCTTCATCGTCGCGTCGAAGACCTTCACCACCCTCGAGACGCTGACCAACGCCCGTCTGGCGCGCGATTGGCTGTGGGCAGGACTCCAGGCCTCGGGAGCCATCTCCGAGGGCGAGGACGCCCGCACCGACGCCGTCGCGCACCACTTCGTGGCGGTGTCCACGGCGCTCGACAAGGTCGCGGCCTTCGGGATCGATCCAGCCAACGCCTTCGGGTTCTGGGATTGGGTCGGCGGCCGGTACTCGGTCGACTCGGCGATCGGTCTGTCGCTCGCGATCGCGCTCGGACCCGACACGTTCCGCGATCTCCTGGCCGGCTTCCATGCGGTCGACGAGCACGTCCGCACCACGCCGCTCGAGCGCAATGTCCCAGTGCTGATGGGTCTGATCAACGTCTGGTACGTCAACTTCCACGACGCGCAGACCCATGCCGTGCTGCCCTATGCACAGCAGCTGAGCCGGTTCCCGGCCTACCTGCAGCAGCTGACGATGGAATCCAACGGGAAGTCCGTCCGCTGGGACGGCACGCCGGTCACCACCGACACCGGCGAGGTGTTCTGGGGAGAACCGGGAACCAACGGCCAGCACGCGTTCTACCAGCTCATCCATCAGGGCACCCGGCTGATCCCCGCCGACTTCATCGCGTTCGTGAACCCGGCATACCCGCTGACCGACGACGGGCAGGACGTGCACGAGCTGTTCCTCGCGAACTTCCTCGCGCAGACCAAGGCCCTCGCGTTCGGCAAGACCGCCGCAGAGGTCGAGGCCGAGGGAACCACCGGGGCGCTCGTCGCCGCCCGCACCTTTGCCGGCAACCGCCCGACGACCTCGATCTTCGCCCCCGCTCTCACCCCGCAGGTGCTCGGCCAGCTGATCGCCCTGTACGAGCACATCACCTTCACGCAGGGCACGATCTGGGGCATCAACTCGTTCGACCAGTGGGGCGTCGAGC